>DAHWOF010000110.1 GCA_027335345.1 Granulicella sp. | reverse complement strand
CGTTCATGGAAGGCTCCTGAGCAAAGACTCAGGAATAATGTAATCTAGTTACGTAGGTATGTCAAACTATTAATCTATTGCCAGACCTATTCACCTAGCCGCCTCAGCGAACAATCGTTCAGGCAAATGTAGAAACTCCAGACCCCGGCAAAGCCGGGGGTTCTCCCTCTGGCAATAGAAAATAGTGGCCGCTCAACGGATCCTCGCCCACCACTGCGCGCACCCGCTCTGCCAGGCGATCGAACCCGCAGCGCATGTCGGCCGCCTCGGCCGCAAGCCAGATCCGCGCAGCCGAAGCCCCATCCAGCGAACGCAGGCTCGGCAGTCCCATCATGCCCACGCCAGCGCTCCCACCGAAACCGGCATCGCTTCCAGCACTCGAATCACCGCGCAAAGATGATCGCTATCAAATCCAGGCGCCACTCGAAGACTACGCCTCCCGCAAAGACGAACCTCGATGGCAGACGCCTCGAAATCCCGCGATCTGCCCTCGATCCGCCTTGGTTGAACAAACCGCGACCGGCGGCTGAGTCCGCCCTCCGGCTGTGCCGCCACCACCGCAACCTCAACAAAGCCGCCCTCCGCTCTCTCCCGCAGCCTTCGCCGCCAGGCGTAAAACTGCCCAACGCGTAGCCCACGTGCCTGGCAAAACTCCGCCACGCCTGCGCCACTCATCTCCTGCTCCCCAACCAACTCCCGCCAGACCGCTCGCACTGTCTTGTTTTGCCGCCCCATGTGTCGAGTCTTACGCGCTTCGACAATCCGCACAAGATGCTGTTCGTTGAGCGCTCACAATCGATGCAAAAAGCGGAAGGCCCTTGAAAGGAATTCCGATCACTCTCCGCTACGATTGGGCAACGAGCGGCACGGGCATCAAGACCAAAGTGAAATGCAGGTTCATTCAGAAAAAGACAGGAGATGACGGCCTTACCCATTTCCCGGAAGCCGGGTCACTCAAAGACATTGACGACATCTTCTCGTTGCCCATTGAGTATGGGGTAGTCTGCTGTGACATTTCGAAACCGGTGATTCCAGGAACGGGCACTATCAAGCTCCAGCAGCGTTCGCTGGGAGAAATGCTCCATTGGATCTTCATAGGCGATTGAGCTATCCTTCTTTTCCACTACGTCGTTTCTCAAACGATCTTCCCAGGACGCTCGCACTCGCCATTTCCGAGCGTTGGCTTGTAAGCGACAAAAACAGCCGACCTTCCGCCCGCAGTCCTTTCCACGATAGAAACTGCCCACTCCGCCATCAGCGCATGATCGCAGCGGCCCAGGGGCATCGACCAAGATTCACCTGCATTCATTTGGCGAAAGGCTTTGAAGTCACCGCGCCGAGACGATTCCGGCAAGACGTGACGTATATCACTGATTAGAAACATCTCCGGCTCAATACTTGGAAACCGTACAAAGGAGGTCTGTTTGTGAAAAGTTTCGCCTCGGGCATGTTTGGTCTCTCGCTGTTCGCTTTTCTCGTTCTGGCAGTCGCCGTCCGGTCTGCCATGGCACAGCAGGATCAACCCACGATTGTTCACCATCGCTTGATTCCAGCCGGGGACACCTGCGCTACCTGCCACAAGGTGATCTATGACCAATGGAAGGCCAGCCCCCATGGCGCAAATGGGATCCAATGCACCGTGTGCCACGGTGAGACAACCGCGGAAGACTTCGCTGGTATGCCGGCGCTAAGCACCTGCGCCACCTGCCACAGTGATCAGGTGGCACAACTGAAGTCGGATCCATTCATGAAGGGCAAGACTTGCGTGAGCTGTCACCAAGCCCACATCTTTGCTGAGCACCAGAAGGCTCCAAAAGCAGGTGAGTAACTAAGAGCACCTCCACAATTCGGGCTCTCCCAACGACGGTTCGCTCCATCGCGCTCACCGCCTTGGGTGCAGTCGATCTCCTGTCAAGCCAATCGACGAACCGCTGCCCTGAAAGCGTGCAGACCTTGAACGCAGAGGTTTGCGCCCAACCCGAGGATGTCCCTGAAGCTCGTAAGCCGCGACTGCGACGCGGGAGCTTCCAGGGACTCCTCAGCGGCCGCTCTGGAGACGGCTGCTTTCAGCCCACAGGTCCAACTGTTTCCAAGCAACCTGCCTTTCAGATCCGAAGACCGTCCCCCTCGGAACAGCGGACAACCATGGACAGGAATCGATGAAGGCTCGCGCCGTCCTGCTTGGCCCTGAGCAACTGATCCCTTGTCGTCGCAGAATCCATCCGTCGCACGGGCCGCAGATCAGACAGAAATCAGCCATCAGGAAGCGGCGCCCAAGCCAACCAGATTCGCCGCGAGAATGATCATCAACATGCCCACCCACAACAGGCGCACCGGCCGGCCTTGTGCCTCCCGCCACTCGCCCAGCGCCAGCCCCACCAGCCCTCCGAAGAGAACATACAGACTCATATGCAACATCCAGTTGATGTAGGCGAGGTGAACAGGTATATTCGCCTGACCCCAGGCGTAAAAGAAGAACTGGAGATACCACATGATCCCGCCACAGGCCGCCATCCCTCCGTTCCTGAGCAAAATACGCTGCGGCTCAGCCAGATCGCGGCGTAGTGAAAGCTCCTGACGGAAGAGCAGACGGAAGAAGCAGTAACTAAAGTTGATCAGCGCTCCCCCGCCCATGATGATCACGTAGCTGGGTAACGCCGCGTAAAGCGGCTTCACGCCGGCCTGCTGCGCCGCCACCGCCATCGGACGCGCGGCATCCATCGCAAACGACATCCCGGAAGAAAAGATTCCGCAAAGAATGGCCAGCAGCAGCCCCTTGCTGACGCTGAACTCTTCCGTCCGAATCCCCATGCGCTGCTCCTTCTGGTGGCCCGCCCAGGAAACCACCGCAATGCCAAGCAGCGCCAGCACAACTCCTGCGATGGTGAAATGACCCGCGCGAGTGGCCAAAAGAGATCCCAGCCGGCCATGCGCCATGGGTGGAATCAGCGTACCAACCACCAGCGTGACGCCGATGGCTACGCCGATGCCAAGCGACATGCCGAGATAGCGCATCGTCAGCCCATAGCTCACATTCCCCACCCCCCACATGCAGCCGAAGAGAAATGTCAGAACCAGCACATGACCGGGAATGATCGAGTAAAAGCTGAAGAAATCCGCCAGCAGAATCCGGCTTACCAAAAGTGGGAGCAGTACCCAGGAGAAGATGCCGGCGATCACCCAGGTAGTCTCCCACGACCACCTCTTCACCTTTTCGATGGGCGCATAAAAGGACGCGGCCGCCGCCGCACCCACCATATGCCACCCGATTCCCGTCAGAACTGAAGCCATTCCTTGATTCCTCTCACTGCGCTCACAGAAGCCACGGCTCCGGGCCGCCACGGCAGAGTTCCTTGTCGTGATCTAGGAGTTCCCTGCTGCGACTGCCGGAGTCCATTCATCCTGCAAATCCCAAACGGCTGACGCGAGGGTAATCATACCCTGCACCGTGTGGTTTCGTATAGTAAATATCTTCTCTGTTGGAGTGGTTGCTGCAACCAGCCTGCACGACGGAACCCCCTCCTGCGACCGGCCGGCCGAAGAAGGGTGTTTGAAGCGCACCAAGTCAGGCCAGAAATCGCTCAGGCTTGCGCTCGTCGCCCTTCTGAACAGGTGACGGCGGGCCAGTGATTTCAACCCAAACGACGGGCGTAAAACATATGCGGATTCCTTGAGAGCTTATGGTGAATCGCTCTGAAGCCCTGAGCGAGGCGCAGCGGAGGCTGGAGCGGCAGCCAAGGTGCGCGGTGGTTTGAGTAGATTGGGACCGAAACCTTGACCTTCAACAAACTCTTCAGATGCGGCAGATGATGTTGTTCTCCAGAAGGTCAAAGTCAATCTCCGCGCCCAAGCCCATTCCCTCCGGTGCGCTGACATAACCCTCCGAATCGATTCGAATCGGATTTTTGACTCCGAAGCTGAAC
The DNA here is from genome assembly GCA_027335345.1 of Granulicella sp. Lineage (GTDB taxonomy): Bacteria > Acidobacteriota > Terriglobia > Terriglobales > Acidobacteriaceae > Granulicella. The sequence continues at coordinate 14,602 of DAHWOF010000110.1, read as the reverse complement.
GGCTCCTGGGGAATCAGTATCTCGAAATATTCGCAGTTCCGGATGGCGCAGCTCACGTGCAGATTCGCGAGATCCAACAGTGCGTTGGTCGTCGTGTGAACCTCACAGTTCACGCCAAAGGCCTCGCAGAGCGCCGCGGTCTTCATCAGCCCAGTCACCCCTCCCTTCCAGGAGACATCGCTACGCACGATATCCACGGCACGCTGAGCGAGATATTGCGTGGTTCCGAAGAGGCCGCCGGGTGTGGACTCCACTCCGGCGATGGGAATCTCCAGGGCCCGGCACAACTCCTGATACCCATAGAGGTCATAGTCCGAGAGGGGTTCCTCGAACCAGTAGTAGTTCAGTCTTTCCAACTCGCGCCCGATGCGCAGCGCCTGTTGCTGGGTATATCCCGCCACAGGATCGGACATCAGCACAAAGTCGCCGCCCAACTCAGAGCGCAGTGCGCGATAGGCCTCCACGTCGCGCCCAGGATCGCCCCACGGATGGATCTTGTAAGCCGTAAAACCCATCGCCTGATACCCCTTGGCCTGTTCCACAAAACTCTGAGTCGTGGGCAGAATCAATGAACTTGCATACGCCGGCAGCCTCGTCCGATACGCGCCCAGGAAGCGGTAAAGCGGGAGTCTGGCAGCCTTGGCGCCGATGTCCCAGAGAGCAACATCCACCGGCCCATGGGCATAGATCGGCAAAAATCCCCACCACCTGTCCATGCGCCGCACTTGTTGCCAAAGCAGCTCGCGATCGAGCGGATCCTGGCCGATGAGCAGCGGTCGAATAATACTGGCGATCAGATGGGCAGTTCCCTGGCCGCTGCGGCCGCCCCATGCGAAGGCATGGCCTTCAATTCCTTCGTCCGTCTTCACTTGCAGAAAGACAATATCGTGTGAAGCCTTGCCGCCTTTCACTCCTGCGGTCACTATCTCCGAATGTGGATTGGCAATCACGCTGATGGCGATGTCGGTGATCTTCACTGCAGTGCCCTCCAGCTAACTCCTTGTTCCAGCCGGGTAACCGCGGCTGGCATAGCTATCAATGATCTTGGCGTAAACCTCTTTCCAGCCACCCTCGGTCTCTTCCTGCGGAATTCCACTGGGCCACACGCTGATGTAGAGATAATGCAGCTCGCGATCTCCCAGGAGATTCCTCACCCAGTGCTCCGTACGTGGCGGGACAAAAGCGATTGCTGGTGCGGCCACGCGCTTTACCTCCGGACCAATGAAGATCTCCGCTTCGCCGCTCCATATCAGATAAATCTGCATAAACGTTTCATGGCTGTTGGAAGGCGTCGCTCCTCCCGGACCCACCGTCTGCAGCACCGCCTCACACGCCCCTGTATGGTCTCGCGGCAACAGCATCACAAAGTCATTTCCGGCACAGCGAAAGGGCTCCCCTTCGCTGAAGGATTTTGCATACATGGATCTCATCTCCGGCGGAAACAATTTCTCTTTCGTTCGTCACGATACCATCTCAGATCCCCGGAGATTCATCTGTTAAATCGAACAACGTCATCGATGCGGCCAACCGAGAAAGCTCGGCTCCCACCTCCTCTGCTCTTTGAAGTCGCCGGAGGGATTGGCCGATGCAACTTGTCGTCCCGCGAGGCATCGCGTAGTTGCTGAATGTTCTTGCCTGTCAGACCCTTCGCAAGGCGGTTCGCGAAGTTGGCAATGGGACGCGGGATGTATGAAGAACGCGGAAGCGCCAGCAGGAGATCCCTTCCCATCGGGTGGTCGCGGAACCTCATCGCTCGGATCGCTGACTGGCCCCCTTGCACACTACAGGCCGGCAGGATGGCAGCTCCCAGCCCAGAGCGCACCATCGCCTTGATCGCCTCAATATTCTCGAACTCCATGGTGATGCGCGGAACGATCTGTAGAGCCTCCAACTCCCTGTCAACATGAGCCCGCATCGCGGAGCCTTGATGAAAAGAGATGAAAGGAATGTCCCTGACGTCTTCCGCCAGCAGGAATCGCTTGTCCGCGATGGCGTGTCCAGCATTCACGATGAAGACCAGTTCTTCGCGGAGCAACGGGAGCCACTCGACTTCAAGCGAAGGATCCACTGGCTGCATCACGACTGCCATATCCAACTTCTGTTGATGCACGCCGAGCGCAAGCATCTCGCTGGAGCTCGTCGTGATCACCAGTTCGATCTCCGGGTGCCGCTTCTGTTGGGCGCCGAGAACACGCGGCAGCAGATAGGTGAGTGTCGTGGCGCCACTGCCCAGGCGAATCACTCCGCGCTGCTGCTTGGTAAGCTCGCCAATGGCCATCTCCGCGTCTCGCAGCGCGCTGAAGATCCGCTCTGAATGCTCCAGCAGCAGCCTTCCCGCATCATTCAGGTAGACCCTCTTCCTCGCGCGCTGAAACAGAAGGCAGCCAAGTTCTTCCTCCAAACGCTTGATGTGCAGGCTGACCGTCGACTGCGAAAGACGAAGCTCGGCGCCGGCTCGTGTGAACCCACCTGTCTTCGCTGCCTCACGAAACACCCTGAGTTGCTGCAGATCCATCGGTAAAAGCGATTATAGATTCAAGCTTTATGAATTTTCGGAATCTTGCGCCGCGGTGATAAAGTGGCGTCGATATGAGTTTGAACCCCACCGATCCGCTGATTGAAATCATTCGCGAACATCTCTTCACGCCGGTTGTGGGGGACATCCTTGATCTGGAGCGCAGATGGCATCAGTTCCTTCCGCAGCCCATCAAGCCCTTACGCCTCGAGCATCGGCTCATCGGTCGCGCGATGCCGGTTCAAATCTCTGAAGTTACCGGGCCCCAGGCTCGGCCCTTCGGGCTGCTCACCGACGCCTTGGACTCTCTCCAGCCCGGTGAGATCTACCTGGCGAGCGGAGGCTCCATGAACTGCGCCGCCTGGGGTGAGATCATGACCGCAACCGCCAAGACGCGCGGTGCTGCGGGAGCAGTGATCGATGGGTTTCACCGCGACACCCTCAAGGTTATCGAGCAAGATTGGCCGGTCTTCAGCAGGGGCAGCTTCTCCCAGGACGCCGGAGTTCGTTCCGTGGTCTCTGCTTTCCGCTGCACGCTTGAGGTGGGAGGAGTGCTCGTCGAACCTGGAGACCTGATCTTTGGGGACAGAGACGGAGTCGTTGTGATTCCACGCGAGATCGAGCAGCGAGTCGTCCAGAGATCTCTCGACAAGGTTGCGGGCGAAAAGCGCGTGCGCAGGGAGATCGAAGAGGGCGCAACCAGCTCCTCTGTCTTCGACCGTTACGGAATCTTATGAGCGGCAAACAGGTATTGTTCCAGATTCATGCTCAGGACAACGTCGCCACTCTCCTGGGTGACGCCCGAACGGGGGATCTCCTTGAGCACCGCGGGGAAGGCCCGGAGTTGTTCTTGCGAACACAGCAAGACTTGCCGGCCGGGCACAAAATCGCTCTCCGCTCCATTCCCGAAGGCGAGGCCATCGTCAAATATGGCGTCCAGATTGGGGTGGCTACCGTCGCTATCGGCGCTGGGCAATGGGTTCATCTGCATAATTGCAGGAGCCGCTATGACGCCAGATCCTCTCGCCTGGATCAAAACTCCGGCATTCCAACGGAGACTCGATATGAATGATCCTCAATGGCAAGGCTACCTGCGAGATGACGGCAGAAAAGGCATTCGCAATATCGTGCTGGTCATTTATACGGTGCAGTGCGCCGAATTTGTCGCGCACCAGATTGCGCAGGGCGAGCCTGATACCCATGTTATCGGCTTCCCGGGTTGCTATGACAATGAATATGCCATTCGACTCCTGTTGGCTCTGGGCAGACATCCCAACGTCGGAGCCATCCTGGCCGTGGGGTTGGGCTGCGAATATACGCAACCCGCACGGATTGCCGAGGCCATAGGCAGGTCCGGGCGTCCGGCGCGATCCTTCTTCATTCAGGAGCACGGAGGAACCACATCCAGCATTCGCTTTGGAAAGAGCTTGCTCAATGCGCTGAAGCGGGAACTGGAAGCAGTCCCTCGAGTTTCCATGTTCTGGCCAGATCTCGTGGTTGGCTGCGAGTGCGGCGGCTCCGACGGCACCTCCGGTCTGGCTGGAAACCCCGTCGTTGGCCGGTTCTTTGATTGGCTGGTCGATGAAGGCGGAACGGCTGTCTTTGAGGAAGTTGTGGAGATGATCGGCCTTCGCGGTGAGTTGGAGGCGAGAGCAGTCGGCGAGGCAGCCCGAATCGCTCTGGGACTCACCTACGAGAAAGCAGAGCAGTACTGCAGAGCCGTGCGCCAGTACTCCGTCTCTCCCGGGAACTTTGCCGGTGGACTCACCACCATTGAGGAAAAGAGCCTTGGAGCATTCGCCAAGAGCGGCAGCCGCTCGATTCAGGGCGTGATCAAGGTTTCCGAAGCGCCCTCTCACCCCGGTCTATGGCTCATGGACTCCGTTCCTGACCCGCACTTTATGCAGTTTGGCTATACCAACCCAAATGACACAGAAGGCATCGTTGACCTCATCTCTGCCGGCGCGCAGATCATCCTGTTTGTCACCGGGAGAGGAAGCGTGATCGGATCCCCCATATCACCGCTGATAAAGATCACGGGAAACTCCAGAACATTCCAGCGGATGAACGGCGATATTGACTTCAACGCCGGAGCAGTGCTGGACGGCACAATGACGCTGGACCAGGCAGCGCTCTCATTGGCTGCGCTAGTGCGAAAGGTAGCGTCTGGCGAGTTGTCGAAACCGGAGAAACTGGGTCACCGGGAATACTTCATTCCCTACAAGCATCAGGACACACCCGGGTTGCTGGAGGGTTGCCGTGCCTAACACCGGGGACTTCCCCTTCTCGCTGGAAGGCCGATTGGCCATCGTCACCGGCGGTGGCACCGGTCTGGGATTTGCAATTGCATCCTGCTTCCTGAAATCCGGAGCCCGAGTCGTCATCGCCGGACGCCGCCTGGACATCCTGCAGGAAGCGGCGGCGCGTTTGGGCCCGAACGCCTTTCCCGAACCGTTTGATGTCACCGACTCTTCTGCGGCAATCAGATTTGTAGCGAACATCGAGTCGAAGTATGGCGTAACGAACATCCTGGTGAACAATGCCGGCACTCATGTCAAGAAGACCATCGAGGAGACGTCGCTGGCGGAGTTTCATGGAATCCTGAAGACGCACGTCGAGGGCGCCTTCAGCTTGACCCAGGCCGTGGTTCCCGCCATGAAACGGAGTGGCGGCGGCTCAGTCCTGTTCACCGCCTCCATGAGCGCCCTCATTGGCATGCCGAAGATCGTTGCGTACTCGGCCGCAAAGGCTGCTTACCTTGGGATGGTTCGCTCCCTCGCAAGCGAGCTTGGAGCCGACAACATCCGCGTCAATGCAATTGCGCCTGGCTGGATCCAGACGTCCATGCTCGATGCGGCCCTGAGCGGAGATCCTCAACGCCGGGAAAAGATCCTGTCGCGGACACCGCAGCATCGCTTTGGAAGCCCGGAGGATATCGGCTGGTGTGCGGTCTTCTTGTGCTCGCAGGCGGCTGACTTTGTCAATGGAGCGGTGATTCCCGTAGATGGGGGCGCCAGCATCGGCTTCTAACCACACCACCCAAGAGGGAGTCGGATGGCCCGTTCGTGGCGCATAGCGTGGCTTCTCTTTCTGGCGACCCTGCTCAACTATCTGGATCGCCAGATTCTCTCTCTCGTCAGTCCCGTGCTGCGAATCCAGTTCAGAATGAACGCAGCTCAATACTCCCATCTTTTAAGCTCCTTTCTATTCGGTTATACGGCCATGCAGATCCTGGCCGGATGGCTCGTCGATCGGGTTGGAGCCCGACTGGGACTGACGCTCGCGATGCTCTGGTGGTCGGCGGCCGGCGTCCTGTCGGCCTTTGCCAACAGGCCCGGGGAGCTAGCCACTTGCCTGTTCCTTTTGGGAGTTGGAGAGGCAGCCAATTGGCCCACGGCCGTCAAAGCAGTCCAAGAGTGGTTCCCACCTTCACAACGAGCTGTCGCCGTGGGGCTGTTCAACGCCGGGTCATCGGCAGGCGCTGTTCTGGCGCCAGTGATTGTCGAATCGATCACCATCGCATACTCATGGCGTGCCGCCTTCGCATTCTGCGGAGTTTTGGGCCTGCTCTGGATCTTCCCTTGGAGAGCCAGTTATCTTGGCTCGCCTCCGCACCCTCCGATCTTCGAGAGAACCGTGACAAAGGTTCGGTCGCCATGGCGGGACTCCCGAATCGCCGGAGTCTTGCTGGCCCGCTTCTTCGGCGACTCCATCTGGTACTTCTACATCTTCTGGCTGCCTGATTACCTCTCCAAGACTCGATCATTTTCTCTTCGGCAGATTGGCGGCGTCGCGTGGATTCCGTTTGCAGCCTCAGCCGCCGGAAACTTTTGCGGCGGCACAATCTCGGGCGCGTTGGTAAGAAGAGGGTGGAGGCCTTCACAGGCTCGCATCACGGCGATGGCCGGAAGTGCGGCTGTCATGGCGCTCGGAGTCTTGCTGAGGTCGATGACCAAACCCACTGCCGCTGTGACTCTCATCTGCGTTGTCGTCTTCGCATACAGTTCCTGGGCGGCGAATGTTCTCACTTTGCCCGGAGACCTGTTTCCCAGAGAACTTGTGGCAACCGTAACCGGTGCGGCCGGCGCTCTCGCCGGATTGGGTGGAGTGCTCAGCACACTCATCGTTGGCAGAGTAGTTGATCTCTACTCCTATGGACCTGTCTTTTGGGGAATTGGCCTTCTGCCGTTAGCGGCGCTGCTTGGCAGTCTCTTGACGCTGAAAGATGGAAAGAGCCATCCGGCAGGCGCCATGGCTGAATGAATCCGGATCCGGGCGATGCCTGGCCAATGCCTGCGAGCACGGCTTCTTGTGCGCCAACATGCGACAACTCGACTCGCTCGCGTCAGATCCCGGAACCCGGCCTTCGTCTCGAGTTCGGCAACCGGAACACGAACGTCACGGCCATGTCTCACCGGCGCCAGCCGCGAACCCGATCTTGAACCCTCCGTTACGGCTGATTTGTCAAACTTGCAGCCGATAAAGACGATATCGAGCCTTTGCTTACCAGCTTCCACGTTCCCCAAAGATCTCGATCACCGTGGCCAGGCGGATACAGCCGTTCTTCCAGTTCGTTTGGAGAGCATGCTCTACGCGATCAGGATCGCCTGCCAGAACCGCGTCGATGATCTCTTCGTGCTCCGCAACGGAAAGATGAAGATCGTTGAGGATGGAGCTGGCATAGAGACGCCAATAACGCTCTGCCTGGGGCTCAATAGAGCTATGCAGCGCGCGCAGGCGAGGGCCTGCGCCGGATTCCACAATGATGCGGTGAAAGTTGCGGTCGGTATCGAAGATGGCTCCGGCTACAGGCATTTTGTCCTGCAGGATGGCGCGCAACTGCCGGTTGAGACTCTTCAGCTCATTACCAATCTCCAGCCGGCGCTGCCTGGGCAGGATGGCTGTGCCTCGGCCTGCAAGGCCTTCAACGTGGCCCACGATGGAGTACAACTCACCCGCATCTTCCTTCGTCAGCGGAGCAACCACCATGCGCGACTTGCGCACATTGGTGTGCTCCAGAACGTATCCCTCACGCTGCAGCAAATGCAGCGCGCTACGCACCGGCGTGCGGCTCATCGCGAGCCGACGAGCCAGATCTGCCTCCACAATCCACGATCCGGGAGCCAGCCGGCCGTGAACGATCAGTTCTCGAATCTCGTGAAACGCCTTGCGCAGGCTATTGCCGAGGTCCTCCTTGCCCCCTCTGGGCCGAACCTGCGGCATGGCCTTTACAACTTTGGACCTTTTGGAGGGATTCACAGCGCGAGTTGCTTTCTCTGGCATACGAAACGGATTGTAACCCGACGGACCACCCCAGACTCCGGCCTTGTGCAATTCTCAGCAATCTGACACGAATCGATGTATACATTATTGTCGACAAGAGGTATACTTCCTCTTGCCGATGCTGCCCATGGAATTTGTCGACTCTCACACCGCTGGAGAACCAACTCGTGTCATCCTGAGTGGTGGTCCCGACCTGGGCTCCGGCCCGCTATCAGAACGGCTGCGGCGATTGGCCACGGAGCATGATGCCTTTCGCTCGGCGGTGATCCATGAACCTCGCGGATCCGATGTCCTGGTCGGCGCCTTGCTGCTGGAACCACAGGACCGGGAGTGCGCCGCCGGAGTGATCTACTTCAACAACACCGGATACCTTGGGATGTGCGGGCATGGAACCATCGGATTGGTGGCTACGCTGGCGTACCTGGGCCGCCTTGGGACAGGGCAGCATCGAATCGAAACCCCGGTGGGAACGGTCCGCGCGACGCTGCACGACAATGCTGAGATCAGCATTGAGAACGTTCCCAGCTACCGCTTCCGCAACAGAGTGCAGGTGCTGGTGCCGGGTGTCGGCGCCGTATGTGGCGATGTAGCCTGGGGGGGGAACTGGTTCTTTCTGGTCGAGGGCGCCCCCGTGGATATCACCCCAGCCAACAGCGACAAGCTGACCGAGTACGCATGGTCGATTCGCCGCGCTCTCCAACAGCAAAAGATCACCGGAGCTGAGGGGGCTGAGATCGACCATATCGAGATCTCGGAGCCGTCCGCGGATGCGGACAGCCGCAACTTTGTTCTCTGCCCCGGCAAAGCCTACGACCGTTCGCCGTGTGGAACCGGCACCAGCGCGAAGCTGGCCTGCCTGGCTGCGGACGGCAAACTAGCTCCGGGGCAGATCTGGCGCCAGGAAGGCATTCTGGGCACCGCCTTCACCGGCTCCTATCGCCTGCAGGATAGCTCCGGCGGCCGCATTGTGCCCAGCATCACCGGACGAGCCTACGTCACTGCGAAAGGCTACCTCCTGCTCCAACCGGAGGATCCGTTTCGAGACGGAATTCGCATATGACCGGCAACCATGATGTGATCGTGATCGGCGCCGGCATTGTGGGCGCGGCCTGTGCGCGGGCCTGTGCTGCTCGGGGTTTGCAGACGCTCGTGGTGGACGCCGCCGGAGTGGGTGGAGGAGCAACGGCGGCAGGCATGGGACATATCGTCGCCATGGACGACTCTCCCGCACAACTGGCGCTCACCCGGCGGTCGCAACAGCTTTGGAGCGCGATCGCAGCCGAACTGCCCACTGAGGTCGAGTTCGAGCGTCGAGGCACCCTCTGGGTGGCCGCTGACGAGGAGGAGATGCAAGAGGTGCTGCGCAAGCAGACCGTTTATGCCGCAGCAGGCCTGGAGACGGAGGTGCTTGATGCTCGCAGTCTGGCCGAGGCAGAGCCAAACCTGCGGCCCGGCCTGGCCGGCGCTCTGCGAGTTCCCTCGGATGCCGTGCTCTACCCTCCTGCCGCTGCGTCCTTCTTGCTGCGCCAGGCAATGGACCTGGACGCAAAGTTGCTCGCTCCGCAACGAGTGGTGGCGGCGGCTAACGGCCAAGTCAGCTTGGACGACGGCAGCAGACTCTACGCAAGGCGGATTGTGAATGCCTGCGGAGCGGAAGCCACCCGCTTTCTGCCCGAACTGCCCATCCGGAAACGCCGCGGTCATCTGCTGATCACTGATCGATATCCGGGCTTCGTGCATCACCAGTTGGTGGAACTTGGCTATCTGAAGAGCGCGCACTCGGTCGCGGCCGACTCGACAGCCTTCAATGTACAGCCACGGCAAACAGGCCAGATTCTCATTGGCAGCTCGCGCGAGTTTGACGCCGAGGATTCAACCATCAACCACGCTCTGCTGGGCGCCATGCTGAGGCGGGCTGAGAGTTATCTCCCTGGAATCGGCCGCCTGAGAGCGATTCGCGTCTGGACCGGATTCCGCGCGGCCACTCCAGATAAGCTGCCGTTGATCGGACCCTGGCCCGAGGATGCCTCGCTGTGCCTGGCCACGGGTCACGAGGGGCTGGGAATCACCACCTCGTTGGCCACCGGAGAACTGGTGGCGGCGGAGATCGCCGGCGTCAGACCGGAGATTGCAGCGGAGCCCTATCTGCCGGCCCGCTTTGGGGATGGGATCCGCACCGACTCAGAATCGATGCTATTCGGGGAGGCAGCCTATGACTGAGCGAACCGCGCAGGACATCTCGATCAACAGCATCGAGCTGAGCGTGGACGGGGTCCGCGTTCGCGTGGCGCCCGGAGCCACGGTGGCGGCTGCGGTGTTGACCGTTGACGCGCGCACGCGCACCTCGGTCAGCGGAGAGCCCCGCGCGCCGCTGTGCGGGATGGGCATCTGCTTTGAGTGCCAGGTCGGCATCGACGGCGTGCCCTATCAGCGAAGCTGCCAGATACTTTGTTCACCCGGCATGAGGGTAACGACTTGTGGAGAACCGTCCCTGCCATGAAAAAAGACTTTGACATCCTGGTGGTAGGGGCTGGGCCGGCAGGCATCGCCGCTGCGATCGCCGCGGCCGAGAACGGGTTGCGCGTGGGCGTGGTGGATGACTCACCCTCTCCCGGCGGACAGATCTGGCGCCGCGGAACTCAGCCTCCTACTGCGGCGAGGCGATGGAACGATCGATTCGAGGCCGCAGCCGTGGTGCGCATGATGGGATGGAGGGTGATCGACTGCCTGAGATTGACCCCGGAAGGGGGCATCTTGCGGGCAGAGTGTAACACCCCTGGAGTGCAGCCAGCCGATCTTCACTTTCGTCACCTGATCCTGGCTACAGGAGCACGCGAGCGTTTTCTTCCCTTTCCTGGATGGACGCTGCCGAACGTGATGGGCGCCGGCGGCCTGGATGCCATGGTGCGCGGCGGCCTGCCGATTGAAGGAAAGCGCGTGGTCATCGCCGGGACTGGTCCTCTCCTCCTGGCGGTAGCAGCACAACTCACGGCGCATGGAGCCAGCGTCGTCGCCATCTGCGAGCAGGCTTCCCTGGCGCAGATGGCGCCTCTGGCGCTGGCTCTGCTTCGTCAGCCCGGCAAGTTGCTCCAGGGAGCGAAATATCGCTGGGCCACACGAAAAACCCCTTTTTTTACCCGTTGCTGGCCAGCCGCCGCCCTGGCGGAGCCCAACCCCGGCCCCGGGAGCGAAAATGAGCCCCAGCCACGCCTTCAGGCGGTCACGCTGCATCGAGAAGGAAAGCAGTGGACCGTAGCCTGCGACTACCTGGCCTGCGGATTTCACCTGGTTCCCAATACCGAACTGGCATCCCTGTTGGGCTCCCGGATTCAGGATGGCTTCGTCGTCACCGACCAGCAGATGCGGACCTCGATTCCGGCCGTATGGTGTGCTGGCGAGCCAACCGGAATCGGCGGCGTTGATGCTTCGCTTCTGGAAGGCCGGATCGCTGGGTTGTCAGCCGCGGGCAAGACCGAGGCGGCCCGTGCCTTGAGCAAGCGCCGCCCGGGGATGCAGGCGTTTGCGCGGGCACTGGAGCGCGCCTGCCGGCTGGATCCACGGCTGCGTGAGCTGGCCGACGATCAAACCATCGTCTGCCGCTGTGAGGATGTCCGCATGGCTGCCCTGCGCGGCCGCTCCGGCTGGCGCGACGCCAAGCTGCATACCCGCTGCGGCATGGGCCCCTGCCAGGGGAGGGTCTGCGGCGGAGCTGCCGAGTTTCTCTTCGGCTGGAGCGCCGGCCACGCGCATCCTCCCCTCTATCCCGCACGGGTCTCCAGTCTCATGGAAGAGGCAGAAGAAGAGGCGATGGCGGCGTCATCCAGTCACCCAGCCATCGAACCAGAATGACCTTGATGCAGACAAGATCGATCCGAAGACCAGGATCCAAACCCCAAGGAGGCGCTATGAAGTGGTACGGCGTAATGCCAGCCATCACAACCAGTTTCAAGCCTGACCTGAGCGTTGACGAAGCCTTTCTCACTCGTCATCTGCAATGGCTGATCACCAATGGATGCAACGGAATCGTCGCGCTGGGCTCGCTGGGCGAGGCAGCCACCCTGAGCGCCGAAGAGAAGCAGGCTGTTCTTCGCTGCGTAGTGGCTGCCTCCGGCCCAACGCCGGTCGTTGCTGCCATCTCCGCTCTCTCTACCGCGCAGGCGGTGACCCTGGCAAAAGACGCGGAACAGGCCGGTTGTTCTGGTCTGATGGTGCTTCCGCCCTATGTCTATCGCGGCGACTGGCGTGAGATGAAGGCCCATATCGCCGCCATCTTCGCAGCCACTCCGCTCTCCTGCATGCTCTATAACAACCCGGTCTCCTATGGAACTGACTTTCTGCCCGAACAGATTGCCGAGCTGGCCATGGATCACCAGAACTTCGCTGCAGTCAAGGAGTCCAGCACGGATGTACGCCGGGTAACGGCCATTCGCGCCCTCATCGGCGATCGGCTGAAGATCTTCGTAGGCGTGGATGACGCCATCGTCGAAGGCATCGCCGCTGGAGCCGTGGGCTGGGTCGCGGGCCTGGTGAATGCCTTTCCGGCCGAATCCGTTGCTCTGTTCCAAGCCGCCATCCAGGGCCGGCGCGAGGAGGCGTTCGAACTGTATCGCTGGTTCTTGCCTCTGTTGCGCATGGATACGGTTCCCAAGTTCATCCAGCTCATCAAACAGGTGCAGCAAGAGACGGGCACTGGCAACGCCAGGGTGCGTCCGCCACGGCTGGAGGTGATTGGGGCAGAGTTGGAAGAGGTGCGCGCCGTGGTGCAGCAAGCGCTGGCGCACCGGCCCTCCGTGCAAAGTACGCCGTTCCCAGCAACGTAGCGCGTCGTGGAAACCTGGGAAAATAAACCAGGGAAGCCTTGGCGCGGTCTCCAGGCTGAATCATGTACGGCATCAGCCCGACCACCGGCAAACGCTGCCCACCGGGGCTTGACCAAAGGAAAGACGACACGAGGAACCTATGCAGATCTCGGGAGTTTCCCTCATTGCAGGCCGGGCCGGGGAGAAGACCGGCCCACAGTTCGCTGCCCTGAATCCCACTACCGGTGAGGCATTGGGGCCAGCTTTCTTCTCCGCCTCCGAGCAGGAAGTAACGCTTGCGCTGGAGGCGGCACAGATGGCGTTCGTGGCCTGGAGGAGGAGCAGCGGCGCGGAGCGGGCCAGGCTGCTTCACACCATCGCTGACAGGCTCGATGCCGCCGCAGGGGAGCTGGCGGCTCGGGCGCAACTGGAGACGGCTCTGCCGGAGGCTCGGCTGAAGGGAGAGACGCAGCGCACCAGCAATCAGCTCCGCATGTTCGCCAGAGTCGTGGAGGAGGGTTCCTGGGTGGAGGCCCGCATCGATTCGGCACTTCCGGACCGGAAGCCGCTGCCGCGTCCCGACCTGCGCTCGATGCTGCAACCACTCGGCCCTGTTGTGGTCTTTGGGGCCTCCAACTTCCCCCTTGCCTTTTCCGTAGCGGGCGGCGACACGGCCTCCGCTCTGGCCGCGGGCTGCCCGGTAGTGGTCAAGGCTCACCCCGCGCATCCCGGAACCAGCGAACTGGTCGGACAGATTCTCTCTGAAAGCATAAAAGGCTGCGGAGCTCCCAACGGACTCTTTTCCCTGCTCTTCGACTCCGGCTTTGCGGTGGGACAGGCGCTGGTGGAGCATCCGCTGACCCAGGCCGTCGCCTTTACCGGATCGCGCCGCGGAGGACGCGCTCTGATGGACATTGCCGCACGCCGGCCCCATCCGATTCCCTGCTTCGCAGAGATGGGCAGCACCAATCCGATCTTCGTTTTACCTGGCGCGCTGGCAACCCGCGCGATGGAGATCGCCTCCGGGCTCTATGGCTCTTTCACTCTCGGGGCAGGACAGTTCTGCACCAAGCCGGGGATGGTCTTTGTACCCAATGGGAAACAGACCCAAGATCTGCTGGCTGAACTGCGCCGGCTTACCCAGCAGAGCGCTGGCTTTACGCTGCTGACGCCGGCGATAGCAGCCAACTACCGGCGCAGCCTCCAGGAGCGAGCTCTCTCCGGCAGCCAGGCAACAGAGCCAACCGCGCCGGCCGGAAGCCTGTGCAGCGCCGCTGCCGCACTGCTGGAGACTGACTTCGATACCTTCCTGCAACAGCCGGGGCTGAGCGAGGAGGTCTTTGGACCTGCAACGCTGCTCATCCGCTGTGACGGGCGCGAGGCCATGCTGCGCGCGGCCGAGGGCTTGGAAGGCCACCTGACAGCGACCCTTCTCGGCACGGAGGAGGATCTGGCCGCCTCTGCGGACCTGATCGCCGTTTTGGAGCGCAAGGCCGGGCGAGTGCTCTTCAACGGCTATCCTACCGGGGTGGAGGTCTGCGATGCGATGGTGCATGGAGGGCCGTATCCGGCCTCCTCAGACCGCCGGTTTACCTCCGTGGGCACGCGGGCCATCCTGCGCTTCGCCCGTCCGGTGTGCTACCAGGGATTTCCCCAGGCGTCTCTGCCTGAGGAGTTACGCGATGAGAATCCGCGTGGCATCCTGCGCATGGTGGATGGAATCACCACGCAAGATCCCTTGAAGGGATCCGCGTAGACTCTCTCAGGAACCGCAATCTCCGTCGGCGTCTTCCAAAATAAAGACGCCGAGACACACCCGTTGCGGAATGCCCGGCGATCCTGAAGACGCAATGAGAGATTCTGGGTAAGCGTTACGTCAACCCCAGGTCGGCTCCAAGCCTGCGGAATGCGGCCTTACAGCGCGGCCTGCCGTGTTTGCTGCGCGGCTTTCCAGCGGTCGGGTAGCCAGGCAGGCAGGTCGTTGATGTGGAGCGCAGGCAGGTTG
>DAHWOF010000085.1 GCA_027335345.1 Granulicella sp. | reverse complement strand
TTCATCTCTTCGTCCAAGTGCACCAATGAAGAGAGCTACCTGATGCAGAAGCTGGCGCGCGCCGTGATCGGCACCAATAACATGGATAACTGCTCGCGCTACTGCCAGGCGCCGGCGACCATGGGCCTGTTTCGCACCGTGGGTTACGGCGGCGATTCGGGGTCGATCGCCGACATCGAGCAGGCAGGGCTGGTGCTGATCATCGGCAGCAACACGGCGGAGAGCCATCCGGTGCTGGCGACGCGGGTGAAGCGCGCGCACAAGCTGCGCGGCCAGAAGCTTATCGTCGCCGATCTGCGCGAGCATGAGATGGCCCGCCGCGCGGATCTCTTCTTCCGCCCTCGTCCGGGCACGGATCTGATCTGGCTCTCCGCGGTGACCCGCTACATTTTGGACAACGGCCTGGCCGACCGGGGCTTCATCGAGACCTGGGTGAACGATGCCGAGGCCTATCGCCAGAGCCTGGAGCCGTTCACGATGGAGATGGCTGGCGAGAGGTGCGGCGTTCCTGTTGAGACGCTGACCCGCGTGGCGCAGATGATCGCGGAGGCCAGTGGCGTATGTGTTCTGTGGGCCATGGGCGTTACGCAGCACGTCATGGGTTCGGATACGTCCACGGCGATCTCCAACCTGCTGCTGGCCACGGGAAACTACATGCGTCCCGGCACAGGCGCGTATCCGCTGCGCGGCCACAACAACGTGCAGGGAGCCAGCGACCACGGCGCCATGCCGAACTTCTTCCCCGGCTATCAGCCGGTGGACGATCCTGAGGTTCGGGCCAAGTTTGAGCGCGCCTGGGGCGTCTCGCTTCCGTCCCAGCCCGGCCTGGACAATCACTTGATGATCGATGCCGTGCATGACGGCCATCTGAAGGCGATGTATCTCTTTGGCGAAGAGATGAGCCTGGTGGACTCCAACGCGAACTACGTGCAGAGCGCGCTTTCGCAACTGGAGTTCTTTGTGGTCCAGGAGATCTTCTTCACCGAAACCTGCCGCTTTGCGGATGTGATTCTGCCCGCCTGCTCCAGCCTGGAGAAGGAGGGAACCTTCACAAGCACGGAGCGGCGCATCCAGCGCCTTTACCAGGTAATGGAGCCGCTCGGCGAGAGCCGTCCCGACTGGAAGATCATTCAGGAGGTGGCCAATCGCCTCGGCGCCGGCTGGAAGTACGAGCATCCGAGCGAGATCTACGCGGAGATTGCGGCGCTGACGCCGTTGCTGGCCGGCGTAACCTACGATCGCCTGGAGGGCTACAAAACCCTGCAGTGGCCGGTCGCGCAGGACGGCAGCGATCAGCCGCTGCTCTATACAAAGGGATTTCACTCTCCGGATGGCAAGGCCAGGTTCTTCCCTGTGCCCTGGACGGAGCCTTCGGAGCAGGAGGATGCGGAGTTCGATCTGCACCTGAACAACGGCCGCCTGCTGGAGCACTTCCACGAGGGCAACATGACCTATCGGACGGAGGGGATTCGTGAGAAGACGCCCTGCACCTTTATTGAGATCTCACCGGAGCTGGCGCAGCAGCGCGGCGTGCAGACCGGAAGCTGGATTGAACTCACCTCCCGCCACGGGCAGGTGAAGGCGCAGGCTCTGGTGACCGAGCGAGTGCAGAGCAACCAGCTCTATATGCCGATGAACTCCAGCGAGGAGCCGGTGAACCGCTTGACCAGCAGCCATACGGACCTGGCAACGCACACGCCGGCGTACAAGGAGGCGGCGGTGCGGATGCGGGTGCTGGAGGCGATGGGCCAGAACCCGCTGCCGCGCAGCAACTCGCGCTGGGGAACACCGACACCGCAGCGCGGTGTCGAGGTGGAGCGGAAGTGGAGGCGCGCGGACTATCGCCAGCCCGGGTCTGGATCCGGTTATGGAGCGGAGGCGGAGCTGGTGCAGATCACGCCCCGGCAGTCTGGCTGAGGGCCCTGCCGAAGGCGAGAGGAGAGGAGAGGCAGAGGAGGTCCGCTGCGCATCAAGGTTGCTGCGGGATGAAGCGTGGCGACGAAACGGTGATTGGATAAAGACGGCTTATAGTCTGGTATCGAAAGGATAGAGGATGCAGCCCTTGAAAGCCGCTGTGTGGCCGTTTTATGCCGCCACCAGTT
>DAHWOF010000080.1 GCA_027335345.1 Granulicella sp. | reverse complement strand
GCGCAAGATCTGGGCGTTCGTGGGTGATGGAGAGACCGATGAAGTGGAGACGCTGGGTGCGCTCTCACTAGGCTCCCGGGAGCATCTGGACAACCTGATCTTTGTCGTCAACTGCAATCTGCAGCGGTTGGATGGTCCGGTACGCGGCAACAAGCGCATCATCGACGAGTTGGAGAGCACCTTCCTGGGCGCAGGCTGGAATGTAATCAAGGTAATCTGGGGCGCGGACTGGGATGAGCT
Source organism: Granulicella sp. (assembly GCA_027335345.1). Taxonomy (GTDB): domain Bacteria; phylum Acidobacteriota; class Terriglobia; order Terriglobales; family Acidobacteriaceae; genus Granulicella. The sequence goes on along the minus strand of DAHWOF010000080.1, from coordinate 13,029 downwards.
CTTCGCCCGCGACTCCAAGGGCCTTCTGCTCAAGCGCATGGAAGAGTGTGTAGATGGCGACTTCCAGGCCTACAAGGCCAAGGGCGGAGCGTATCTTCGCGAGCACTTCTTCGGCAAGTATCCGGAGCTGCTGGAACTGGTCAAGGACAAGACCGATGACCAGATCATCCGCCTGCATCGCGGCGGGCACGATCCGGCAAAGATCTACAACGCCTACAAGCGCGCCCTGGAACACACCGGCTCGCCGACGGTAATTCTGGCTATGACCGTCAAGGGCTACGGCCTCGGTTCAGCCCAGGCGCGCAACGCAACCCACTCGGAGAAAAAGCTCAGCGATGAGGCGCTGGTGCAGTTTGTCCACACCTTTGATATTCCTCTGCCCGATGACGCTGTGAAGGAAGCCATGTTCTACCGGCCCGAGTCCGGCGATCCTGCCCTGGCGTATATGCAGGCGAGGCGCCAGGCTCTGGGCGGCTATCTGCCGGTGCGCGAAGCGCCCAAGCCCAATCTGACCGTACCCCGCCTGGATTTCTTTCAGGAGTGGCTGGATGGCTCTCGCGGGCGCGCGGTCTCCACCACGATGGGCTTCGTCAGCATGTTGCGTGGCCTGCTCAAAGTTCCCGTCATTGGCAAGCTCATCGTGCCCATCGTACCCGACGAGGCCCGTACCTTCGGGCTGGAGTCAGCGATCAAACAGGTGGGCATCTACGCCCATGAAGGGCAGAAGTACACCCCCCACGACTCCGACATGCTGTTGAGCTACCGCGAGGAGAAGGGCGGACAGATTCTGGAGGAAGGCATCACCGAGGCCGGCGCCATGGCCAGTTTTACGGCTGCGGGAACCGCGTATGCCAACTACCGCCTACCCACCATTCCCTTCTTCATGTATTACTCGATGTTCGGCTTCCAGCGTGTCGGGGACATGATCTGGGCGTTTGCGGACTCCCACGGCAAAGGCTTTCTCATGGGCGGAACTGCAGGCCGAACCACCATGCTCGGCGAGGGTCTCCAGCACCAGGATGGCCACTCGCCCGTGCTCTCCTCAACCGTTCCCACCTGCATCACCTACGATCCGGCCTTTGTCTATGAGATGGCCGTCATCCTCCAGGACGGACTGCGCCGGATGTACGAGGTTGGCGAAGACGCCTTCTACTACATCACCATGTACAACGAAGATTATCCCATGCCCGCCATGCCCGCAGGAGAGAGCATCCGCGAAGGCATTCTGCGCGGCATCTACCGCTTCCAAGCCGCCCAGAAGGAAGCCGCCAAGGCTCATCTGCTGGGTAGCGGGCCGATCCTGAACGAGGTGCTTCGCGCCCAGCAGATCCTGGCCGAACGCTACAGTCTGGCCACCGACGTCTGGAGCGTCACCAGCTACAACGAGCTGCGCCGTGACTGCCTGGAGGTAGAGCGATGGAATCGCCTCCACCCGGCTGAACCGGAGCGCATCCCCTTTCTCGTTCAGGCTCTCTCCGAAGCCAAAGGCCCGGTTGTCGCTGCCAGCGATTACATGAAGGCACTGCCGGATGGTCTCGCCCCTTGGCTTCCAGGACGGCTCGTCTCCCTGGGCACCGACGGCTTCGGGCGGTCTGACAACCGCCAGCGGCTGCGCCGGCACTTTGAGGTAGACGCAGAGTCGATCGTCGCCGCCACCCTCTCCAGTCTGGCCCGCTCGGGCGCTGTGAAGGCTACCGTAGCGGAAAAGGCCCTCGCCGAGCTGGGTCTGGCGACCGACAACCCCGGAGCCTTCCGAGCATAAGCACAGGCAAGCAGCGGCGCAGTCCGTTCCAGATTCGGTATCATCATCGCTGGAGTCGTCTTTCTGGTCATGTCCTGCGGAACCTTGCTTTGAGCAGTGTCCTCTGGAAGGAAGACACTGCCCCGGATAACGATGCACAGGAAGATGGCTCGATTGCGCTCTTCGAAAGGCCTCCGGCTTGTCTGAAAATCCACTCTTGCCCCATAGCAAGCTGCGTGAACTGCACGCCCTGATGCTGCGCTGTCGCGCGCTGGAGCGTGCGCACAAGCACAAGGGAGTTCTGCGCGAGGCGCTGCTGGCTGCAACCGCCATCCATCTCCAGTCTGGAGACTTGGTGAGCGCACCACCAGGAGACCATGGCATCCCAGACCTGGTGCGCGTTAACCCCGCCCGGCCGAGTGAGCGCCGAACTTACACGAGCCTTCTCACTCCATCTCCCGCCACCCGCGCCTCTGACCATCCGCGCCTGTTGCTGAGCGCGGCCGCAGCCAGAGGCATACAGGCAGGAGGCAACCGTGCGGTTGTACTCTCGCTCTGCCTGGAGGGCTCCCCGGAACCCGGTTGGAGACAGGCGCTGGAGTGGGCCTGCAACTCCCGGCTACCGCTGCTCACTGTTTGCATCGATGCATCTGGCCGCGCGTCCGTGCAGCCGAGCCGGCGCAGGCAGCCGCCTTTGACCTATGCCGCCTTGACCACCCTCGCCCGTCGTTGCAGACTGCCGGTGTTGACGGTAGACGGCGAAGACGCCGTGGCGGTCTATCGCGTGATGCAGGAGTCTGTACTGCGAGCGCGCATGGGAGATGGGCCAGCAGTGATCTGGGCAGCCATGACTCCCCCAGCCGCGCTCTCCCGGATGCCGCCCTCTGCCCAACCCCTGGCCCGGCTGCGCCGCTACATGACGGCGCGCAAGATTCCTCTTCGGCCTTGAGATCGTCCGACCCGCGGGCAATGAGCTGTGCCGCTGTAGCAGTACTCAGTGTTGGTGTAGAGGGCATGTCGACCTCGAAGCGCGTTTTCCACAATGAAAACGCCCCTGCAAGCCCTCTTCTAGATACGCATCAACACTGAAAATGCTATGACACCAGGTGCGGCTCCCACCCGGTTCGGAGCAATCTTCCTTTTCTGGAACGGACCAGCGAATGCCCAAAAGAGGAAATTTCCCAGTACACTCAATGCATGTCCTTACCCGGAACCCCTGAGCGCATCTTCATCTCTCTCTGCTCGGGCGCTACCATCTCCATTCTTCTGGTCGCCGGGCTGAGCGCCACGGCACAGCAGCAACTTCCACCCCCTGTCCCCGCGCAGGGTTCGCCGCAGGCCGTTGCGCCGGCCGCTCCGGCCTCCCAGAACCCAAAGGTGTCTTACCCCGCCATCCCAGCGGCGGTTCGCATCTCTGGCTCCTCCCAGCCGGCGCTGCCGCCTTATGCTCCAAAGCCTCCCAAGCCGCCCGAGGACACGCTTGGCTCGGCGTATATCCCGGTGGACAGCATGGTGTACCCCATGGCGCTGCGCTTGTACTCCATGGGCTTTCTGGACACGGCCTTCATTAACATGCGGCCGTGGACGCGGCGCAGTCTTCTGCACATGCTGGAGCAGTCTGCGCCGGCCATCATTGCCAGCGGCAACGATCAGGCTATCGAGTTGCTCTCAAAACTGGATGACTACATCATGTCCGAGGGCGCGGAGGATCTCTCTAAACCCGTGCATCTGAACCGCGGCGACATCTACGGAGTGCAGGCGATCTACACGCGCATGATGGGCATCAGCGGCCAGACGCTGCGCGACAGCTTCCACCTGGGCCAGACCATCGTCAACGATTATGGCCGGCCCTATGAGCCGGGATTCAACAATATCACCGGATTCGCTACCCTCAACGAGTATGGAAGGTTCTCACTCTTCGTACGCGGAGAGTACGAGCACTCTCCCTCCGGAGAAGGCTACTCCACCACTCCTTCAGGGAACCCGCTGGCGCCCGACGGCCTGGCCGAGACTCTCTCCAACATCGACGAGATTCCGTACTCTGGTTACAACCTGCATCAGGCGACGATCCCAGCCGGATTCATCAACACCCAGAACTACTTCCGTCTGCAGGAGGCCAACCTCTCCTTCCACGCGCTCAATCATGAGATCTCCATCGGCAAATCCGACTCTTGGGATGGCCCTGCCTATGGCAGCGCCATGAACTGGAGTAATAACGCCGAGGATATCTACTCCTTCCGCATCAATCGTATCGAACCCCTCTATGTTCCCTGGCTCTCGCGCGTACTAGGGCCGATGCGGTATGACTTCATGGTGGGCTCGCTCAAAGAGCACACCGCACCCAACGAACCCTGGGTGCACTCGGAGATGTTCAGCTTTGCGCCTACCTCCAACTTCCAGTTCGCCTTCCAGCGCACTGTCATTTGGGGCGGCCACGGCCATGGCTGTCTGGAGCCCAATGGCACCATCTATCCCTGTGACCAGCCCATCAACCTGCACACCTTCCTTATCAGCATGTTCTCCATTACAGACACGACAGGAGCAGAGAAGTACTCGGTCAATGATCCCGGAGCGCGCTTCAGCGACTTTAGCTTCTCCTGGCGTGTGCCCTTTATGCGGCGCCATGTCACTCTATATACCGACTCAATCTCGCACGATGATGTCTCTCCCGTCAGCGCGCCGCGCCGCGCCGCGTACCGGCCGGGTATTTATCTCTCCCAGATTCCCGGGCTGCCCCGGATGGATTTCCGCGTCGAGGGCGTCAGTACAGACTGCTCCACCAATGCCTGCGTGCACGGATCCCTCAACTACTGGGAGGTGATCCAGCGTCAGGGCTACACCAACAAGGGAATGATCATGGGCGACTGGATCAGTCGCGAAGCCATGGGCGGGCAGGCGTGGCTCACCTACCATCTCTCCGCCAATGAATGGGTGCAGCTTGAGTACCTGAAAAAGCGCACTCCAAACGACTTCATCCCCGGCGGGACATCGCAGAATCAGTACACCATCGATGTCGTGAAGCGTCTCCGCAAAAACGTTGAGCTGCACGCGTGGATGCAGACCGAACGCTGGAAGGCACCGATCTACCTGGAAAACCCGGGTAACAGCGCGAACTTTGACAATGTCATCTCGTTCAGTCTGACCTGGTTTCCGGCTCTGCACATTGACAGCCACAGGCCCGGCTCCATTTTTCCCTAAGCCTTCCCTTCCCATCGGAGAAGATGCTTATGGCGGCGATCATCCCTCTTTCGCAAGCGAATCTGTGGCGTAGGGCAAAGCAATGAATCCCCGCACAGCAAGCTGAAGCATTTTTCTTATAGATGTAGCTGGGGTCTCGACACTGATGGGCATTTTCCACCAAAGAAAACGCCGCTGCACGCCACCGCCAGGGCGCCCAGCAACAGGAGAAAGGCTCTAACGTCTCCCTCCTTCGCTTGCCCTCGAGATGCTCTATGCCTTGGTCTTCTCCTCCTCCAGGCAGGCGAGGAAGTACGGCAGCGAACGCTCAAGCCCCTCACGCAAGGCGATCTTCGGCGACCATCCCAACAGGTTCCGGGCGCGCGTGATATCCGGCCGGCGGCGGGCAGGATCGTCCTGTGGAAGCCCCTTGAAGACCAGTTCGCCGCTGGAGGCAAATCCACGCGCCTCTCCCACCACAGACTGCACCTCCCGAGCACACTGCAGTACAGTCCACTCTTCAGGATTGCCAATGTTCACCGGGTCGTGAACCTCACTTCTGGCCAGGCGCAGGATACCTTCGATGAGATCAGAACAGTAGCACAAGCTACGGGTCTGTGAACCATCGCCGTAGATGGTGAGCGGCGCTCCCCGCAGGGCCTGCATCATGAAATTCGAGATCAGGCGACCGTCGCCCGGGTGCAGCCGTGGCCCATAGGTATTGAAGATCCGCACCAGGTGCGTATTCACTCGATAGTAGCGGTGATAGGCGCTGACTGCAGCCTCGGAAAAGCGTTTGGCTTCGTCATAGACCGAGCGCGGCCCTACTGGATTGACGTTGCCCCAATAGGACTCCACCTGCGGATGCACCAGAGGATCACCGTAGCACTCCGACGTGGACGCATGCAGATATCCGGCACCGTATCTTTTGGCGATCTCCAGGGTGTGGAAGGTCCCTGCCGAACCCACCTTCAGGGTCTCAATTCCCAGACGCAGATACTCTGGAGGGCTGGCCGGAGAGGCAAAGTTGAAGACAGAATCAACTCGCCCGACATCGAAAGACTGCGTAATGTCCTTCTGCTCAAACAGAAACCGGGACTCGTGCTTCAGATGTGCAAGATTCTCCAGCTTGCCGGTGGAAAGATTATCCACTCCGACGACATGAAACCCCTCCTCCAGCAACCGATCGCACAAATGGGATCCCAGGAATCCCGCGGCGCCCGTCACCAGGGCCACTTGAACTGCCATCTGCAAACCGCCTTTCTCAAACTCACCACCGTCATCGTCGCGATCGGCAATGCCAGCGAACTTCTCACCCAAGATCAGGCATGCGCCACGTCTCGCATGGGCGTCACGGATGGCCTGCCGATGCTCAGGTAGGTGAAACCGGCGTCCAGCATCTGCTGCGGATCGTAGAGATTTCGGCCATCGATCACGATCGGATAGCGCAGCACGCTCCGCAGCGCGGAAAGATCCAACTGGGCAAACTCCCTCCAGTCGGTAAGAATCAGCAACGCATCAGCATCGGCGGCAGCCGCTTCGATGCTCTCGGCGTAGATCATCTGGCCGGACGCCGGCAGTTCAGCCTGAGCACGCCGCATCGCAGCCGGATCGTAAGCCACCACGACGCAACCCTCCGCCAGCAACATCTCGATCAGGTCAATCGCCGGCGACTCGCGGATATCGTCTGTATCGCCTTTGAAGGCCAGGCCCAGCACCGCCAGCCTCTTGCCGCGCAACGTCCACAGCGCCGAGCGCACTTTGCTCAAGAACCTCTTCTTTTGCAGGGTATTGATCTTTTCCACTTCGCTCAGCAGCGTAAAGTCCACCCCCATCTGCTCCGCCACGGAACGAAAGGCAGCGATGTCCTTGGGAAAGCAGGACCCGCCGTAGCCGATGCCCGGCCGCAGAAACTTTGGGCCGATGCGCGAGTCCAGCCCCATGCCTGTGGCTACCTGCTCCACATTGGCGTCGACAGCCTCGCAAAGATTCGAGACCACGTTGATAAAGGAGATCTTGAGCGCCAGAAAGGCGTTCGAGGCATGCTTGATGATCTCAGCGCTCTTGGTCGAAGTGAGCAACAGAGGAGGCGAGCGATGAGCCGAGCAGCAGCCTGGAATCGAATCCCTCCGCTGATAGTACTCGCCGCTGGTCAGGGGAGCGTAGATGGTGCTCAACAGGGAAGATGCACTATCGCTGTCAGCACCCACAACAATCCGGTCCGGATGCAGGAAATCCTCCACCGCAGTGCCTTCGCGCAGAAACTCCGGATTCGAAACTACATCGAAGGCATCGCGCCGCACGCCGTTCCGTTCGATCACCCGCCGGATCCATTCGTTGGTATAGACCGGTACAGTACTCTTTTCGACGATGACTTTGTACCCGTCGATGGAACGGGCGATCTCGCTGGCAACCGCTTCCACATAGGACAGGTCTGCATCCCCGTTCTCCGCCTGGGGCGTCCCTACCGCGACAAAGATCGCCTGGGACCTCCGCACCGCTTCGCTCAGGTCCGTCATAAATCGCACCCGATGGTTGCGATTCTTCCCGAGAAGCTCCGGCAGGTAACGTTCATGAATCAGGGTATCTCCGCCCTCCAGGGCGGCCACCTTGCGCTCATCGTTATCCACACAAATCACGGCATGGCCCATCTCGGCAAAACATGCAGCGGCAACCAGGCCAACATAGCCGGACCCCACCACCGCAATCCGAATTGGTTCCGTCATTAGGTTGGCTCCGTAGAGAGAAGTACTTGCTTCACCATTATTGCAGAGCCGCCGCGAGGCCCCGATAGCACCTCGTATTCTTACCTTTTCCTGCGCGGAACCTGCCCCGAAAGGCAGGCCCCGCCCGCTCCCCAACCTACCCGTCCGCCACAGAAAGTCAGGCTGGAAAAGCAGTTTGCCAAGCTACCTCATTCGCGTAGACTAGGAGCTTAATGATTCCCTCATCGGAGCGATTGCCGGCGGACGCTGACCCGCCCCCGACTCCCCCAGGCACCGCCCAGAGTGTCGCCGATGCGACTTTGTCTGAGGCATGGGGCACCATTCGCAACCGCAAGAAGATGATTCTTGCGGCGACGGCCCTGGGCGCCGCCTATGGCTTTTACCAGGGCACCACGCAGCCGCGTCTGTACACCGCCTCGGGAACCATCGAGATTCGAGCCGGAGCCTCCAACGCGTATCGCGTCGGGGGTGGGGGAGGAATGGATGACACCTCGCTACCCACCGAGGTAGCCATCCTGCAGAGTCAGTCGCTGCTGCTTACGGTGGCCAGGGACCGCAACCTGGCCAATGATCCGGACTTTTTGGGGCCTGTCCAGCACTATCAGAACGTTGACGATCCCGTTGTCCGACAGCGCGTGGTCGGGGCTTTGCAAGGGGACATCTCAGTCAACGTCATTCCCAAGACGGATCTGGTGGTGATCAACTGCACCACCTCCAATGCGCAGCTCTCCGCCAGCATCGTCAACCAGTTGGTGCAGGACTACATTGAGCACAGATTCCAGTCGCGCGCCGACGCCACCAAACGTGTCGCCAACTTCTTTTCCACCCAGCTTGACGATCTGAGACAACAGGTAGAGACCTCCCAGGAGCAAATGCTGGAGCTGCAAAAGAAACTGGGCGTGCTTGGCTTCGATCCCAGGGATAACCAGATAACGTCTACGCTGGACGACCTGAACCGAGCCGCCGGAGCCGCTCAGTTGGCCCGCATCCAGGCACAGACGCACTACGAGGTACTCTCCAGCATGGATCCGAATATTCTGGATCAAGCCGGAAGCGCCTACGCTCCCAGCAACATCTCCTCTCTGCGCAGCCAGATCGACGCTGCCCGCATCAATCTGGCCCAGCTCAACCTCACCTATGGACCGAAGAACCCCAAGGTGATCGCCGTCCAGCAGCAGATCACCCTGTTGCAAAAGCAGATCAAGGCTGAAGAAGTCCGCATCATCAGCGAAGCCAAGCAAGCCTATCTCGCCGCCCAGCGGATGGAGGAAGAGACCGACAACGCCCTGAATCATGAGAAGGACGTTGCGTATCAGTTGCGCGACACCATGCTGCAATATACGCTGCGGCAGCGCGAGTACGAAGCCAACCGCACCCTCTACGACGGCCTGGAGCAACGGCTCCGCACAGCCGGAGTAGAGGCAGGGCTGGAATCGACCGAGATCGAGCCGATTGATCCTGCCTATCCTCCTCTGGGGCCCACACTCAGACCCCGTTCCAACATCATGACGGTTGATGCCTTCGTGATGCTGATCTTTTCCGTCATATTTGCCTTTATTCTCGATAGTCTGGATACGGGCCTGCGCAGCGTCTCCGAGATTGAGGCGGTCTCCGGGTTGCCCTCCCTGGCGCTGGTTCCGCGGGCCCGCAGAAGCGTCTCGGACGAAACCGGTCTCTCCACCACCATGCGCAGTCTGGGCACCCTATCCAATCCGAAGTCTCAGTTCTCTGAGGCCTTCCGCGCCCTGCGCACCTCGTTGCTCTTATCGGTGGCCGGCAGAGAACCGAAGATCATCCTGCTCACCAGCGCCACGCCCTCGGAGGGCAAGACAACCGTATCGATCAACCTGGCCTGCGTTCTGGCCCAGCGCAACGTACGCGTGTTGCTCATCGATGCCGATCTGCGCCGGCCAACCATCCACCATCGCTTCGGCTTGAACGGGAAGGTAGGCCTAACCTCGGTTCTCACCGGAAGCGTCAGCCTGGAAAGCGCCATCCAGACCATCCCAGAGATTCCCCAACTGGATGTGCTGGTCAGTGGGCCGGTTCCTCCCTTTCCTACCGAGATGCTTGGCTCGGAGACCATGCGGCAGTTGATCGAGCGATGCAAAGGAATTTACACCCACATCGTGATGGATTCTCCTCCCTTGCTCTCCGTGACCGACAGCGTGATGCTCTCCCAGCAAGCCGATGCCGTAGTGATGATTGTTCGCCATGGCAAATCCACCAAACATGCCATGCAGCGCGCGCGCGACCTTCTGATTCGCGCCGGAGCCCCCGTCACCGGCATCGTTCTGAACGCCGTAGACATGAATAGCCCGGAGTATTATGCCTACTACGGCTACTACGGCTATACCGGCTACGCAGCGGCGGGAGTGGACAGTTCCGGGTGGGAACCCAAGAATGGGGAGGCGAAGAAGGATACTCCGCCTGAAGCCGGGAGAGGTCCCGGCAAGAACGATTCCCAAAGAGGAGATAGCGAATGAGCCGCCAACGCCATCCTTTATACTCCACCCCGCGACCCGAGACCCTGTCCATCTTCTGGTCCATCCGCTTGACCGCTGTATCCGTTCTGATGCTGATCGCGGCAGGTTGGACTGGCAGTGCCCGGGCTCAGTTCAGTGGACCGGCAACATCGAGCACCTCAGCCTACAACCAGAGTTTGACGCCGACCACCGACAAGTCCGTTCTCTACCCTGGCGAGCGAGATGTGTTGCTTTCCCTGGGAGACCGGCTCACCATCCACCTGTTCTCCGACTCGACGTACTCTCCCACCGTGCAGATTGGAAACGATGGTACGGCGCTGCTTCCGCTCATCGGCATTGTGCACCTGGAGGGGCTTACGGTCACCCAGGCCGAAGAACTCATCGCGGAGAAACTGGAAGCCGATGGCATGTATCGCGATCCACAGATCACGATTGATGTCGCCCAGTCCCCCAACCAGGCGGTCACGATCATCGGAGAGATTCATCAGGTCGTTCCGGTCGTTGGCAAGCGCCGCCTGCTCGATGTGCTCTCCGCGGCCGGAGGACTGCCGCCAACCGCCAGCCACGTAGTTACCATCGACCGTCCGGGAGTCGCCAAAGCCATCGTCGTCGATCTGGGAACGGATCCCATGCGCAGCTCGATGGGGAATATCCCTGTCTTTCCCGGAGACACGATCGTGGTCTCACGCATCGGAATTGTGTACATGTTTGGGGCCTTCGGCACCCCCGGAGGGACGATTGCGCTCAACTCCTATACTCCCTTGACTCTCACCGAGGCAACGGCTCTCAGCGGAGGCATCAAATGGGAGGGCGACTTCGGTGATCTTCGCATCATCCGGACAGTCGGCGACCACCGCACCGTCGCAATCTATAACATCAAGAAGGTGCTGGACGGAAAGGCTCCCGACCCGATCCTGGAGCCCAACGACATCGTCTATCTGCCTATCGTCTCCATGAAGGAACTGCTCTCCAGCGGAGGGATCGGAACAGTGCTTGCCCTGGTGTATTTGTACGTTACTTTTGCTTTCTTACCTTAGGGAGCATCCTCCCCATGACGGCTCCGCTCCCACCTGATCGCCACCCCGACTGCCGAAGCGGTGAAGCGCTGTGCAAGCTTCGTCTGGCTTATCTGGTAAGCCATCCCATTCAGTATCAGGCGCCGCTGCTTCGCCGCATTGCCCAGGAGCCAGACATCGACCTGACTGTGCTCTTCGGCTCAGACCTTTCCGTGCGCGGATACCAGGACCAGGGCTTCGGCGTCGCGGTTGCCTGGGACATACCCTTGCTGGAAGGCTACTGCTCGGAGTTCCTGAAACCATGGCGCGATACCGGCAACATCTCCCTAACCAGCCCTATCAGCCGCGGGATCTGCCGTCGCCTGCGCGAAAGAGATGGCAGCCAGGCCTTCGATGCTCTCTGGGTGCATGGCTATGCCAGCGCCAACTCGCTACTGGGCATCCTAGCCGCCAACGCCCTGGGCATTCCCGTCTTGCTACGCGCCGAATCCTGGCTCGCTGACCGGGTTCGCGGCCTCTGGAAGCTGGCGCTCAAGCAAGTCTTTTTTCAGCTCCTGCGTCCCGGCATAGCGGCCGTTCTTCCCATCGGAACTGCGAACCAGGCCTATTGGACCCGCTACTTCGGAGACGGCGTTCCGCAGTTCCGCATGCCCTATGCGGTCGATAACCAGTACTTCGCGCGCCTTGCTCAGGGCTCCCAAACGCGCCAGGCAGAGTTGCGTTCCGAATTAAGGATCCCTCCGGGCAGGCCCGTGATTCTCTTCGCATCCAAGCTCCAGGAACGCAAACACGCCGATCATCTTCTCAAGGCTTACCGCCTCTTCCTCGACAGCCTGCCGCCTCATCCAACCCATCCTCCTGCAGAGCGCCCCTTTCTGGTGATCGTCGGCGACGGAGCCGAGCGCCCCCGGCTGGAGGGGATGACACGGGAGCTGAGGTTAGAGAATGTGCGCTTTGCCGGGTTTCGCAATCAATCCGAGATACCCGCCTTCTTTGCTCTCGCCAGCGTCTTTGTGCTCCCCTCACAGCACGAACCCTGGGGGCTGATCGTCAATGAGGCGATGGCCGCGGGCTGCCCCGTCATCGTCTCCACCGATGTAGGCTGCCACTATGATCTGATCAACGATGGCGTTGAAGGCTGGGTCTTCCCCGTGGGCGATGTCGAAGCGCTCTCTGCCGTGCTACGCCGCTGCTTCGCTTCGCCACAGACGGCCGAACTCATGGGCCGCAACGCCCAAAGGCGCGTCCATTCCTGGAGCTATGAAGAAGATGTACAAGGTTTGCGGCAAGCGCTTGCTTGCGTCACCGGTTGGTTCAGGGGCTGATCCCCTGAACTCTCCTCCTGCACGGATGCATCCTTAGAGCAGGCAAGAGAACAGAGTTCGAATTCGGCCCTACGGGCTGGCTCGGATCCCAGGTCCGATCCGACCCCGAATCAGGTTCTCATGATGCGGCCCAGTCGCTCCAAAGTTCCACGGGAAGTTCCATGAGAGTTCTGCACATCGTCGGATCCATCGACCCCGCCGCGGGCGGCCCCACTGAGGCCATCCGGATGATCATCCAGTTTCGTCCACCCGGTCACGAAGCCGAGGTAGCCACGCTGGATCGTCCGGGAGCCCCCTTCCTCTGCACATTTCCCTTCCCAATTCATGCTCTCGGGACGCAAAGAGCCTCGTGGTTCTCCCCTCGGCTCATCCCTTGGCTGCGCCACAACCTCGACCGCTTCGACGGAGTCATAGTGCACGGACTCTGGGAGTTCACCGGCCTGGCTGTCCTCATCGCCGTAGCCGGGCGCAAGCCCTTTCTCGTCTTCACTCACGGCATGCTTGATCCATACTTCAAGCGCCGTTACCCGCTCAAGCATCTCAAGAAATGGTTCTATT
>DAHWOF010000066.1 GCA_027335345.1 Granulicella sp. | reverse complement strand
CCAAGAACCTGCACCGGCTCTACACCAGCTTCGCCCTCATCCACCTCATCACAGCGCAAAAACTGATGGCCGTGCCCGGGCAGTAGTCTGCCCGAAGTACGGAAAACTACACTTGTTCAGAGCGCCAACGCCCAATACCCTAGCAACTCGACCCGAAATTCGACTCAGATTAAGAAATATCAACCCAGCCGATACTTGATCAGAGTCGCCTTAGGCTACCTTACCTCAGGCGCTTATGTCTTCTTCCCTAACGTCGATTTCGGCGCGGCCGGATCCATCCATAGCGTGGCCGTGCGGACCTCCAGCGACGGCAACGGCGGCACAGCAACGTTCTACCTGGATAGCATGGCAAGCGCGCCGATTGCCACAGTAGGGCTGCCCGTGACTGGAAGCTGGGAGTCGAACTGGGTGACCGTCAGCGCGCCGGTCTCTCTACCGTCTCCGGGACGCACAGCCTCTACGTTGTCTTTACCGGAGGAGGGAGCTCTGACAGCATCTCGATCGTGAACTGGTTCCAGTTTCAGTAGCCATCCGGCCGGCAGACCGCATGCACTTTGTGAAGCCGCCGAGGCTCACTGGGCTTGAAGGGATCGGTTTGCGCAGGAGAGCCGTGATTCGAAATCAGATGCGCTGACCGCATCGCAGCCGCCTCGGCATGGCGGCAAGCAACGGCGCGCGTCGGTCCGGACGAGATGGGCCTGGGCAAGAGACAAGGCGATGGCATCGAGCGTCTTTCGATGGAATCGATCTTCGACGGTCATCACCTCCGCGGGCTGCTACCTGCTCGCGCACGCCGTTCGGGAACAGACGCGGATCTCCTGGCCGAACGAGCAGGATGGCCGGTCTCAGCATCGGCCGCAGACAAGGATGACCGGCGAGGATGAGCGGGGAAAGATTGACAAGCCCGGCGCGATCCTGTTTTGATCGTTGGCAAGCTGCAGAACACGCACTTCCATGACCTTTAAAACAACCGATTGTTTCGGATCGTTTTTCCGCATCGTCGGTTGACCGAGGAGACTCGTATGAAATTGCGGATCCGGATCCCATGTCTCGCTTTCTTGCTCTCGCTCACTTTGTCTTCGCCGGCGCAGTCTGGCGAGCCAGGCAATGCACGCCTTTGGTTAACCACCGGCGATCGCTCCTCCTTGCTGGCGGAGCAGCCAGCCCCGGTTTCTTTCTCCTCGGCCGCGAGCACGGATCCGGCCATCGAGGTGAATGACATGGAACAGTACCAGTCGATGGAAGGCTTTGGGTTTGCCCTCACCGGCGGCAGCGCAGAGCTGCTGATGCGCATGTCGTCTGCCAGCCGGGCGGCGCTCCTCAAGAGCCTCTACGCGCCTGACGGCGACGGCATCCACGCCAGTTACCTGCGGGTTAGCATCGGCTCGTCGGACATGAACGATCATCCCTATACCTATGACGACATGCCTGCGGGCCAGGCCGATCCGCAACTAGAGCACTTCAGCCTGAAGGCGGATCAAGCTGCGGTGATTCCTGTCCTCCAGCAGATTCTGACGATCAATCCAGCGATCAGGATCCTCGGGTCGCCGTGGTCGGCTCCCGCCTGGATGAAGACCAATGACAATCTGAAGGGGGGTCACCTGAAGCGGGAAGACTATCCGATCTATGCGCAGTACTTCGTCCGTTATATCCGGGCGATGAAGGCCGCAGGCATCTCTCTGGCCGCGGTCACGGTGCAGAACGAGCCTCTGAACCCCAAAAACACGCCCAGCATGGTGATGTTTGCTCCCGAAGAGGACGCATTCATCGCCCAGGCGCTGGGCCCCGCTTTTGCCCGCGCCGGCATCCAGACCGGCATCCAGATCTACGATCACAATCCGGACGTAACGTCGTACCCGCTCTCCATCCTGGGTGACCCCGCAGCCGGAAAATACGTCCAGGGAACCGCCTTTCACCTTTATGGAGGGTCGGCCGAGGCCTTCACCAAGGTCCACCACCTCTATCCGCGCCAAGGTCTCTTCATGACCGAGCAGTCGGTGACGCAGGATCCACGCTCGCGGGGGCTGGACATCGCCGAGCCGGTGGACAGCGTTATGATCGGCGCTACCCGGAACTGGAGCCGCAACGTGCTGCTGTGGAATCTGGCCGCCGACGCAGAGGCCGGACCGCATACCAACCACGGCGGCTGTACCGGATGCTGGGGTGCGCTGACCATCCAGGGAGATCAGGTGAAACGCAACCTTGCCTGGTATGTTCTGGGGCATTTCTCCAAGTTCGTTCCGCCCGGCTCCATCCGTATTGGAACGAACGACCTGGAGCAGCTCGATAACGTGGCCTTCCTGACTCCCGACGGAAAGATCGTTCTGGTGGTCTCCAACACGGGCAACTTCCCGTTCTCGTTTGCGATTCGCTATCACCACAGAACCGCAGTCACCTCCCTCCCACCGGGGGCCGTCGGCACTTACGTCTGGTGATGGCAGCCAAAACGCGATCTCGGATCAGGCCGGCGGGGGCGCGCTTGCGCAGTCCTCCATCCTGTTCCTCCATGGAGCCGCGCAGGCTTTGGCTCTTTTCGTTGGGATGAGCCCTTCCTGGCAGGCAAGCGTGCCGGGGATCTCGAGCTCAGCTTTGGGCTCCGTCCTTCAGACCCCGCACCCAGAGAGCATCCACCTTGGCTGAGTCGAGCATCTCCAGGACAGGCGCTGCGGATGGCGTGCGGATGTGGAACAGATCCGCTCCTTCTACATCCTGCATC
Organism: Granulicella sp.; assembly: GCA_027335345.1. GTDB lineage: Bacteria > Acidobacteriota > Terriglobia > Terriglobales > Acidobacteriaceae > Granulicella. Next base: position 28,943 of record DAHWOF010000066.1, on the reverse strand, counting down.
AGGATCGCCGGACGAGCGTCTTCGGTCAGGGCGGAGATCTCGATCTCCGCAAGGCTCACGTTCTTCACATGGCGCAGGTAAAAGCCCTGAGACGGCATGGGGCCGAACATGTGCGGGCCGGGATAGTGGTTTTCGTATTCAGGCGGTGTGATGCCAGCTTGTTCCCTGGTCCCGCCGCCGCGATGCTGGATGTAGATGTTGTGCAGATGCAGATCCTGAATGGCGTGGCCGGGAACTCCGCTGATGATGCAGCCATACTCCGGGGATGCATCCGAACACAGGATGTTGCTGATGATCACTCGCTGCAGCGTGCCGGTCTTGGCCGAGCCGGCAGGACCGCGCAGACGGCTGCCCAAACGGAGAAAGATCGGTGCGGAGACGATGCCCCGCATGGTCAGGTTGGCGACCGTGACATCCTCGAGATGGGCGCCGTCCACCGTCTCCAGCGCCAGACCCTGGCAGTGATCGAAGGTGCAGTTCGAGATAGCGATGTTCTTGAATCCGCCGTTGGACTCGGTTCCCAGCTTGATGCGTCCGACCTGCGGCGCGCGCCCGGGAGCGGAGGCATCAAACCTCTTCCAGGTTCCATCGATCATGGCCCCCAGTTGATAAGCGCCCGTCACATAGCAGTTGGAGATCTCCACGTTCTCGGTAGCCCGCGGATAGCCCAGCGCATAGCTGCTCTTGAGCACGATTGCGTCATCCCAGGGTGAGTTGACGGCACAGTTGACGATCCGGACATTTCGGCAGCAATCGATGTCCATGCCATCGCGGTTGGTGTCAATGGTCAAGCCGTCGATCAGCAGGTTGTCCACGCCCGTGGCCAGGATTCCAAACCAGCCGCCCTGCAGGATCTGGAAGTCACGCAGTTGCACATTGCGGCAGTTCTTCAGGCTGATGGACTTGTTCCCGACCCCTTCAATGCGCTGTTCCGCCGGTCGGCGGCTATGCGGATCATTGCTCCTCACTAGGCCGCGCCCCCAGATGCGCCCCGGCCCGGAGATGGAGAGATCTTGCAGATCCTCACCCCAGATCAGGCTGTTTCGCCAGTGATTGTGGCCAAAGTCCTGATACGCCTCCCAGGGTTGAGGAGGCCCTGGAGAGTCGTACCCGCCGGGCTGCCCTGGCGGCAGCGGATCGGCGGCGATGATCACCGCGCCGTGATCCAGATACAGCCCCACGTTGCTGCGGAGATGAATGGAATGGCAGAGGTACTGCCCGGTCCCACAGTAGACTGTGCCGCCGCCACGTTCAGCCGCAGCCTCGATGGCGCGGTTGATGGCCGGCGTATCCAGGCTGTGGCCGTCGCCGCGGGCGCCGAAGCTGCGCACATCCAGCGCTCCGGCAGTTTGCCTATGGGACGCCGCAGCTCCGGCGGGGCCGGGCGCCTGGCCCCAGGCGCGCGGCATGACGCCGCTGGCAGCGCCCAGCCCGACAAACTTCAAAAGGCCGCGGCGCATGTTTCCAGAAGGATTCGGTTCCATGATCTCCTCGATGGTCTTACGAGTCTCGTTGGCCGTCATCCGCCCACCGGATCTGCGCATTGCCTGTCCGGCTCCAGGTGGCTTCGCCAAGATGGAATATAGAACAAAGCAGACTTCCTTTGTCTGCCGCGACAAGTGTCTGCCGGGGCAAGTTTCGACCCGATGGATCCGAAGGGCGGCCCGGGAGAGTGGCTGGGCAGAGCTGGGCAGAGCAGAGTCGCCCTACGGGGCGGCAGATGGCTGCGCGGGAGCAGATGGCTGCGCGGGCCGTTGCAGTACGGCGACGGCAAAGCGTTGGAGGGTCACAGAGCGCTGGGATCCGCCGGCAAGCACATTCTGAAAGTTGGAGGGTAGGTTGACGGTCTGGGCCGCCTGGCCGAAGTTGATCAGAATCCAGACCTCATGACGCGCGTCAGAGCGGATGGAAAGATCTACGCCCGGGGGCAGGGAGCCGAACTCCGGATGCACACCGGCCTCGGTCATCATCCAGCCGGCAGCCTTGTTCAAGGTCGCGCCTTCCAGCTCCGCGCCGATGTAGGTGATGCTGCCCAGGCCCACCTTGCGGGTGATGGCCGCCGGCTGGTCATCCAGCCAGCCCAGGGGCGTCTTGCCGTAGCGCATCAGGACGTGGGTCTGCGGGCTGGATGTGGAGAGCCGTTCTGCCCACAGGTGAGCGTTCTCACCGCCCCACACTCCGGAGATCGGGATGGCGGTATCCAGTGCGTAGTACTGCTCCACCCGTCCACCCAGCAGAGAGACCAGCGGGCCCGGCTGGCGTTCCGTCTGAAGACCATTGTCGACATTCTTCATCCCTGAACGCTGGGTGAGGACCAGGTGGCCTCCGTTTTGAACGTAGCTGATCAGGTTGGCCGCTTCCCGGTCCGTGATGAGGTTGAGCGCAGGGGCGATAACCAGCTTGTACTGGGAGAGATCGACGTCCGGGCTGACAATGTCCACCGAGTGCGCCAGGGCGCGGATGGCGCCGTAGTAGGAGACCATGGCATCAATCGGACTGAAGGCCTTGTTATGGCGCTGCCAGTTGATGGCCCAGTAGCTCTCATAGGAGTGCAGGATCGCGACCTGGGAGCGGACCGTGGTGCCGGAGAACGCCGGGCCGGCCTTCGCAAACTCGCGGCCAACCTGGGCGACCTCGGAGTAAAGCGGGACCGGGGTGCCGTCGGGGCCGACCAGGGTGCCGTGGTACTCCTCCTGGCCGTTCAAGGCCGAGCGCCACTGCCAGTAAGAGACGGCGTCGGCGCCGTGGCCGATGTCGAGCCAGGCCATGGCCCTCACCTCGCCCTTGTCCAGTGCATTGTTATCCGGAGACCAGTTGACGGATCCGGGCTGGGTCTCCATCACCCAGAAATTCTTGCGCAGGAAGCCGCGGGTCAAGTCGTGCTCGGCTCCGTTGGAGACCGGGTTGAGCTGGCCGGTGCCGACGTAGTCATCCCAGGAAGCCATGTCGAGGTCGCGAGTGACGGTGTAGGCGTCGTATCCGTCGAAGAATCCCATCATGTTGGTGGTGATGAACTGGCGGGAGGCAATGTTGGGACGCAGGGCGCGTAGTTGATTCGCCTGATAGCTGCGCCAGGTGTCGGAGACAAATCGCTTCCAGCTCAGCAACAGGCCGGGGTTGCCACGGTTGGTTTCGATGGGAATCTGGCTCCAGGCGGTGTAGGTCTGGCTCCAGTAGGCGGTGGTCCAGCGGGCGTTCAGGTTGTCCAGGGTCTGGTAACGGTGATGCAGCCAGTTTTGAAACTGTGCCTGGGCGATGGGCCCATAAGACAGGGTCGCGTACTCATTGTCGATCTGCCAGCCGATCACATCCGGATCATGGCCAAAACGCCTCGCCTCCTGCAGCACCATTTGGTAGACCAGTTGGCGATACAGTGGGTCAGCCCAGTTGAACTGCTGGCGGTTGCCGTGCTGGGCCCGGTGGCCGTCACTTTTGATGCGCAGCGTCTCGGGATACTTGGTGGTAAGCCAGGCGGGTGGAGCGGCGCTAGGCGTTCCGATCACCACCGCGATGTGGTGGCTCTCGGCAGCCCGGATCGCGCGATACATCCAGTCCAGATGATAGTCGCCTTCAGACGGCTCTAGCCTGGACCAGGCAAACTCGCCGATGCGGACAAAGCGGACGTGGGCCGCCTCCATCAGGTCCAGGTCAGCGTTCCAACGCGACTCCGGCCACTGCTCCGGGTACCAGGCCGCGCCTAGATACAGCGCCGGGGAGGAAGAAGCGGCCTCTGCCGGCGAAGAACCTGGCGCGGCAAGCCGCTCACCGGGGGCGCCGTTGGCCTGACGGAGGAGCAGCACCGCGGCAGCAAGACAAAGAGGCAGAGAAAGGCGGAAGATTTTCATAGAAAGATCCTACGCGATCCGCAAAGTGTTTGAGGAAGACCAGGTGGCTTAGCGAAAGACCAGGCAGCGTCAGTTCGCCTGTCTGGAGAAGGTCAGCGGGTGCCGGCCGGCTTCGGCCCGGTCTGCCGTCCGAACCGCTGTTGTGGCGCAGCTTGCGCCTTCGCCGCACAAAGCCTTCCAAACCAAGAGGGCGCCCCGCCAGGGACGCCCTCTTGTATCGAGCTTGCCGCGCCTGCTTCCGTTTATATCTCCTTGACGCCGTCCACAAACGCCTTGAGCTTGCGCGAGCGGCTGGGGTGACGCAGCTTGCGCAGCGCCTTGGCCTCAATCTGGCGGATACGCTCACGCGTCACTTGAAAGCTCTGGCCCACCTCTTCCAGGGTGTGTTCACTGCCATCCTCCAGGCCGAAGCGCATCTTGATCACTCGCTCCTCCCGGGGCGTGAGCGTGCGCAGCACCTGCGAGGTGTACTCCTTCAGGTTGACTGAGATCACCGCGTCGGATGGGCTCACGGCCATGCGGTCTTCGATAAAGTCGCCTAGATGCGAATCTTCCTCTTCGCCGATGGGCGTCTCCAGCGAGATGGGCTCCTGGGCAATCTTGAGGACCTTGCGCACCTTGGCCACGGGGATGTCCATGCGCCTGGCGATCTCCTCGGAGGAGGCCTCGCGACCCAGTTCCTGCACCAGTTGCCGGCTGGTGCGGATCAGCTTGTTGATGGTCTCGATCATATGCACCGGAATGCGAATGGTGCGCGCCTGGTCCGCAATGGCGCGGGTAATGGCCTGACGGATCCACCAGGTGGCGTAAGTGGAGAACTTGTAGCCGCGCCGGTACTCGAACTTGTCCACCGCCTTCATCAGGCCGATATTGCCCTCCTGAATCAGGTCCAGAAACTGCAGGCCGCGGTTGGTGTACTTCTTGGCGATGGACACTACTAGGCGAAGATTGGCTTCGATGAGCTGGCGCTTGGCCTTCTCCGCGTCCATATCGCCCTGGATGATCTCCCGCTGGGTGCGCTTCAGGGCGTCATGTGAGATGCCGGCTTCGGCCTCCAGGCGCTCCAGATCAATGCGGCAGTTCTTCTGTTGCCGGCGGTACTCTTTCTTGAGCTCCTCGGAACGAGACGCCTCGTGCTTGGCCTCCAGGGAGCGAATCTGGCGCTCCAGCGTGCGCATGGAGTCCAGAGTCTTGTTCACCTTGTCCAGCAGGCGCTTCTTCTCGCTGTTGGTGTACTTGAGCTCCCGCACGATCCGCGAGACGTACACATTCTCGCGGCCCATCAGCCACAGGTTCTTGCGCGCGTAACGAGCTTTGGCCTTGGCCTCCTTGCCCTGCGGATCCAGGTACCGGGCCAGATACTCCGCCGCCTTCTTCTGGTGCTTGACCAGCTCATCGGTGCGGGCCACCGTCTGCTTGACCCGCGCAGCCAGGATCTCCTCGGTGAGCTCCTCTTCGTCGAAGGTCACCACTTCCTTGATGTTGCGCACGCCGCGCTTCAGGTCTTCGCCCAGACCGATGATCTCGCGAATCACAATGGTGGAGCGCGAGATGGCCTTCATGACCCGCAGCTGGCCACGCTCGATGCGCTTGGCGATCTCGACCTCGCCCTCGCGGGTGAGCAGCGGAACCGTTCCCATCTCGCGCAGGTACATGCGGACCGGATCGTTGGTCTTCTCCAGTGTGCCCGGCGTAAGATCCAACTCGACGTCGTCAGCCTCCTCGCCCGGTTCGGAGTCCGCGTCGCGCTCCTCATCGCGCGAGCCGCGACGGCCCTCCGACAGCACATCGATGCCCTGCGTATTGATGGTGGCCATCAGGTCATCGAGTTCGTCCGGCGAGGTGATGTCCCCTGGCAGCAGGTCATTGACCTCACCGAAGGTCAAATAGCCCTTCTCCTTGCCGGCATCGATGATATGTTCCACGTCTTCTTCGTACTTATCGAGTTCTTCAGCCACTGAGGCGCTCCTGTCACGAAGGCTCGCGCAGCACGGAGCCTCCTGATCAATTGCGGGGAAACGACTTGCGGCCTTAGGTGGGTGCGCGCAGACCGAGATCTCCCCGGGTTGTAACGGGATTGCCGGAACGAGGTTGCGGTCAAGGCCGCAGGCGCAGGCGGAAGTCCTTCGGAGTGAGGCTTCGGCGACTCAGGGGCGCGCACGTCTCCAGCGTTCTTATGTTACCACACCTTTAAGACGTTGCCAGCGAGGAAAAAGATGCCGGTAAGCCTAAAGTTGCCGGGCAAAGATCAAATCGCTGCACTGCAGGCTACCCACCTGGAAGAGCCGCGTCCCCACCTCTCGAAAGCCGTTGCGGCGGTAAAACGCTATGGCCCGGGAGTTGCCCGCATGCGTTCCCAGCAACAAGCGGCTGCCACCCAGAGCCCTGGCGTCAGCCAGGGCCACATCCAGCAGCGCCTGGGCGGGACGAAGGTTGGCGATCATCCGGCCGGCGGCGTCCAGCACCGGAGCCAAGCGAAAGCGCGAGAAGAGATAGATACGCTTCAGCTCCACATCCGTGGGCAAGACGGGGAATGACGGCAACTCCGGGGAGCAGATCAAAACGTAGCCTACCACCGAGCCCGGCCGGTCCGGGCAGCCAACCGCCGGACCCGTGACGGCCAGGGTCACCCGCGCGCCGGGCTCGGCCAGGTAGCGCGCGTAAACCTCCTCCGCATGGTGCTTCCGGGTATGGGCCACGATGTCGGGGCCGGGCAACATCCAGGTAAAGGCCTCCAGAAAGGTGGCCGCTCCGGTGAGCGCCAAGGCCGGGGCGTCTTCGGCCGTCGCCCGGCGCAGGGTAATCGTCTCCATCCCCTCCGAGGCGAAGTGCCGCACTGCCGAGGGTGCAGAGGCGCCGGAGATGGATTCTTCTGGCAAGAACGATCCTCGCATGAAAGATCCTAGCCCAATCTTTGCTTGGATGGATATCCCCGCCCGGAACTCGCCGCGGCGCTCTGCTTCCGCCCCGCCCCACCTGTCGAGGCGCGAAAGATCGCTTGGCCCGCCCTCCATCCCCGGCCTTGCGCTTTCTAGACCTGCGGAGGATTGTTTCGGCCCGCCTCAGCCCTTGAGGTAGCTTGGAGGAAGTGAAAGGACGGAGAGACCCTTGCAGCCCCTCAAACCACAACCGCGCAGCGAATGGACAGCCGAGGAGAAGGATCTTGTCTTTTTGCGTCTGGCCGAAGAGATGGCCGCCGACCAGCGTGTGCCCGAGGCACTGCGCGACTTGGTCCAGGATGCTCGCGTGCAGGTTCGCCGAGCCGGCGTTCCACCCCCGGAGAGCAGATGCGTTGTGTACTGGATGCAGCGTGCGCAGCGCGGACGCGACAACCATGCCCTGGATGTGGCGATCGCCGCAGGCAACGCCCTGGGGCTGCCGGTGGTGGCTTACTTCGCCGCCATCAGCAACTTCCCCCACGCGAATCTGCGTCACTACGCCTTCCTCAGCCAGGGACTGCCGGACGCCGCCGAGGAGTGCGCCGAGCGGAATGTCGGCTTCGTTCTGCGCCGCGCGCCCCGCGAGGATCCTTTGCGCTTCTTCAACGAGGTTCGGGCGGCGATGGTCATCGGCGATGAGAATCCCTTGCGCGGGCCGGAGCTCTGGCGGATGAACATCGCCCAGCAGATCAAAGTTCCCTTCTGGACCGTCGATGCCGATGTGATTATCCCCTCTCGTCTCCTGGAGAAAGCCCAGTTCAACGCCGCCGTGGCTCGGCCGCGGCTGCTGCGCGCCTTGCCGGGGTTTCTCACCCCTTACGCCAATGCCAGCGCTCAGATCCCCTGGCGCCGGTCGCGCGGCCTCGAAGCCGAAGACGTCAAAGGCGATATCACCCGCGGCTGGACGGAGCTGGACCGCAGCGTGCCGCCCGTCGAGGCTTGGACCGGAGGCAGCCGCGCAGCGCGGCAGCGGCTGCAGCACTTCTGCTCCGTCATCCTGCCCGGCTACCCGGATGATCGCAACCATCCGGAGCTGGATGGGAGCAGCCGGATGAGCCCCTATCTGCACTTCGGCCACATCGGGCCGCAGACCATTGCCCTGGCCGTGGATGCGGTCGCGGAGCAGCACCCCAAAAAACTGGAGGCCGCCCGCTCCAGCTTCTTCAACGAGCTGATTGTGTGGCGCGAGTTGAGCGTCAACTTCGTGCGCCATCAGCCTGACTACGACTCTCCGGCCTGTGCCGACGCCTGGGCGCAAAGGACCATCCAGGAGCACGATGGCGATCCGCGCCCCGTGCTCTACAAACTGCCCCAGTTGGAGCAGGCCCAGACCCACGACGAGCTGTGGAATGCCGCCCAGATCCAGATGGTGCGCTTTGGCTGGATGCACAACGTTCTGCGCATGTATTGGGCCAAGAAGATCCTGGAGTGGACGCCCAATGCGCGCATCGCGATGAAGGTAGCCATCTATCTGAATGACCGCTACCAGATCGACGGGCGTGATCCCAATGGCTATGCCGGCATCGCGTGGTCCATTCTGGGCAAGTTCGATCGCGCCTGGTTCGACCGCCCCATCTTCGGCAAGCGGCGCTACATGTCCGGCGCCAGCACCGGCCGCAAGTTCCTCTCTTCGCTCTACATCAAGCAGATGCACTCCCTGGATTGACTAAACCGACCTAACTGGATGAACCCACTTAGCCGATTAGCCGCAACCCCCTCTTCGCCGTTGCCGGGAGGGGCCTCGGCAGCGTTGACGGGTTACCCCTCCACCCGGCAGATCAAGCACTTCAGGTAGCCTGTCTCGGGGAGGGTCAGAATCTCCGGATGGTCCGGCGCGGCGGCGCGGCGCTCGAGAAGTTGAACCTTGCGACGCGCATCCGAGGCCGCTGCGGCCACCACCGCGGTAAACTCCTCCATCGAGATGTGGTGCGAGCAGGAGTTGGTGATCAGCGTGCCTCCGGGAGCCAGCAGACGCAGCGCGCGAAGGTTCAGCTCCTTGTAGCCGCGCAAGGCTCCCTCCACAGCGCGCCTGGACTTGGCAAAGGCCGGTGGATCCAGAACGATGGCGTCAAAGAGGCTCTTCGAAGATGAAGGGCGTGAACCGCCCGCTCGCGCCGTGTCGTCCAAATGGCGAAGATAAGCAAAGGCGTCGGCCTCCATCCAGTCCACCTGGCAGTCTGTCAACAACGAAGGATGGTGAGTCTGGTTCAAGGTCAGATTGCGCTCGGCCGCCTCCAGCGCTGAGCGGCTGGCATCAACCCCAGTCACCTGAGCGCAGACCTTGGCCAGGTGAAGCGCAAAACCGCCCTGATAGCTGCATACGTCCAGCGCCCGCGGACCGTCGGCTCCGGACCGCCGCGCCGAAACCGCCTCTGCCACGGCGCGAGCCGCGGCAGCGTAGTTCAGCCGCTGGTCGAGAAAGGCGCCCGTCTTCTGGCCCGCGGCCACATCGTAGTGGAAGCGCAGGCCATTGAGGGCGAAGATCGTGGAGCTGGGCGGCGCGGCCTGGGTGCTGAACAGAGCGCCGCGCGCGGGTGCGGGAAGCTGTTCCAACTCCCCGACGCGCGCGTCAGGACGCTCCCAGATCGTCAGCTCACGCTGCCCTTCGCCGCTGGGAGCTGCCGCGCGCAGAGCTTCCACAAAGACGGAACGAACATCCTCCTGCGCGGTGCCCTGAGTGAGCAGTTGCAACAGCACAAGATCGTTGTAGCGGTCTGCCACGATGCCGGGAAGGTTGTCGGCCTCGGAAAAAATGATGCGGTGCGCATTATTGGCCGCTGAGCTGGGCGCAAGCCGGCGCCGCAGATCGAGAGCCTCCGCAATGCGGATGCGCACGTCAGCCAGATACTCCGCACGCGTCAGCCCCGGCCGGGACGAGACGAGCCGCGCCGCAATCTGCGAGGCCGAGGAGTAGAGCGCCGTGCCCAGAGGCAAACCACGCGGATCCAGCAGCGTGACCAGCGAGCCGGGCTCGGCCTCCGGCTCGGCGGCAAGATCCGAGCGGTAGGTCCAGAGATGACCCGAGCGGAGGCGATCCGCGGCCCGGCGGTTAACCGAAAGAGTGAACATAGAGCCTAGAGTACAAAGAAGACTGGAGGCTACCAAACTGTCCTCGCCGCCGCGAACCGGCGTCACGGGCGGAAGAAGCTCCAGCGGCCGTAGCGGTGCTTGTCCACTCTGGCCACCGGATTCCACCGCAAGGCCTCACCGCGAACCACGGCTCTGTCAAGTCTTTATCACGTCTTTCCTGCCGATCGGCTCACCCCGGGGCTTGTTCCGTAACGTTCTCCTGCGGAGAGATGCCCTGACAGATTCACGTATCGGAAGAGACCGCGCCGCGGATGCGCTGGGCCGAATCAAGGCCGGCTCCGGTTGGCGGGACAAACTCCCTTCAAATATGTTCGGGACCGCGACTGTAGAATCCTGATGATGGACAGGAAGCGCACGATACCGAAGTTTCTTGAGACATCGTTGACCGGCTTGGGTCTTTTGACCTCTCCGATGTTCAACAAGGGAACAGCCTTCCCGGAGTCCGAACGGGATGAGTTTTCTCTGCATGGTTTGCTTCCGCCCCATGTGGGCACGCTGGACGAACAGGTGGAGCGGCGGCTGCGAGCCTTTCGTTCCCTGCCTGACGACTTCGCCCGCTACACCATGATGTGCGACCTGCAGAACGTCAACGAGACCCTCTTCTACGCCCTGGTGACGCGCCACGTCGAGGAGATGCTGCCGATGATCTATACGCCGGCGGTGGGTGAAGGCTGCCAGCGGTTCTCCGAGATCTGGCGGCGGCCTCGTGGCGTCTTCCTCAGCTATCCCAACCGCGAGCGCATCGAGGCCATCCTCAACCACCCTCGCTACGACCACGTTCGTTGCATCGTGGTCTCTGACGGGGAGCGGATCCTGGGACTGGGCGACCAGGGCGCGGGCGGCATGGGCATTCCCATCGGCAAGCTGGCGCTGTATACCGCGCTGGCCGGAATCCATCCGATGACCTGTCTTCCGGTGCTGCTGGACGTTGGCACCGATAACCCCGAGCGGATCGCCGACCCGCTCTACATCGGCTGGCGGCATGAGCGGGTCCGGGGCGCGGAGTACGACAAGTTCGTGGACACCTTCGTCCGCGTCGTTCAGAGACGCTGGCCGCATGTGCTGCTGCAGTGGGAGGACTTCGGCGGCCACAATGCCCGCAGACTCCTGGACCGCTATCGCGACATGCTGCCCAGCTTCAACGACGACATCCAGGGAACAGCCGCGGTTGCCGTGGCAACCCTGCTGGCCGCGGTGAACCGATCCGGTGTTCCCCTCTCCGAGCAACGCGTGGTGATCTTCGGATTCGGATCCGCAGGACTGGGCATCAGCGAGCTTCTCACCCAGGCTCTGGCCGGCTCCGGCCTCAGCGAAACGGATGCCCGCCGGCGCATCTTTGCCGTGGATATGGAGGGTCTGCTGGTGGAAGGAGCGCAGGGCGCGGCCTTGGGTGCCGCGCAGAACTCCGCCCAAACTCCTGACCACGCCCGGCTAGCTTACGCGCGGCCGCTCCACGAGGTTCGTGATTGGCAGCGCGGCGAGCACGGAATTGACCTTCTGGAGGTGGTGCGGCGAGTGCAGCCCACCGTCCTGATCGGAGTCTCCGGCCAGGCCGGCGCCTTCACCGAAGAGGTGGTGCGCGCCATGATGGCGGGCCTCCAGGGACAAGGCAGGCGACCCGCGCCACCCGTGATCCTGCCACTCTCCAATCCCACCAGCCGTTGCGAAGCCTTGCCCAGGGACCTCCTTCGCTGGACCGATGGCCAGGCCATCTTGGGTACGGGCAGCCCCTTCCCTCCGGCGGAGTTTGGCGGAAGAGCCCTTAAGATCGCCCAGACCAACAACTCCTATATCTTCCCCGGTTTGGCGCTGGGGATTGTCAGCGCCCGGGCCAGACGGGTCAGCGATGGCATGATCATGGCCGCCGCCAAGGCGCTGGCCGCCCTCTCGCCTGCGGGCAAGGATCCCCAGGCGGCTCTGCTGCCCCCGCTCGACTCCCTGCGCGAGGTCTCAAGGAACGTGGCCGTCGCGGTCGGCAGGCAGGCCGGCCGCGAGGGGCTTGCGGCTGTCGACGGTGAGGCGTTTCTGGAGGATCTGGCCGGCAATGTATGGGAGCCGGTCTATCTTCCTTACCGAAGAAGATGAGGATTTTGTTTCCCGGATCCCTCCATCCGTCCAGGAAGAATCACCGGCTCTGCCCACCTGGCAACGGGCGCCGCAACATTTGGAGAGAATCTGCCGTCTAAAAGTTTAGAGGATTTTGGGTATGACCTGGAATAACAGATGTCTCCTGCTCGCTCTCACGCTCTCGACGGTTTCGACCTTAGCGTTTGCACAGGCTGGCGACCAGGAGAGCACGGCTCCTGGCTACCCGTCGACTCCAACAACGCAGTATCCCTACCAACAGCCTGCGCCCATCCAGCGCACCACCGGCGGCCAGCAATACCAGCAGCAGTATCAACAGCCATACCCGCAACAGAACCAGCAGTACCAGCAGCCGAACCAGCAGTATCAGCAGCCTGCGCCCATTCAACGTACAACCGGCGGCCAGCAATACCAGCAGCAGTATCAACAGCCATACCCGCAGCAGAACCAGCAGACTGCGCCGACGCAGGCTGCGGGCAACGCTCAACAGAGCACAAATCCCGATTACCAGAACCACTTTTTTAGCCATGTGACCGCAGGACAGGTGATCGCTCCGGCGCATGGCACTGCCAGCGCCGTGCCCGCAACCGGGGTCTTTCTCCGCGTGGCTCAGGGTGCCAGCGTACGCTTAGATGATCTGAACGACACGGAGTTGAAGCTGGAAGTGACCCGTGGCGTCGCCAATGTAGCCATCCACAACTCGGTCAAGAATGCCGAGCTACTGGTTGATCTTCCGGGTGGTGAGACGGCGATGGTCAAGGACGGCTTCTACACCTTCAACGCCAGCACAGACACCATGCGCGTGCTCAAGGGTGAGGCCTACGCATACCCCAGCGACCACATGAGCCGGAAGCCGATCAAGATCAAGGAAAAGCACGCTATCTACTACAACGGGCCCCAGAGCAAGGTCTTTGAGTTCGACCCCAGCGAGGTCGTCGGAGATCTGGTTCCGTTTGGACCTCCCCAGGGCGCCAGCATGGGCGGCGGTGGCTTTGACGACGGCTACGGCAACCAGGCTTACGGTACCGGAGTTCCCTATGACTGGTACCTGAACGAGGAGCCTTACTGGTGGTCCTACCCCTACTGGTGGGATCCCGGCTGGGATTGGGGCTTTGGCCTCGGCTGGGGTTGGGGCTGGCGTGGCTGGGGTGGTTGGGGTGGATACGGCTGGGGCCGCTGGGGCTACGGCGGCTGGGGTCGTTACGGCGGCTGGGGTGATCGCGGCGGCTGGGGCGGTCATCCCGGAGGCGTCGCCGGAGGCGGCTTCCACGGCGGCGGAGGCGGCGGTCATGCCGGCGGCGGTCGGTAGGTTTGGGCTCTTAGCGGCCTGAACTTGCTGCAAACTTGCTCTCAGGAGCCCCTGCTCCTGTGACCTAAAGCTCAGGGCGGTCCAGAGATCTTCGGACCGCCTTTGGCTTTTTCCCAACCAAGCCTCTCCGCTCTCTCAAGGCGTGCTCCGCGCAACATTCGCGGAGATTCGGGATTTACAGAGAAAGAGGTGTCTTATGCGTCCCGTCCCCGTCCTCTTCGCTCTTGCCGGTTTGACCCTCTGCGCCGTGCCTTCAAGCCTCTGGGCGCAGAACGGCTACGCCGGATCCCCTTACTACGGGACCAATCCAGCCCCGCAAGGCAGCTACTATGCCCCGTCTCCGCAAGCTCCCGCAGGATCAGGCTCTGCTTCTTCCGGCTACTCTTCTCCAGGTTCTGCCGGCCCGTACGGCGAGTCCTACTCCGGCCCAGCCGAGACCTATTCCAATCAGGCTTACGCGAACCTGGCCAATCCAAACCAGGCTTATCAGAGTCAGCCTGGCCCACAGACTGCCTACGCCAACGGCGGCTATGACGGACCTGCACCGGCCCAGGCGGCCATGAACGACGCTGCCTACTATCAGGCTCCCGCTGTCTATGGCTATGTCGCTCCGTACGCCTATTACGGCTATCCCGGTTGCTACTACGGCTACTGCTATGGTGGCTATCCGTATTACGGTTATGGCTACCCCTGGGTGGGCGTTGGTTACTGGGGTGGTTGGGGCTGGGGTGGCTGGGGCTGGGGTGGTTGGGATCGTGACGGCTGGGGTGGTTGGGGCCGTGGTTGGGGCGGCTACGGTGGCTACGCCAGGGGCGGCTACGGTGGCTGGGGCCGCGGAGGATACGGTTACGCCAATCGCGGCGGCTACGGCGGCGGCTATGGCAACCGGGGCGGCTACGGTGGCGGCTTCCACGGCGGCGGCGGTGGCGGCTTCCACGGCGGCGGCGGAGGTTTCCACGGCGGCGGCGGCGGACGCCGCTGAGAATCAGCCTTTACGGCGCCAGACCTTCTGCGTCCCGGATTTGCACCAGGTACTTCGCGGCTCGTCGACGGCCCGGGCTTCTCACAGCCCGTAGCCTGTCGGCAGACCCCCTCGGGCCATACCCCCGGTTGCCTCCCGGAAGGCAGATGGATTCCCCGAGCAGACAGGCAGCAGAGCCTGTTGTGAGTAAGAAACCCGTCTGTACGGATGGCCTGGACGCAGACGAGCAACATACCTCTACGACAGCCAGCAGAACCCTCCCACAGGATGAAGAACCAGCCGGATCTCAATACCGGCCCTCCCTTCGCCTCCTTCAGGATGACTTAGAATCAGCGATCATGCGTATTGGCTTCTTCGGTGGCAGCTTTGATCCACCCCATCTGGGGCATCTTGCAGTAGGGCGCGCGGCGGCCGCGGCCTTCCATCTGGATGCGGTTCTCCTGGCCCCTGTGGCCAGGCAGCCGCTCAAGCCAGACGGAGCCTCCGCAGGCTTTGCAGACCGTCTGGCGATGGTAGCCCTGCTGTGCGCCGCCCAGGCGCAGGCTTCTCCTCCCGTTCCGGCCGGAAAGCCAGGCCCTGGCGGCACTGAAAGCGGCAGCGGAGCGGTCTTTCAGCCCTCGTCTCTGGATGCTCCCCTCCCTGATGGCTCCCCGAACTATACCGTCGATACGCTCGAAAGGCTCCGTCGGCAGGTCATGCCAGAGGACCGGATCCTGGTGATCGTCGGCGCCGACGCCTTTCTCGATCTCCGCCGCTGGAAGGCTCCGGATACCCTGTTGCAACTCGCCGAGTGGATCGTGGTCAGCCGTCCCGGCTTCTCGCTGCGGCAACTCGATGCCCTCGCTTTGAGCACCGAGCAGCGAGCGCGCGTCCATCTGCTGGAGCATGTCCATGAGCTGGCGAGCGCCACCGGCATACGCGAGCGGCTGCGCCAGGAGCTCCACAGCTCCAGCGCCGCTCAACTGCTGCCGCCCTCCATCCTGGAGTACATTCGTGCCCATCACCTGTACGGCGTCTGATTCGGCCGCAAATTCGGCCATCGGGCCGCGTCCTGCCTGCGGATGGCGCGCATCGCTGCCCCTACCCCGCATTCCACCGGCCCGCAAATTCCTCTACCATGGAACAAGACAAGGAGCTGCATGGATAGCAAGAAAGACACCCATCTCCGCAAACTTCTTTCCGCTGCAGCCGCGGCCGGCGAGGACAAGAAGGCTGAAGACATCCGGATTCTGCGCTTGGATCCATCGGAGAGCGGGCTCACGGATTACTTCCTGATCTGCACCGGACAGAATGACCGGCAGAATCTTGCCATTACCGATGAGATTGAGCTTCGCCTCAAGCGAGAGTTTGGTCTTGCGCCAAACTCCGTAGAGGGCCGTCGTCAGGCCGAGTGGATTCTGATGGACTATGTGGACTTCATCGTCCACGTCTTCTCGGCTGAGAAGCGAGCCTTCTATGGACTGGAGCGTCTTCGCAAGTCCGCCACCGTGCTCAGCCTGGCGGACCTGAATACGAAGATACGAGCCGCCATCGCCTCCGGGCGCAAAAGGACTCCAGCCACTGCCAAAAAGATCACGGTGGCGAAGGGAGCCTCGGCAGCATCAGTGAGGAAAGCAGTGGCCAGGAAGGTCGCCAGCGCGAAGACTGCGGCAAAGAAGGCGTTGGCAAAGAAGGCCGGAAAGACAAGGAAGCGGGCTGACACGAAGGGCGTGAAGTAGCGAGGAGGCTCTTCCGTCCCGCCCTCTGCGTGGTCATCCTTGAGCTTCGTTTGGCCTCAACAGCGGCCTCCCGCCCGTGTGGAGGCACCCCCAACCATGAATGGAACGCTCTTTCTGATCTCGTCTCGTCGGTCCGGTCAAGGTTCTGGTCCCGGCTCCGGATCCAGCAGCCCGGCGGCGAAGCTTTTGCATCTCTATCTGAATCGGGCAAGCCGCTATATGCGCTGGAACCTTCAAGTCTTCCTATCAGAGGCGGACGCCCTGGAGTTCGCCGGCAGGCTGAAGGGGCGAACCCGGCCTGCACTGCTGCTGACCGATAGCCACGGTCAGGCGCTCAGCTCGGAGGAGTTTGCCTCCGCCGTCGGATCTTTGCAGGACTCCGGCATCCAGCAGCTTCTTCTCGGAATCGGTCCGGCGGACGGCTGGTCTGCCGCGGCCCGGGAACGAGCGGACCGCATCATCTCCTTTGGGTGCATCACGCTGCCGCATGAGCTGGCGGCCGTGGTGGCCGCCGAGCAGATCTACCGGGCGCTGACCATCCGCGCCGGCCACCCCTACCATGATGGACACTGATTCGGTGGGGGAGCAGAGCATCCTCCAGCTCGAACGAAGCGACTTCATCCAGCATCAGCATCGGCGCGCTTGAGCGGGTCGCCGGCTCCGCGCAGAGGCAACTCGTGGGCAAACGCCTTCCCCGAAGCCAATGCCTCAGGTTCTGCGGTAGGCTTATGGCTATGGCGCAGGAGTCGGCTGAGGGCTCGCGGAAGGGCCTCATCCTCATCAATACCGGTGCAGGCAAGGGCAAGACGACAGCGGCGCTGGGGACGGCGCTCCGCGCCGCCGGCAACGGATTGCGGGTGCTGGTCCTGCAGTTCCTCAAAGGCTCCTGGCACTACGGAGAGCTGGAGTCCGCCGCAGCGTTGCATGCGCTGGAGGGCTTTACCTACGAGCTGCGCAAACTGGGACGCGGCTTCGTAAAGGTCGGCGGAGCCGAGGCCGATCCCGAGGATCTGCGCATGGTCGAGGAGGGATGGGCTCAGGCGGAGGCCGCCATCCTCTCCGGGGAGTGGGACCTGATCGTGCTCGATGAGATCAACTACGTGATCGGCTATAAGATGCTGGCCCCCGAGCGGGTGGCCGACGTCCTGCGGCGCAAGCCGGAGATGCTGCACGTGATCCTCACCGGCAGAAACGCTCATCCGCTGCTGGTGGAGCTGGCCGACACGGTCACCGAGATGCGCGAGATAAAACACGCCTACCAGAAGGGCATCCTCGCGCAAAGAGGAATTGAGTTTTAGCGAGACTCCCCGGGCGGATACTCTTCGATCGTCGATGGACCCCACCCAAGTCCAGCAGAAAGGCGCCCCGCGTGGGGCGCCTTTCTGGTTGAGTCATGCTTTTCAGAGTTCCCTAGAACAGGATGCGGCCCTCAAACGTCATATTGCGTACGCCGGTGCCGGTACCGATGTTGCTGCCGGAAGCCGCTGCGTTGAAGTAGTAGTTGTTGAAGTTTGAAGTGCTGTTCGTGTAGTCTCCCTCGAAGTTCCCGGGGGTCCCATAGAAGGAGCGGTTGAGGACGTCGTAGGCGTCTACCTGCAGACGGAAGTTCACCCGATCAGTGATCTTGGTGGTCTTGTAGACGCTGAAGTCCACGTTGTTCCAGGTGTCGCCGCGCAGAATATTGCGACCGCTGCCGGGATAGGGATTCCCCATGATATTTGCAGCCAACTGATTGTTGGTGATAAAGCGAACCTGCGCGGGCGTGATCGGATTTCCACTGGCATAGTCCACCAACTCCGGCGCCGAGTAGGTGGCTACCCCGGCGGCATTCACGGCGGTCGTCGTGTCCGTGTAGATCCCGAGGCTGTCCGCGGGCGCCTTGGGATTGGAGAGGATCGGGCGAGCCACATCGAAGCCGACGAAGGATCCGTTGAATACTGGGTCGCTGTAGGAGAGGTAGGTCCTGGGATCGCCCGGGTTGGTTGCTGGGAGAGCGCCCGAGCCGGGTGTATTGGCCCAGGGCGACGAGCTCGTCGTCGCCTCATAATCCGTGTAGGGCTGGCCGCTGTTGTACAACCAGATGGTGTTGGCCTGCCAGCCGTTCACCAGCCGGTCCAACAGGTCGTGTCCGGTATGAAAGGTCGGAAGCGAGTAGATGAAGCTGATGCTGGCGACGTTGGGGAAGTCGTTGCCACTCACCGCCCTCTCCCCCAGATTCGTATTGAGTGGATTCTGGGCGAAGGCGGAAGTGTTGCCGCCGCCTGCGGTCGAATAAATCTCGCTGGTGTTGTCCATCGTCTTACTGAAGGTGTAGGCGAAGGTTGCGGTGATGTTGTGATAGTTGCGGGTGGTCAGGCTGGCCTCAAAGGCGTTATATAGCGACCAAGCCGTGTTGGCTACTTCGTCGACGGCGGTAGTGCCGCAGTGAAGATGGCCGATATCGGCGCCGCCCGGCAGCGTGCTATCCGCAGCCGAACACAAGCTGTTCGGATTCACCACGTTGGGGAAGTTGGCCGCCACCGCAGCCAGATCCGCATTGGCGTTGAGAGACTGAAAGTTTTCTGAGGTGTGGTTGCCGGTGTAGCGGACCTCCAGAACATTACCGCCATTGAGCTGGTACTCCACCCCCAGGGTGTACGTCTGGCTTCTGGGGTTGCGGAAGTTGTTGGCAACAAGCGTCTCATTGTCGATGCCGGGGTTGCCGCCGGTGGGAACCAGCGGCGCATCCTGCTTCTGCACGGTGTTGAAGGTGGCTCCGCCGGTGGGCTCGCAAGCCACGGTGCCCGCGCAGTTGACGGTGGCAAGGTTGACCAAGGGGGCGGAGGTAGCTACGTTCAAGTTGATGTTGTAGAACGCCGGATCTGCATTGATCGCGTAGCCGCCACGCACCACGATGTTCCGATCGAAGGCCGGGTTGAACGCGAAGCCGATGCGCGGCTCAATGTTCTTGTAGTAATCGGGAATGTTCGGCAAAGTCGTCTCAGAGAGCGGCAGGCTCGTGCTCCAGTTGGGATTTGGGCCGGTCTGGTTGGCAACGCTCTCGCGGTGCAGCAGATTGATCGCCTGCTGGAAGAACTCGTAGCGCAGGCCAAGGTTCAGCGTCAGAGATTCGGAGAGCTTCCAGTCATCCTGGAAGTACAGAGCGAAGTCGTCCTCTTTGAAGGGGATCACCGGGTTCCCGACCGCCAGGCTGAGGGTGCAAATGAAGCTGGTCCCGGACGCGCAGTCTCCCCCGATGAAGTGATTCATCGTGTCGTAGCCGAAGGCGCCAGAGGAGTCGGGAAGGAAGGTGTTCGGCGAGTTGGTGTAGTCAAACTCACCGCCGAAGGTGATAGCGTGGTTACCGATGTTCCAGGTGGCGTTGTCTTGCACCTGGCCGGCCTTGACGATGCGGCCCTGGGGCAGGTTGGAGGCAAAGCCCAGAGTCCCGATCTCTCCGGTTCCCGGAGAGATGTTGGTGATAGAGATCTGGGACGGGCAGTCACCGAATGCGGTGATGCTGCAGGTGAAACCGTCGGCATTGAAGGCCAGCGTCGTCTGCTGGAAGCTGTAGCGTAGCTGATCTACCCAGTGGGGCCCAAAGATGTGGGTCTCGTCGGCGCCGACGGACTGGGCGACGTCAGTCACGAGATAGGAGCCTCCGGCGGCCTCAACGAACGCCGGGACGAAAGGCTCATACTGGTAGAAGTAACGCAGGAACATGTGATCCTTGGAGGTGGGATCCCAATCCAGGCGTCCCAGGTCCTCCTGATCGGTGTCGTGAGTCGGAATCTGGCGGCCGTATTGGGCAAAAGGAACGGATGTGGAAACGCCCGTGGCGGAGTTGGTGACGGTGTAGTTGGTTACCGCTCCCAGTTGACGAGGATTTCCCGCGCTGACCGCGTACGGGCTGACCTGCTGGAGGATGGCCATGCCATTGTTGTTCGGGAACAGGCTCGCCAGCGCCGTCAGGCCGGCCGTTGTCGGGAAGACATCCTGGCCGCTGGGCGTCAGCGCCCCATACTCATAGAAGTGATTGAAGTAGGTGGATCCAAAGCCGAAGAGCTTGTCCTTCAAGATCGGCCCGCCCAGCGTGGCGCCCCACCAGTTGCTGGTATATCGGGGCACGACGGTCGGCAAGCAGCCCGTGGTCGCCGGGTTTTCGCCGGGCGTACAGAAGCCAAACTGCGGCCCCTTCGAAACGCCAGTCTCATGCGAGCTGGTGAAGTCGCCCGAGTACTTATATAACGCCGATCCATGCCAGGAGTTGGTGCCGGACTTGGTGATGTAGTTGACGATCGAGCCCATGTTGCGCCCATAGGCAGCGCTGAAGTTGTCGGTGATCACCTGAACTTCGGCAAGAGCTTCGTCGTTGCTGAAGAAGACCTGAGGGCCAGTGACTGAATTGTCGTTGTTCGACTGACCATCCAGCTCGAAGTTGTTGGAGCGGCCACGCTGGCCGTTCACGGAAAGACCGGCGCCGTTGGTGTTCGAGAAGGTATCCGCGTGCGTATTCACCACGCCGGGGATCAGCAGGGCCAGTTCGTCAAATCCACCCGAGCTGCCCACCGGCAGATCGGTCAACTGTTCCTTGTCGAAGGTGGTGGTCACCTGGGACTGGGTGGTCTCCAGAATGTTGGCAGCGGCCGTAACCTCGACCACCTGTTGCGTCTCTCCGGTGCTGAGCGCCTGCACCCCAATGGAAGAGGCTCGGTTGCCCTCCACATCCACGTTCTTTAGCGTCTTGGTGGCAAACCCCTTGGCGTCAATGACCACCGTATAGGTCCCGATCGGCATATACCGGAAGAAGAAGGAACCATCCTTCAGAGCAACCGTACTGGTGGTCACTCCTGTCGAGACGCGCGTCGCGCTGACCTTGGCTCCAGGCAGCAAAGCGCCTGTGGAGTCGGTGACGGTCCCGGTGATGGTTCCCGTGATAATGCCCTGAGCATGGGCCACGCCTTGGACAAGGGGTGAGGCCAACAGGAAAACGACGGCGGCGGCCAGGACCAGACTACCAAAACGGCTGAGACGCATACGGAACTTCCTCCGGCGAAGCGCGCTAAGGTGAATCACTCAGTGGTTCCCATGTGGTCGATGGATCGATCAGTACATCGAACGGCAACAGGGAAGAAACAGCAAAAGGTAAAGAAACAAAGTGTTGCGCTGGTTACATGCACGTGAATTTCCATAACCGAGATCCCCGGATGCTTCCGAGATCTACTGGATTTCCCTGTACTTAGGCGCCGCTCTTTGCTGCGCTTACGTGTTCCGGGTGAATAAACCCTATGAAAAGATCACACAGGATGGGAATATTCTATGGAAAATGGTATTCGTAGAAGCCTTACGTTTCGTCGTTTCTTCGTCTAGTTCCGCGCTCCGCGAGAGCCGCTACGTGGAAGACTTCGCTTCCGCGCCTGGCAGCCGGGGCCGCCAGCTCTCCTCCGCCGACCCCGGCTCCCGCTCTGTCTCCACAGGATGACGAGACAAGATGAGTGTCCCGAAGTAGCTATCGAAAGGCCGGCAGGCGAGGGATCGAGCGGGAGAACCAGGAGGTTGAGGAGGGTCAAAGATTTAAGATGGATCGGAGAGAAGGAGGACGAGACAAAGAATCGGGAGGGCAAGGAACAAGGTAGAGCCTAGATGGCAAAAGGATAAGGCGGGCTCCATGAACGAGAAGATAGAGCAAGTTGCATGGAGAGTTACATAGAAAGGAAGATGGGCAAGTTCTCAGGCTCTACGGAGAAGAAGGCCGAGCTGGTTCCATCAGGAGGAGAGGCGAGGTGGTCCACCGAGAGAGGATGGCCAGGCCCAACAGGAGCGAAAGAATGTCGAGGGGCAACAGACGAAGATGAAGAGTCTCCCGCCAGAGGCAACGGTGGATACAATCGTGGCGATCTCGACTCCACCCGGCCGCGGCGGCATCGGAGTCGTGCGCCTGGCCGGGCCGGCCGCTCTCGCAGTCGCCCAGCGCCTGCTGCGGCTGGCTCGGCCTCTCGAGCACGCCCGGGTTCAGCGGGCCGAGGTGCTCGACTCGGGCCATCCAGGTCTGGAATCTCCAGCCCTGCGGGACCCAGATCCGCGCGACCCCGACCCCTCGCCTCCGCATGCAGCCTGTCCGGTCGTCACCGCTCGCGTCCTCGACCAGGCTCTGGTAAGCCTCTTCCAGGCACCGCACTCCTACACCGGCGACACCGTCGTGGAGATCGCCGCGCACGGTTCGCCCGTAGTGCTCTCGGCGCTGTTGCGAGGAGCCCTGGATGCCGGCGCAGCCCTGGGAGCCGCCGTGCGGCTGGCCCAGCCCGGGGAGTTTACCCGCCGCGCCTTCCTGGCCGGGAAGATGGACCTGACTCAGGCCGAGGCCGTACATGACCTGATTGCCGCGCAGACGTTGGACCAGGCGCGAGTGGCTGCGCAGCAGATGGGCGGAGCGATTGCGCATCGGGTGACGCCGCCCAAGGGCGAGTTGCTGCACCTGATTGCGCTGCTGGAGGCGGGGATGGACTTTGCCTCCGGGGAGTTGGACGATGTGGAGACCGTTCCGCCAGCGCAGATCGAGGCTGGGATCAGGAGCGTGGAAGGGCCTCTGCAGGAGTTGGAGAGAAGCTTTCGGCGCGGTCAACTGATGCGGGATGGGGCGGCGATTGCGCTGATCGGGCCGCCCAACGCCGGCAAGAGCTCTCTGTTCAACCGCCTGCTGGAGCGGGAGCGGGCCATTGTGACGCCGCTGCCGGGGACGACGCGGGACACGGTGGAGGAGTCGCTGGCGCTGGGAGGGATTCCGCTGCGGTTGATTGACACGGCGGGAGTGCGTGGAGGCTCGAGCGTAGCGGAGGCCGCGGGAGTTGACCTGGCCGAGCAGCATGGGATGCTGCGCTCTCGCCAGGCGATGGCGGATGCGGACCTGGTGCTGCTCATCCATGATGCAAGCCAGGAGTGGACAGAGGCAGAGCGCGAGATAGCTGCGGCGTTGGGGGCGCGGTTGGGAGCCGGGTTTGACGCTCCGCCGGAGCAGAGCGGCGAAGGGGTTGATGCGGAGACGGCAGAAGCGCGGAGAGCGGAGACGGGCATGGTGCGGCCACATCTGGTGGTGTACAACAAGGTGGATCTACTGGCAGTCGGCGCCTTGCGGCCGGCGGAGGGAATCTTCACCAGCGCATTGACCGGGGATGGGATCGAAGGGCTGCGGGCCGCGATTCTGGAGCAACTGGGTGCGGGCGGAGGGC
The DNA here is from genome assembly GCA_027335345.1 of Granulicella sp. GTDB lineage: Bacteria > Acidobacteriota > Terriglobia > Terriglobales > Acidobacteriaceae > Granulicella. Next base: position 5,770 of record DAHWOF010000066.1, on the reverse strand, counting down.
TGGCCGAGAGCGGCGCGCTGAATACGCTGCGGCAACAGGAGGCGGCGCGAGCGGCGCTGGCAGCGCTGGCGGACGCAAAGACGGCTAACGCGAGCGGGTTGCCGCATGAGGTGATCCTGATGGATCTGCACCGCGCCCTGGCGGCGCTGGATTCGTTGACCGGCGCCACCACGCCGGACGATATCCTGGAGCGCATCTTCGCGATCTTCTGCATTGGAAAATAATCGGGCGGCCGGGCGCCGACTCTACAGGCCGCGCAGCCTCCTGCTTGAGCTCCGGCGCAGACCATCCCCGGTTTGAGTTCGTCCTGGTCGCTTCCCTTGCGCATGAAAGCAGCTCACTATGAGATACGTTCTGCGCGGGGGATATGTTCTGCGGAATACGTTTTGCGCGGGCAAGGGGATCAGTTCCGGGCCGATCGAAGTTTGCGGGGTGCGGCTTCCTGCTTCTTGTTTGCCTTCTTCTTCGCTTTCGTCTCTGCCATCAGCAGGGATGGCGCGGTGGGCTTTGGCTTGGTCTTTACGGCTTTTTTCGCCGCAGCTTTTATCGCCGCAGTTGTTTTGGCCATAGCTTTTTTCGTCACGGCTTTTTTGACCACAGCTGTTCCGGCCAGCCTGGGGGGTGCGGCGGTCGGCTGGGGTTCGGTTTTGCGCGTTTGCGGAGTTTTGCGTGTTTGTGGGAGTGGCGCGGCCTGGGCCGACGCGCCCGGGTTTTGCTGAAGGCGTGGAGTTGGCCGGCGGGGTGGCGTCAGCCATGTCCAGCCCAAAGAGCTTGGAGAGATCCTCGCCGGGTTGCGGAGCTTGAGAAACTGCTGCACTCCGCAATGCGCCTCTTTCAGCTCCAGCCGCAGGGCCTGGTCCGTCTCCCGCCACAGGGCGCGCAGGACTTGCGCGGTGAGATATTCCGCCCCGGTGATGGGAGGCGCGGACATGGCCAGCCACTCCAACTCCGCATCGGGCGGTGGTGGCACTGCCGCCACCGTCAGTGGTTCGGGCGCGGCTTTTGGTTCAGGCGCGACCGCGGAGAGATCGGGGTGCGTGCAAAGCGCGGTGACATAGCGGGCGGCAAACTCGCGCCAGTAGGAGAAGACGGCCGGCAGGGCTGTACCGACTTCGCCGGCGCCCAGTTGCAGCAGTCCGTGGCCCGCGCCGCGCGCAAAGGCTGCCTGCAGGCGCTGCGCTTCCTCCGCGTCGAGCGGAAGGGCGTCATCCTCCTGTGCCAGCGAGAGGCGCCCATGGGGAGTGAGAACGCGAGCGAACGCCGACGGAGGCAGCATACACCTGCATTATCCACAAGATGATGTACGAGGCTATTCGATATCCACTGGAAATCCTGGCTTGAAAGACCTGGGGGTTCGAAGTTCACCGCTTCGCAAGCTGACTCTCAGGAGCGATCCGAAAGGCGAGCCCTGCAGAGGAGACGACACGTCGCAACGCGCGCAGGATTTGGCCGGATGCTATGCTGCGCGTATGCCCTTCCCGGTTGAATTGCAGGACAATCTCGCCGTGCAGCTTATGCCTGCCGGGAGCGATCCTGCGCGTGCGGCGCTCGAAGACATGGCGGTGGAGGCGTACCGTGCCCGCCGGCTCAGCGAGCAGCAGTTGGCTACCGTTCCAGGGATGGATCGGTACGAATTGGCTGGTTTTCTCAAAAAGCGCGAAGTGTGGCTTGACTATACGGCAGATGATCTTCGGCGTGAAGTGGAAGTTGGCGAAAGGCTCTGGCGCAGGTGCCAGGAAGAACTGACTGCCTCAGGTCAGTAGCATCTTCTATGAGAGTGATCGCCGACCCTGGCCGCTTGCGGTACCTGATTGTCATCGGGCAGGTTGACCCGCTGCCGGTTCTCTATGGAAGCATCGTTCTGCCGCCAGGCGTGATCGATGAACTGACGCAGATGAAGGCGCCGGGGAGCCGCGGGACGCAGGGAAGAAGAACTGGCGGTTGCGCCACAGCTTGCTTGAGAGGTTCTTTTCTATGCTGATCGAACAACAGATCGCCGAGCGGCGAGAGAGAGCCGTGGCTACGCCACTCAAGGTGCTGAAGCGGCCAGTCGGCGGGCCTTATGGGGATTACAGCATCCAGTCCGGAAGCGGGCGGAGCTACCGGATAGCGATTCGCGGCCTGAGTCTGTTTGAGAATTACTGCTCCTGCCCGGACTTCGCCCTGAATACGCTGGGCACCTGCAAGCATATCGAGGCGCTTCTGCTGCAACTGCGGAAGCGTCACCGGCGGACGCTGGAGACGGCGAAGTACAAGCGCACGCGCGCCTCCATCTCCCTGCAGTACGGCGACACCGTGGAAGTGCGGCTGCGCCTGCCGGCAACGCCCTCCCCAACGTTGCGCAGGATCGCCAAAAACTTCTTTGACGCCAACGGGACGCTGCGGAGCGAAGATTACCCACGCTTTGCCGCGCGGTGCTGGAGGCGCTGCGCAACGCCGACGGCGATGCCGTGGTGTACAGCGATGTTCTGGAGTACGTTGGCTGGGAGAACGAGCTGCTGGAGGGCCTGGAGTGGGAGAAAGAGCTGCTCGCCCGGCTGAAGCGTGGAAGGGATCCGACGGCAGGCCTTTTGAAGACCACGCTTTTGCCCTACCAGGCCCGCGGGGCCATCTTTGCAGCCTGCCGCGGGCGGGTGGTGCTGGCCGATGACATGGGCTTGGGCAAGACGGTGCAGGCGCTGGCGATGACCGAGCTGCTGAGCCAACGGCGCGGGATTGAGCGGGTGCTGGTGGTTGCTCCGGCATCGGTGAAGTATCAGTGGAAGACTGAGATTGAGCGCTTCACCGGCCACTCTGCGCAGGTGATAGACGGCTATTTGCCGCGCCGCAAGACGATGTATGCCGCTCCGGCGTTCTTCAATCTGACCAGTTATGAGCTGGTACTGAAGGATATCCGCTCCATGCAGGAGTTGCGGCCGGACCTGATCATCCTGGACGAGGCGCAGCGAATCCGGAACTGGACGACGGCGACGGCGCGCACCATCAAGCAGCTGAAGAGCCGCTATGCCCTGGTGCTGACCGGAACGCCGCTGGAGAACAAGCTGGAGGAGCTGTTTTCCGTGGTGGAGTTTGTGGATGGCCGCAGGCTGGGGCCGGCGTTCCGCTTTCTGGACGAGCATCGCATGATGGGCGAAAAGGGCCGGCTGATCGGCTATCGTGGCCTGGACCGCATCCACGAGCAGCTTGCTCCCATCCTGCTGCGGCGCACGCGCCCGGAGGTGCTGAAGGAGCTGCCGGAGCGGACAGACAAGGTCTTCCGCGTGCCGCTCACCAGCCGGCAGGCGGAGCCGTACTACGAGCAGAGCGACATTCTTGCCGCGCTGATGCGCCGATGGGAGAAGCAGGGCTGGCTCTCTGAGCTCGATCAGAAGCGCATCCTGTGCTGCATTCAGAACATGCGGATGTTGTGCAACTCAACCTTCCTGTTCGACAAGAAGACGCATCACTCGCCCAAGCTCCAGGAGTTCCGCTAGATCATCACCGATCTGGTGGTGGAAGAGGGGCGCAAGGCGGTGGTGTTCAGCGAGTTTGAGCGGATGACCTATCTTGCGGGCGAGGAGTTGCGCAAGCTGGGCATTGGGTTTGTGTCCCTACACGGCGGCGTGCCGTCACGGAAGCGTGGCGCGTTGATGGAGGAGTTTCGCAAGGACCCGGCGTGCAAGGTCTTTCTTTCAACCGATGCGGGGGGAGTGGGGCTGAACCTGCAATCGGCCTCCGTGGTGGTGAACTTTGAGCCGCCCTGGAACCCGGCGCGGTTGGAACAACGGATTGGACGGGTTCATCGGCTGGGCCAGTCGCGGCCGGTGCATGTGATCCACATGCTGACGGAGAAGAGCATTGAAGAGCGGGTGTGGGAGACGCTGCAGCTTCAGCGATCGCTGTTTGCAGGCGTGTTCGATTCGCCCACCGGCGAGGTGAGCTTTGAGAAGCTGGGCCGGAAGAAGGTGTTGCAGGCGGTGAAGGAGATCTTGGCCGAACAGCCGGGCAGGCCAAAGCCGGTGGTGGAGCATGCTCCGCCGCTGCCGCTGGTGGTGATGGCGGCGCAGGCGGGTGCTGCGGCAGAGGGTTCCAGGGAGGCGGGTGCGGAAGGGGTCGGAAACTGATAGGGCAACGGGTCTGGAAGCTGCTGGGGCTGGAAGCTGACGGCGCGAAAGGGCCGGAAGTTGCGGGCGCTGGGCCGGCGACCACGCCTGCTGCAGCGACCCCGCCTGCGCCGGGGAGCCACGGCATTGGGTTGGCGGCGGCAGCGTTTCTGGAGGCGGGACTGAAGCTGATCGAGTCGATGGCAGGGAACGCGGGCGACGGAAGGGCTGACGCACCTCCGAGGAGGTTGGATCACACGCTCTCCGGACTGTTTACGCGAGATGCTCGGACAGGCGCACCGGCCCTGACGATTCCTTTGCCTGAGTCGGTGAACGAGGAGCGGATTGCGGGAGCCGTCTCCGCGTTGCTGAGTGTATTCAGAAAGGCGGGGACAGCGGTTGGAGGGGAGAGCCGGAGCTGATGGTGGGACCGTGGAGACGCATCTTCCCTGCACGAGAATCTGCCAGCTCGCGGCGTGCCCTTGGAGAATCTGAGGGACGAGCGCGGTACCGTTGGGGGGCAGAATGTGCGCGTGGAGGGCAGGTTGCCTTCATGTGGCCGACCGCTTCACATCGCAAAGCCGAGTACCGGGTTTGGGGGGAGGGTCAGAATCGGGCCGGAGCAAGAGCGGAGGTCGGGGCGAGAAGTTCACGCGACTTCCGGTCGCTCCTCGCTCGGGGCAATCCGACGCCCGCCCGCGGAACTCCCGCCTGGGTTACGGCGAGTGGTCCCGCGTCTTCTGCATCCGCCTGCCGGAGTGGCGAGGGTCTCTCTCCGCTTCCCTGCGCGGGATGCTTTATCCTATACAACTGCAGACGGCGGATGCGACCATCGGGTTCGTAGGCGCAAATTCCGCTGGCGGCAGCGAGAAGATAGCACCAACGGCTCCTCGATCCGGTCCGAGATAAGCCTTTATGCCTGACAGGCCGATTGTGTCATCTGCAACTACGAGGCGCGTAAGAATGAGGGGAAATGACGATCGGGTGTTTGTTCACGAACTCGCCGAGGTGGCTACCGATTCGATCGGCGAGGGCACTAGAATCTGGCAGTTTGTCGTGGTGCTTGCTGGGGCAAAGATCGGAGCAGAATGCAATGTCTGTTCCCATGTTTTGATCGAAAATGACGTTGTGATCGGAGATCGGGTCACAGTCAAGAGCGGTGTCCAGCTATGGGATGGCCTTCGCGTTGGAGACGATGTCTTTATTGGCCCCAATGCAACTTTTACAAATGATCTTTTCCCAAGAAGTAAAAGGTATCCTGAGAAGTTCTTGCAGACTACGATTGAAAACGGCGCTTCCATTGGAGCGGGCGCGGTCATTTTGCCAGGGCTCACCATCGGTTCAGGCAGCTTGGTTGCTGCTGGCTCGGTGGTGACCAAAGATGTGGCTCCAAAGAGTTTGGTGGTGGGTAACCCAGCCAGACACGTCCGATTCGTCGAAGAGTAGATTTTGACAATGACTATCGATCTTTGCAAAATCGTCGAGCTGCCGAAGATCTCCGACCCACGGGGGAATTTGACTTTTATTGAGGGGGGGGAAACCATATCCCCTTTGATATTCAGCGTGTCTACTATCTGTATGACGTGCCAGGGGGTGCGGAACGTGGTGGCCACGCGCATAAGGGGCTGCAGCAGCTCGTCATTGCCATGTCTGGCAGTTTTGATGTGGTGTTGGACGACGGGAAGAAC
>DAHWOF010000050.1 GCA_027335345.1 Granulicella sp. | reverse complement strand
ACTCTGGATGCGGCTTTGGCCAGGGTAAGCAGATGGGCAGCGAAGGCCACGGCGCAGCCCAGGCAGAGCCACTCCCCCAAGCCAATCCCGGTAAAGAACGCCAGGCCCTTTGCCTGCGGCGAGGTCAGAAGAGCCAGGCCTGCGAAGGCCACCAGCGCTCCTGTGTAGGTATCCGAACTCGGTCGCAGCCCAGAGGCCGCATCGGCAGAGGACTCGATCCGGGATGCGGCGCAAGAGTCGATCATTGCCGCTGTAGCGAAGTCCTGGAGTGGAAGAGGACCGTTTAAAAGGTTCTCTTGGGGACAACAGCCGCTGGGGTGAGCGTGCGACGCCGTCCGCCCACGGGGCCTCGTCCCTATGCCTGGGAGCGCGCTCATGAGAGGTACCATCACCACCACGAGTCCGGTGATGAAGGCCGCCCGGGAGGCGGTAGTGTACATCAGCCCGGTGGTCTGCAACTGGTATCCCAGTCCCAGGAATACTCCTGCGGCCGCTCCCAGCTTCAAGTCCACAGGCTTGAGCCGGCGCAGGCTGGGAAGGTTGATCGCCGCGAGCGCAGCAAACGCCAGCGTCATGCGCAGCAGGTTGAAGATCATTGGGGAAGTATCGGCCAGAGCCGCTTTGACCAGCGAAAAGGTGGTTCCCCAGACCACAGCGACGCCTAGCAGGAGAAGATGCGCCGCCAATCGTTGTGAACTTCGCAACTTCCTTGCAGGCCCTGAGATCATGGTCTGGAGGGCTCCAATGGAGCAAGATATGCCGTCTGGCAGCCTGTCATCGTACGCAGAACTAGTTTGCGAAGAAGAGACCTCACGCCAAGGAGTGTACTCCAGCGTCCTCGGAGCCCCGAGCTGTCTCCCGATCAGCTTGGGCGGGGAAGGCATCTTGCCCAGTCAGGCTGCAAGCGTCGAGCAGCAGCAGCAACACCCGGCGAAGGGCCAGGTCCCGCCCGGTAGGATCGTAGCCCTCGTCGAGGGTATGGATGCCCCATCCTAATCCACCTGCACCGATGGCCAGAGCGGGAATCCCCAGAAACAGCGGCAGATTTGCATCCGTGGAACCGATCCGTGTTTCGGTGACGATTCCCAGGTGCCGATCTACAGCCCGCAGACTCCTGGCCAGCCCAGAGCTGGCCGCCAGTGCGCCCAGGGGCCGGTCGCCGATCCGCTTCGCGTGCAGGGTCAGGGTCTTCATTCCGCGTCGCTGGTTCTCTGCTTCGACCAAGCGATGCAGCGTCTGGAGTACCTGCATCTCCAGCCGATCCAGTTCGCTGCCGGAGACTGATCTCAGATCCAGGTCTGCTGTCACAGACTCTGGAATCGAGTTTACCGAGGTTCCCCCGCGGATGACTCCCCAGTTCAGAGTCGTCCTGGGTCGCCCGGGCAGCGGCGTCCTGTCCAGCTCCAGCATCACTGCCGCCAGGGTCAGGATGGGGTTGGCTCGACCCGCATCCGCCCAGGAGTGCCCACCCGGCCCGGCGATGGTAATCCGCAGCCGCCGGCTGCCCAGCGCCTGGTCGACCACGGTTCGCTCGCCGGCTCCCTCCAGCGCAATGGCGGCTCGAACTCTGCCGGCGTAGGGTCCAGCTTGAAGCAGGTGTCGCATTCCGCGCAGATCGCCCTCACCCTCTTCGCCCACATTGGCAGCAAAGAGGATCGTACAGTCTGGATGGATTTGGGCATGACGCAGCGCCGCTGCCAGGCCGAGCAACCCGGCCAGACCGGCGCCGTTGTCGCACGCCCCCGGGCCCAGGATGCGGGCCTCTGCCTCTCGCGGCGTGCAGTTGGTTCCGGCAGGGAAGACCGTGTCCAGGTGCGCCGAGAGTAAAACGACCGGAGATGTGGAGACGGAATCTGTGCTTGGGGCTGAGGCGGGCCGGGAAGGCCGCAGTTCAGCAACCGCGTTGCCCTCCGGGTCCACCCTCGGTTCAGCCAATCCAAGCTCTCGAAACCGCTCGCAGAACCAGGCTGCCCGCCGGGACTCGGCGAAGGGCGGCGCCGGGATGGCGAGAAACTCCAACTGCCAGCGCCGCAACTGCGCCTCGTGCAGATGCAGCCAGGCGAAGGCCTGATGCACGCGGCGATCGCTGGCGAGTTTGGTGATGCGGAGCTGGTGCGCGGCTTTCAAGGGCTGTCTCCGTGGCGCAGGGCTGTTTCAGCCGAAGCAGGTTGCGTACTCTCACCATAATCCACCTCGACGAGGAACAACCCGCGCGCAGGAGCGGTGGGTCCGGCCAACGTCCGATTGCGTGCTTCCAGCATCTTCGCAAGCTGCTCGATCTCCATGGCTCCGCGCCCGATCTCGACCAGGGTTCCGACGATGTTCCTAACCATGTGGTGGAGGAATCCGCTTCCTGTGACACGGTAGAGCAGCAGCCCATCCTGACGGAACACGGAGGAGTCGTCGATGGTCTTCACGGGGTTGGGGCCAGACCGCGCTGCGTGGCCATCCTCTTCCTCGCGTACATTCAACTCCGGGTCGGTTGCGGCAAAGGAGGTAAAGTTGTGCGCGCCACACAACTGCGCGGCTGCTCGGGCCATGGATGCGGCATCCAGTGGCCAGCGGCAGTCCCAGACATACGGAGCCAGGAAGGGCGAACAGATCCTCTCCGCGGACGGCGGCTCTCTGCGCTCGAAGATCCTGTACTCGTAGGTTTTTCGCAGCGCATGGTGGCGCGCATGGAATCCCTCTGGAACCCTCTCCACCCGGAGCACGCGCACGCTTCCGGGCAGCAAGCGATTCATGGCCCGGAGCAGGTTCTCCGCCGGAAGCGGCGCGCGCAGGGAGAAGCTGGCCACCTGCCCGAGGGCATGGACTCCAGCGTCGGTCCGGCCAGATCCCTGCGGCAACACCGTCTCCCCGGTTAACCTCTTCAAAACCGTCGCCAACGTTCCCTGGACCGTTGGCTGGCCGGGCTGGACCTGCCAGCCGTGGAAGCTCGTGCCGTCGTAGCTCACCACGATCTTCCAAAAAAAGCGACTCATCGTGCCTGCCATGTCTCTGATTGTAGAGAGCTGCGTCCGAGGTGACCGATATACTTTGGAGAGTTCTCCACTGCCGGTCCTTGCCCCAGCCGGGAAGCAGATGGCTGCCGGCTTCTCCGCAGGGGGGCGCAGTCTGGAACCAATTCAGCTTGGCCGCCGTATCTACAGCCGAACAGCGTTCGCAACCGAAATTCTGGCTACAAGCCACACGAGCCGTGTGTTGGAGAAGTGAATCGTGAAACTAAGACATCTTCAGGCCAGCGCCTACGTGCTTCTCACATTGGTCGGAACCATTCCTTCAGGCGCAGCGCAGCAGATCGGAACCTCCTCCAGTACAGCTCAATCCGCTCCTGCCCAGGCATTTGCGGGTGATTCCTCCAGTAGCCCTGCACTACCCGAGGCGCCGCAGCCCAGCTCTCCCGGGCCTCTCTTTCTTCGCCCCACAGCCCATGACTACAGCCACGGCAAATATGGGCTTCCCAACCCCTTCCGCTGGTACACCCCCACCTATTACCCAGCGCCGCGCCTCCGCAATACGCCGCACCTCTATGATCTGCTCCAGGATGGCAAGATCTATCTCAGCCTCTCCGATGCCGTTACGCTTGCCCTGGAGAACAACTACGACATCGCCATTGCCCGGATCAATCTGGACATCGCAGACACAGACCTGCTCCGTGCCCGGGCGGGCGGTTCGCTGCGCGGCGTTTCGACAGGAATCATCGGCAATACGCTGGGCACCACGGGAACTGCAGTTGCTGGCGGCGGTGGCCCGGGTGGCACCTCCAGCAGCGCCGGCGGGGGTGGCACCGGAGCCAACGGTCTGGTTCTCAGCACCAACGGCGGCGGGCCCGCGCCGGAGGTCATGGATCCGTCGGTGACCGGCCAACTAGAGTACAACTCCAACGTGCAAGCGCAATCCAATGAACTCTTCAGCGGAGGTCTGCCCTCCATCTATACCAACACCGGCACCTTCAACTTCGGCTACACCCAGGGCTTCGTCACGGGCAGCTTGCTCCAGGTGACCTTTCAGAACTCCCGCGTCACCACGAACGATCCATTCGTCGACTACAGCCCCCTGGTCACCTCAACCTTCAACGCCCAGATCACCCAGCATCTGCTGCAGGGATTCGGTCTGGATCTGAACCACCGCTTCATCATTCAGGCCAGGAATGATCGCCGCATCACGGACTCCTCCTTCCGTCAGCAGCTCCTCTATACCATCAACCAGGTGGAGGACATCTACTGGGACCTGGTCAGCGATTATGAGGACGTTCAGGCCAAGGAGCGAGCCTTGGCTCAATCGACTCAGCTCTCCGAGGACAACCGCAAGCAACTGGCCATCGGCACGCTGGCTCCCCTGGACGTGGTCAACTCCGATGCTTCGGTTGCAGCCGACAAGCAGGCGCTGATCTCCGCGCAGACCAAACTCGAGTATCAGCAGCTCATCATGAAGCAGGCCATTGCCCGGAATCTGAATGACGCCAGGTTCTCCAGCGCGCCCATCATTCCCACCGATCGCGTCTCGCTGGATCGCCTCATGGAAGAAGATATGCCGGTGGACGATCTGGTGCGGGAGGCTGAAGCCAACAACCCCCAGATCGAGCAGGCGGTCCTGAATATGAAGAATGACGAGATCACCATCAAGGCTATGAAAAACGGCCTGTTGCCTACGGTGGACGCCTACGCCTTCTATGGGGGCATGGGGCTGGGCGGTGCGCAAAGCGCCTATGCGGAGAACCTGCTGACGGGGGCAGGATCCTATCCTCCGGGAACCTTTCCTACGGTGACCTATGGAGCGACTATCGAGTCGGTGTTCAATAACTCCTCGCCGAACAAGGGCGTTGGATTGAATATCAACATTCCCCTGCGCAACCGTGTCGCGCAGGCCGATGCCGCTCGTTCCCAGATGGAGATGCGTCAGTCCGAGATGCGTCTGCAGCAGCTCTATACCCAGATTCGCATGCAGATCATCAACGACCGCTACGCCCTGACCAATGACCGCGCCCAGGTGGCAGCGGCCCAGGCGCAGCGCGACTTCGCGGAGCAAAGCTTCCTTGCGGAACAGAAAAAGTACCGGCTCGGCGCCAGCACCAGCGCCAATGTCCTCCAGCAGCAGCGCAATCTGGCCACCGCGGAGGATACCCTGATCTCCGATACGGCGACCTATGCCAAGGATCGCGCCGCTCTGTTTCAGGTTCTCTCCACCACGTTGCAGCGTTACCATATCAGCATTACGGATGCCGCCGCCGGCGGTGTCACTTCGGCTCCTCTGATTCCCGGTCTCACCGCACCTGTCCCGGAGGCGGCGCCTCAACCGCTGAGCAAGAACCCGCCCCCTCCTCCGCAATAGCGCCCGCAGGGCTGCGCACGCGCCTGATGGGCAGAGCCAGGACGAGTTGGACGAGTCTGCCTTTCTTCACCGGAGAGGACTTGTAGCTTGTCAAATGAATCCGGCAGGCTGGGGTTGCTCAAAGCTCGGGGACGGTGTCATGCTCAGGAGATGAAGCGATTGAAGTGGAAGTGTGTTCTTTTTGCCGGACTCCTCACCCTCTGCCCTCTGTTGACCGCGCAGGAGGCGGGTTATTGGCGGGCTCTTGGTTCTACTGCCCGGTCGATCACGGGAGACGTTGCTCTCAGCAGCGAAAAGATATCCATCAACCTGTCCACGAACTATTGGATGGCCCAGATCCGGGCTCTCACTCCGGCTGAGCTGAGCGCCGTCTTCGGCGTCGATCTCAACGCGCCTGGCTCCGGCAGCCTTTACCGGCTGAACATCCCCGGGGACAAGCGCTTTGCCCACAAGAACACCCTGTGCGGCGGCGAGGATGTCAAGTGGATGGCCACGCAGACCGACGGCCGGACACTCCAAATCGCCTTCTTCTCCAGCTCCCATGCGCCGGTGCTCACTCAGGATGCTCTTAGCAACTCCGACTCCACAGCCCTGTGCGGAGTCTTCCAGTATCAGCACTAAATTCGATGAGACGCGATAGCAGTTCTCCTTTCAGGCGGTGACCCACATCTCGTTTTTCGAGATCTGGGTTTGCGGGATCATCTTTCCGCTTGAGTTCCTTGCTGTTCCGCATCGTTCCACGTTCATCCCGTCTGCGCGATCGCTTCCTCTCCGCGACTCCAGACAATGGAACTTCGGGATTATGCCGCGCAACTCCTTTCGCGGGCCACACTATGCGGATCTCGACGTGAATGATGAGAAGGTCTTTCTGAGAGCAAGAAAGGAATCAAACTCAAAGCGGGAGCACGGGCGGACAACCTGCTGAATCACCCGAAGTTGGGAGCGCCCAATAACAATGCTTCATTGTCGAAACTGAGCCTGATCATCTAAGCTGTGTGCAGCCCACCAGCCCCTGCGGCGCGTTCCGTTTCAGGAGCTCCGGGTGCGTCTTCGTGGTCACCGGCACACTCGTCTTCTGAGGGTCTTCGTCTTGCAAGTTTGGCAAATCTTCTCGGCGATGGTGTTGCGCAGTGGGGCGCCGAAGGTTCCGCGGCGCCATGCAGGCCAGTCTGAAGCCGGCAGCACGGCGCACCGGTTCACGCGAGGCTGTGCTGGGATGTCTCGCAGGATTGCAGTGCATGGCGCCCGCTATGCACTGCCGCTGGCGGAGGCCACGGCGATCGCTGCCCTCTGCGCGGCGCCATTGCTTGCACAGACGATGCCCCAGGTCAGGATCCCCGCAGGCAGGCTGGCGGGACTTCCATTGAGCGGTGCAGCGCAGGGCGCTGCGTTTCTCGGCATTCCATTCTCGGCCCAGCCGGTAGGCGATTTGCGTTGGCGAGCGCCGCAACCGGCGCCTCATTGGAGCGGAGTGCGGCAAGCAACCAGATACGGCCCTGCGTGCATGCAGACGCCCAGCGGGTGGCTGCCGGAGATGCTGGGCATTCGCGCCATGCGCACCAGCGAAGCCTGCTTGTATCTCAACGTGTGGACGCCGCAACTCGAATCAGTAGCCAAACTCCCGGTTTTTGTTTGGGTGCATGGCGGCGGCAATGTGGAAGGCTCGGGAGAGTGGCCACCGCTCGGAGCAACGCTGGCCAAGCGCGGTATTGTGGTCGTCAGCCTCAACTATCGGCTGGGTGTCTTTGGATTTTTCAGCTCTGCTGCGCTGAATGCGGAGTCTTCGCACCGGGCCTCCGGCAACTATGGACAGCTTGACCAGATTGCGGCGCTGCGATGGGTCCGCGACAACATCCGGTTCTTCGGCGGCGATCCGGCGCGCGTGACCATCGGAGGTCAGTCGTCGGGCTCGCTGGATGTCTGCAATCTGATGACTTCTCCCTTGGCGCGCGGGTTGTTTCGCGGCGCAATTCTGCAGAGCGGCGCCTGCGTGGACTCCATCACAGCCTCGTTGAAGGATAGCGAAGGGATGAGCGCTCGGCTCGTGAATGATCTCGGCTTGCCCGCGGGCGTTTCCATGGCCAAGCTGCGCGCCATTCCGGCGGAACGGCTCCTGAAGGCCGCGGCTGCGGACTCGCAGATCGACATGGAGCCGGTGGTCGACGGTTGGCTGCTGCCGGCGCAACCTGCGCTCGTCTTCGCCGATGGCGGCCAGGCGGCGATCCCTGTACTTGTTGGCAGCACGCGAGATGAGGTTTCCATCTTTGCGAGCCCGCTGGTGCATGGCTCCGCCTATCGTCCGCAGACGCTGGCCGCATACCGCAAGTGGCTCAGCGATGAGTTTGGAGGATTTGCCGATCAGGTATTCGCAGCCTATTCCGCGACGTCCGACAGTCAGGTGCCGCGGATCTTTCGCCGCATGTTCACCGACTACGACTTTGCCTTTGGCGCCTATCTACTGGCGAAGGAGAACGCAGACGCCGGACACCCGGCATACCTTTACAACTTTGATGATGTAGGGTCCGGGCCATTCGCCGGCCTGGGCGCATTTCACAGCGAAGAAAACATGTTCCTGAGCCAGCGCTATTGGACGAGCTGGGTGAAGCAGCCCTCGGATGCGATCGTCTCCAACGCAATCATCGGTTACTGGGTGAACTTTATCAGGAACGGATCGCCCAATGGCGTCGGCCTGCCGATGTGGCCGAGATACTCGGTTGATCGGCCGCTGTGCCAGAGACTCGGTCGCGACATTGGTCCGGAGCCGGCGCCTCAGGTGCAGCGCTTCCCGGTCTTTCAGCGCTTCCTGAATGCCCGTTTGCAGTCGTGGAAGGCGGCGCAAAGATAGACTGCGAAGCAGGCTGAAGCGCCTGGATTGCACGGCCCGCACTTCACCAGCCGGCTCGGATTCGCGCTAGGATTCACTGAAGTCGATCATCCTGGGCGCTCTGCGCAAGAAGCTGGTGGTGGCCATCAGATAGGCAACTCCAACGGAGAACCAGATGCCGCCGACGATCTTAGCCAGGATGTTGAGGTTCCACCAGATGGAGGCGCAAAAGACGAAGCCGACCAGGGGCAGGACAATGTCGCGCAGCGGGTCTCGTCTCTGATGCTGGTTCGGTCCTGCGCTCTGACGCCGCAGCGTGAAGTGCCAGAAGACCGAGAGGTTCACGCCCATGAAGGCCAGGAAGGCGCCGAAGTTTAGCAGCTCGCCGGCGTGCTCGTAGGCGCTCCCGACGTAGTTGAGCGCCACTGCGCCGAGCCATGCAACCGCGCCGATCAGCAGAATGTTCCAGGTGGGAGTGTTGGTCTTCGGGTCAAGATGGGCAAAGAAGCGGCGTGGAAGAACCCCATCCCGACCCATGCCGAAGAGCAGCCGGGCGGCTCCCAGGCCTCCCGTGAGCGCGCTGCCCAAAGCAGCCAGGATCAGAACCATGCCCATCGCCTCAAAGAGCACAGGTCCGCCCACACGGCGGCAGACGTCCATGAACGCCGTCTCAAGATTGGGAAAGGTGTGCCAGTCAGGCCAGATGCGCTGGCCAAGATAGATCTGGGTTCCGCTGAGCAGGCCGGTGAAGACGCATACCAGCACGGTGGCCAGCAGAACGTTGCGGCGGGGATTCTTCACCTCTTCGGAGAGTGTGGTGATCCCGTCAAAGCCAATGTAGGTGAGCGCGGCAAATGAGGTCGCCCCCCAGACGCGGCGGATGTCAAAGGTCCTGGGATCGTAGAACGGAGCGACGGAGAAGAGCGCCGGCCAGTGTCCATGGTGGTACAGATAGTACACCCCGAGCACGAAGAAGGCGGCGATGACCATGCACATAGCCATCAGCAAGAGCTTGTTTAGACGCGCCGAGGAGCGGATGCCGACCAGGTTGAGCGCCGTGATGAAGATGGTAACGGCCAGGGCCGTGATGGGAAAGGGAATCGCGGTGACGTACCGGCTGTGCAGCGCGACTGAGATCCATACCACGTTGATGAGCGGCTGCAGAATGTAGTCCAGCAGCATGGCCCAGCCGATGAGAAAGCCGAGATGTGGATTGATGGCTCGCCCCACATAGGTGTAGGCCGAGCCCGCAGAGGGATAGACGGCGGCCATGCGGCCATAGCTGACGGCAGTGATCACCATGGCCAGCATGGCCAGCAGGATGGTAGTGACGGTATGGCCGTTGGAGAGCTTCTGCGCCACCCCAAACAGCGGGATGCCGGCTACCGGCTGAATCAGCACCATTCCATAGAAGATCAGGTCCCAAAGCGTGAGAACCTGGCGCAGATGGGCTGGGGAGCCTGGGCCTGCGCCAGGAGAGGAACCGGCTGAGGAGTCATGCGGGGAGATCGCTGGCATGGTTGTGGTGTGGTCTCCTCTCAGGAGTGGCTGCTGCGAGCTTGCTTGGGTGAGCCTGAATCGACTGTGGCAGTCGGCGTCAGGGTCTGCGGCGCGATGTTCCAGCCATCGATGTGGATGACGGAAGAGGAAGGCGCGTCGGCGGGCAGCAGCGCCGTGAGCGTCCGGGACTCGCCGGGAACCAGCTCAATCCAGTTATCCGACCAGAGAACGGGAGCAACCAGAGCGCCGGACGAGGTGCGAACCGCAGCTCGAATCTGGAAGGCCAGCGCTGAGGAAGTGTTGTGCAGACGCAGCCGGATCTGCCTGCCGCTGGGGGTCTTCGCGATCTCTGCCTGGGTGCTGAGCGTAGCCGGTGGAAGTTGGGTAAGAGCGTGGAGGTCAGGGAAGAACTGCGCTGGGGTGAAGGTGTACTCCGTTGCATCCCAGTCGAAGATGGCAGGCGTGTAGGGTACCCAATAGAAGTTGCGGCTGAGGATATGACCGCTGGAGTCGGCCAGCGTCAAGTCAATGAAGAAGAGCCTGTGCACGCCATTGAAGAGCGCGACGGGAAGATTGATCACCTGCTGTGCGCTGTCCGAAGGGGCATGCACAGTGGCGCTGGTTCGGTAGAGTTCGTTCCAGTGGACGTCGTGGACGTCCACCGTGGCTTGCAGACCGTCCGCGCGTTTGTAGGTGCTGTTGACCACGACGATGGAGTGGTCGTCATAGGAGTATTGAATGTGCAACGGTTCACAGGCCTGCTTCACGCCGAAGTATCCGCCATCAGCCTCCAGGTTGTAGTCGTAGAGGTGCCAGATCATCGAGGGCCAGGCGTTGTTGAGCATCCATTGGATAACGCCAGTGGAATAGTACTTGTTACGGGAGTATGCCTCGAACATGGCGCGTTCCGAGGCGTACGCCATGGTGTTCGCCATGCGGGTATACTCCGCCGCCGAGTCTGGTTTGGCGTAGATGGCGGTCATCGCGGAGTCCAGATCCTTCAGCGTCGTAAATCCTCCGCCGCCCATGTGCAGGCTCCAGTCCGCCGAAGCTGGCCAGGCGTCGGGATCAGGGAGAAACGTGGCGCGGCTGGCGCGGGAGGGAATATCCGGACCCGGACCGGTCTCGGTGTTGTATCCCCGGGCTCCGCCGAAGCGCTCGGAGAAGTACCAGTAACTGGGTTCCACGTAATCATAGGGGCCAGTCATCTTGACGCCGCTGGGGCCGGAGACGGTGGTGGGGTTCCCGGTGGCTGAGGAGAGTGTCGGGTTGGGCCAGTGCGTCTGGGCCTCTACGTTCAGATATTCCTGTTCAACATCGGCTGGGGGGTGAAAGTCGCTGCCATTCAGCCAGACCAGAAGACTCGGGTAGTGGCGCAGGCGCAGCATCTGGGAGCGGAGCGAGGCTTTGGCGATCGCATGATCCTGCGCGGTCCAGGTCTTCCAGCGCTCCCAGTGATCACAGCAACACCAGCCGGCCATCACCAGAATGCCGCTCTTGTCGGCCAATCGGAAGAAGTCGCCGGTCTCCAGCTTGCCCTCCAGGCGAAGAGTGTTCAGGCCCAGGTCACGCACCAGGCGGAACTGCTGCCGCAGACGCTCCGGATTGGAGCGCAGCAGCATGTCCTGGGACCAGCCGCCTCCACGGATCAGGATGGGCTTGCCGTTGATGCGGAACAGGCGGCTGCCGGTGCCGGTCAGCTCGGAGGTGACTTCGCGGATGCCGAACTCGACGGTCTTCTGATCGCTGTTCTGGTTGGCGACGCTGGCGCTCATGGTGAGATGCTCAAGATGCGGTTGGCCCATCTGCCATGGCCACCAGATGCTGGGATCCTGGATCCGGAGCTGGGGAAACTGCTCTGGAGAGAAGACCACGGTGCGTTGCTCATGCGGGGCGAGGCTGACGGTTTGCTGAAAGCGAACCCCGGCTGCGCTGCCGGAGACGACGCTCTGCTGGGCTTGATCGGTTGCGTTCTGAACCTCCGCATAGACGGTCAGATTCGCCGTGCTCAGGTTGTCATCAGCGAAGTGCGTGACCACCATCGGGTGACGCAAAGTAACCGGTCCGGTGCGGTCCAGGTCAACCGCTCCCCAGATGCCCATGTCCTTGTCCGGCGGGGCGGGGTTCCAATCCACCCAGTTGACGCCAAGATCCATCGGAGTGGGGGCGAAGGTCTCGACGGCCAGAATGTTCTTCCCTCCAGGCTTGAGCACACCAGTGATGTCGAGGTGGTATCTGCGGTAGGTGCCGGCGATCTGCGAAGAGTCGGCGACCTTGTGTCCATTCAGCCAGATCTCGGCCCGATAGTTGATGCCGGCAAAGCGCAGCCAGAAGTGGGCGCCCTTCTGGTCTGCGGCGGGAGCGGTGAACTCTTCCCGGTACCACCAGCCGCAACGGTAGGGGCTGTCGGCCGGCATGGGCAGGTTTTCAAAGTTCTGGCCAATGGGATAGGAGACCCCGGGGAGCTTGCGCAAGTTATCTCCGTAGTATGGGTTGGGCAGAAGGCCGGCCGCTACCTGGGCAGCGAGCACGGTCGAAGGGACCGTGGTGCTGATCCAACCCTGGGTGGAGAAGGCTGGAAGGGAGATGGTCTCCCCCGAAGCCTGGAGCTTGCAGGCGGACTGCAGACGCCAGCCGGTATGCAAGGGCGTATCGCTCGGAGGAGCGGAATCGGCCGCGGTCAGCGCCGGAACCAGCACGGCTGAGAGGAGAAGAGCGCTCACCCAGCGGCCAACGACCGGAAGGTTGCCACGATACATCACACGGCAGGTTGCAGCTTTCCAGATTACAGGATTCATAGCACGATAATCCCTTCAGCTCGCCCACGCGGAACGTCGGTCGAGCGCTGTTTCAAATTGAATGCGGATACAGACGACATCGAGAAGATCCTTCCTTTATGGCTTGTTCGGAGTGCTCCGCGGAGTAGAGACCGGGGCGTGCCGGAGGGCCGCGGAAGCGGATCTGGAGCGGGCTTTGGTAGGAGGTGGCGCAGAAGAGTCACGCACGACTAACTCCGGGGCCAGCATGTCAGGCGTAGCTGCGGACAAGTTCGCACGATCGGCCTTTTGCAGGGCTTCCAGCAGCCGTTGGGTGGCCAGCGAGCCCATCTTGTGCAGAGGCTGGCGAATGGTGGTGATGCCAGGGGTGGAGACAGCGGCGGGAAGGATGTCATCGAAGCCGATGACGGAGCAGTCCTCGGGCACGCGCAAGCCCTCTTTCTTGAGTCCTCGCACCACGCCCAGAGCGGTGAGGTCGTCAAAGGCAAGAATCGCCGTAAACCCCGGCGCGGAGGAGACCATCTCCCGGGCGAGTTGCAGACCGCCATCGAATCCCGAGATGGGGTCGACACGATTGGACAACGAAAGCACCAGACGCGGATCCAGGTGGACTCCAGCCCGGTTGGCCGCTAGCTGGACGCCCTTCCAGCGAGGCTCGCTATCAAAAAGATCTTCCGGACCACGGATGACAGCGATCCGGCGATGACCGAGCGAGAGCAGGTGATTCATGGCCAGAGCTCCGCCCGCTTGGTTATCGACCAGGAAAGAGGGAATTCTGCGCTCCGTAAGGTCGCGCCCCACGATGATGATTGGGACGTGATTCTTCTCCACATCCGCCAGCAGGTTGGCCTCTTCGAAGACCCAACTGGCAATCACGATGACGCCCTCTGCGCGCCGTTCCAGAATCATCCGCAGGGAGCTGTCGAAGAGCCTGCGCTCGGTCTGCGCATCCATGAGCAAAGAGAAGTAATTGGCAGGCAGCAGACCTTCCTCGATGCCGCGGACGACTGGGACGCAGAAGGGGTCGGACATGTCATAGGCCAGGACGCCGACAGTCTTGGTGCTGCGGTTGCGCAGCGAGCGAGCGTAGGCGTCGGGATGATAGCCCAGCCGCATCGCGGTGGCATGTATGCGCTCGCGCGTGGCCGCAGCCAGACGAAGCGAGAGAGGAGCGTGACTGAGGACGATGGAGACGGTGGAGACCGAGAGCTGACAGGCGCGCGCCACGTCGGACAGGGTTACATGACCGGATTTGCGTTTGACCCTCTTGAGCACGAACGATTGTCTCCCTCTCGGAGCCGTTGCGAGGAGATCGTCCCGGAGGCCAACTCCCGCGCTGAAGGAAAACCTCTATTGGTAGCTGACAAAATTTTCCTTGACATGGTTCCAAATTGTTCCTAGATTCATACACTATTCAAACGTTTCAAGTCCACAAAATTCGGAGGCGGTCATGAGAGCATGGAGTTTCGCCTGGTTGTCGAGGTTTGTCGGGTCGATCTTGTCCTGGAGATCCGGTTCGTCCGCACGGCTGATTCGGACACTTTCATCTTTGCCAGCGAAAATAGCGATACCAGCGCAACCCTGACCAAGCTGATGGGAAAGAATGAGCTCAGCGCAGGGTTCGAGTACATGGAACGCTTCCTGAACGTCGGGCAGTCGCCTGAACCTTCAGGAGCGTATTACTTCGACGAGAGCGCAACAGACCAGTCGGTAGCCAACGGAGGCGGAGGCAGCGACTTTGCATCCTTCCTGGTAGGCATAGGCGAGACTCCCGGAAGCGAGACCGCAAACTTCAGCAAGGATCTTTTCGCCGCGGAGGCAAACCGGTACTACGCAACTTTCCTGCAGGACAACTACCATCCTTCGCAACGGCTGAGCATTACTGTGGGCGTTCGCTGGGACGTCTTTGGGGGGCGCACAGAACGCTTCAACCGGCTGGAGGACTTCAATCCAACCGTAACCAACACGGTGAGCGGCATGAGCTATCAGGGCGCGGAGGTCTTCATGAACGGGAGCAACCGGTCGCCTTTTTCGACCAACCTGGGAGATGTGGCTCCGCGGTTGGGCTTCGCCTTTGAACCGATGACCAACGTGGTGATCAGCGGAGGCGCAGGCTTTTATTATGGCCCCAGTGCAGAGATGGTTGCCAGCGCCACGGATGATAGCGACGGTTATTCGTCGGTGACCAACTGGAATGCGACCTTTTATAACGCCGATGGAAACACGGTGTATAACGGCACCTCGGGCTGTGTGGGAGCTGCGGCGGGATCTCCGGCGCCGTCTGTCACAGGAATCTATTCGCTGACCGATCCTTTTCCGAATGGGGTGGTTCCAACCATCAGCTCTCCGAGTGGTTACGGGAATGAGCTGGGTACGACCCTGAACACGGTGCTGCGGAATGAGCGAACCCCTACGACGTATGACTTCAATCTGGGGTTTGAATGGCAGATGCCGCATGAGGTGGTTCTCAGCATGGCCTATGTGGGCAGCCGCGGCCTGTTTGTTCCGTTCTCCTCAATCGACCTCAACACGCTGAGCCTGGCGACGATTCAGCAGTACGGCGCCTCCTTGTGCGTGAACACAGCGAGCCCGCAGTGCCAGATGGTGAACAACACGTGGGAGGCTATTCAACCCAGCACCAATGCCAACTACGGATCCTCCACCGTGCCCCTGTGGGTTTCCTTGCAGGAGTATCCGCAGTTTGGAGATGGCAGCTACGGCTCCGGCAACGGAGTGAATCTGCATGGGTATCCGGGCGGAGACTCCGAGTACAGCTCTCTGCAGGTCAAGGTGCAGAAGCGGTTGAGTCACCACTTCACCACCCAGAGCAGCTTTACCTGGGGAAAGCTGATGACCGACGACAGCCAGGTTCCTCTCTTCTTTGTGGGCAATCACCTGGGCGTGCCCCAGGACACCAAGGATCTGCAGTACGAGCACTCTGTAAGTCCTCAGGATGTGAAGTATGAGTTTGTGGAATCGGCCTCATATGATCTTCCAGTGGGCAAGAACCGGGCTGCGGACCTGGGAAGAGTGGGCAACGCGATCCTCGGTGAATGGACGGTCAACGGAATCGTCTATCTGAGCGACGGCAACCCGATCGCCTCGCCGGTGGTGGGCGCTCCAACCTCCTACTTCAATCAGCGGCCGAACCTGACCTGCAATCCCGCCGCAGGGGCTCCGCACAGTTCGATGACATGGTTCAACCCCAACTGTTTTGTGATTCCGACCAGCCCGTTCCTGCCCGGCAATGCTCCGGCTTACCTGGACCATGTGCGGGCGGCGGGAGCCAGGGATCTGGACGTCTCACTCTACAAGAACTTCAAGATGGGCAACTCCCGCAAGTTGCGCTTCGAGTTCAGTTGCTACAACGTGACCAACACGCCGCAGTTTGCGCAGCCCTCCGTGCCCTCCATCTATGACGTGGTGACGCAACCCTCCGTTGCCGCGACCTTCGGTTTGATCACCAGTGACGTGAATATGCCGCGCCAGTTTCAGTTCGGAAGCAGATTTCAGTTTTAGAAAAGGAGGTCGAGATGCGAGCTGCCTCCGTCAGAAGCAGGTCTGGATGACGTCGATCACCCGGTATTCGTGGTCGAGCAGTGGAAGGTAGCGCCATTTATCGAAGGTCAGGCAGGGATGGCAGATATCGAAGCCGATCATATCTCCCACCGCGATCGGATCTCCGGCCTTGATCTGCAGATAGGCGTGCTGATCCATCATGCGCGTCAACTTCCAGTGAAGGGGCGCATCCTGTAGCTTTCCGGCGGCTGTGGAGAGGTGCAGCGCCGGCTTGGGAAGGCCGGAGTCGAAGGAGGCATCGCGTTTACCCAGGCCGATGATGGCCCGTTCCGGCTCCGGGACCGACTGCACATAGGCCCAGAGCTGCAGCGCCTGCTGCAGGGAGCTTCCCATCTGATGCGCCACGGAGTTGCTCGCCAGGATACGGGCATGGGCCTTGGCGTACGAGCCCGCATCGTGGGTGAGATAACATCCGGGACGCAAGACAACCTGCGCGGAGTGCTCAAGGTCCGCTGCGGAGAAGGCCTCCGCGACCAGATCGTACCAGGCTGAGCCAGCCCCGGAGAGCAAGAACGGAGTCCGTCGAAAGAGGCCTCTGCCGGCAATGTCGCGGGCGATCTCTCGGGCGCGGTGCAGGAGACCCCGAATGGCCGGCTCGTCTTCGCTTACGCCCTCATAGATCTCGGCTCCGCACAAGAGGATCTGTTCACGCCAGCCGGACAGGGCGTGAAGCAGCTCTTCCGCCTGCTGCGCGTTGCGCACGCCGGCGCGACCGCCTTCCAGGCCAACCTCCAGCAGCACCTGTAACTTTTTTCCGCAGGAGCGGAAGAAGCGGCCGAGCTGCTCGACGTTGGCGGCGGAGTCCACCAGACAGAAGAACTCAAAGTCAGGGTCGTCGAGCAGAGCAGCGACCATGGCCATATTCTGTTTGCCGACCAACTGATTGGCCATCAGGATGCGGCGCACTCCGTGCCGGTATGCAGCCGCCACCTGTGGCGGAGTGGCCAGGGTGATTCCCCAGGCGCCCGAAGCAATCTGCATGGAGAAGAGCTTTGGAGCCATCGTTGTCTTGCCATGGGGAGCCAGAACCGCTCCGTAGTGGTCTGCGAACTGCTGCATCCAGGCGAGGTTGTGGTTAAGTTTATCGGCGTAGAGAATGGCGGTGGGCAGGCTGAGATCTTCGCGAAGAAGGTTCCAACCCAGGGATGCGATCTGGGCAGAGGACAACTCCGTGGTCATGAAACCCAGGCCCTTTTGAAAGGGCGGAATCAGATCTGGAGCTTGCGCTGGGTAGGGAGCCGTCTTTGGCTGCTTCGTTCCATCACGCATCGGTTTCGCCTCCCACTTGCCCGGAGCCAGGAGGTACAACGGAAGCAAGATCAAGCCGCCTTCCATTCCGGAAGACATGATGAACTCCGGTCGGAGGTCGCTCGGGCGTATCGTAGTCGGCCTTGCTATCGATCATCGCAGGATCAAACAACGTCAGATCGGCGTAATAGCCGGGCTTGAGCAGCCCGCGGTCCCGGATGCCGAATCGCTCGGCCGGCCGGCCGGTGATCTTGTGCACGGCGTTCTCAAGGGAGAGCCATCGCTGCCCTCGACAGAGCTCGCCGAGCAGCAAGGGGAAGGTTCCATGCAGGCGGGGGTGGGCCTTGCCGCGCACGTAGAGTCCATCGCTGATGATGATGGAGAGAGGATGGGTGACCGTCTGGCGAAGGTTCTCCTGGCTCTGATTGAACGTCAGCATGGTGGCTTCGCCATGTTCTTCCAGCAGCAGATCCAGCAGGGATTCGGCCGGGTCCTGCCGGCGCAGGTGAGCGATATCGTCCAGGTTCTTGCCGACCAGCGGCTGGTTCTGGACAGATGCGACGGAGGTGAGAACAACATCGGACCAGGGCAGCGCCATGAAGGCGCGCGTCTCCTCCAGGATTCGTTGGCGGACGGGCGGATGGCGGAGCCGGTCCACAAGAGCGTCAAGACCACCGTCCAGCGCCCACTGTGGCGCCATCTGGGTCAGGGTGGAGTTACCCGCAGTATAGGGATAGCAGTCGAAGGCGACGTCAACGTCTGACTGCGCGGCCGCCTCGATGCGTTCCAGGACGTCAGCTTGTCTGCTCCAATTGTCGCGCCCTACCGCCTGCAGGTGGGAGATCTGCAGCCGGCAGCCGGTGCGGCGGGCAAGCTCCAACTGCTCCTCCACGGCTTCTTCCAGGCCAAAGGAGTAACTGCGCATGTGAGTGGCGTAGACCTTGCCGTGGCGGGCGACTACGCGGCAGAGACGCTCCAACTCCTGCTGGGGAGCGCAGGAGCCAGGAGCGTACATCAGCCCGGTGGAGAAGCCGATCGCACCGGCAGAGAGAGCCTCATCGAGCAGGTGTTCCATGCGGTCCATCTCCTGCTCGGTGAGGGGCCGTTGCTGGTTTCCGGCCACCTCAATGCGCAGGCTGCCGTGGCCGATGAGGGAGTAGGCGTTGGCGAAGGGAGCGCTGGAGAGCGCTTCAAGGTAGGCCGAAGCACTCGGCCATCCCCAGCTCTGCCGGCCGCACAGAATGCCATTGGCAAACTGCTGCACCTCCTGCGCGTGCTGCGCCATGGGATAGGGAGAGAATCCGCAATTGCCTACGATCTCCGTGGTGACGCCCTGCAGCGTTTTCTCTGCCCGACCCAGCAGAACTTGAAGATCCGAGTGGCTATGGGCGTCCAGAAATCCGGGCGCTGCGATCAGACCGCTGCAATCCAGGGTGCGGGCACGGGACGGAGGCGTAAACCATCCAATCGCCGCAATGCGTTCGCCGGAAAGCAGAAGATCGGCGCTGCGTGGCGCAGCGCCGGAGCCGTCGATGAGCGTGGCGTTCTTCAGCAAGGTCAACTCTTCCTGAAGAACCTGGGCGTGAGACTGCGTTCTCTGTACGGTAGCGTTGGGCTCTTTCATCCGGCTTCCAGAATAGTATCTGTGGAGCGCAGCGTCTTCCATCGAGACCGGGCCCGAGCGATGGTTTCAAGCGGAACGGCTCTCTCCGGTGCGCCACTTGGCGGACAGCAGGGCCAGCTTCTCGCTCATGGAGGTGGGCGCCACGGGGGAGAATCGCCGTGCCTTGCCGGGCCGCGAAGCGGGCTTGCCGCCGGCAGCGGGAGCCTGCAGAGCCTTGATGGAGAGGGCGATGCGTCTGGTCTTGGCGTCCGCCGACAGCACTTTTACTTTGACGATCTGCCCGGCCTTGAGCACCTCCGCGGGCTCCTTGATGAAATGGTTGGCGATCTCGGAGATATGAACCAGGCCGTCCTGGTGCACGCCAAGGTCGACGAAGGCGCCGAACTTCGTCACGTTGGTCACCACGCCCTCCAGCACCATTCCCGGCTGCACGTCGGTCAACTCTCGCACAGAGTCGCTAAAGGCTGGCGCCACGAAGCGGTCGCGGGGATCCCGGCTTGGCTTCGTCAACTCGCTCAGGATGTCCTGCAGCGTGAAGCTGCCGGCAGGGAGGCCGGCCGGGTCCAGGTTGGCCAGTAGCTGGGGCTGACGAATGAGCTCCTGAACCGGCTGCCCAAGCGAGCGGGCGATCCGCTCCACCAGATCGTAGGACTCAGGATGCACCGCCGTGTTGTCCAGTGGATGATCTCCGTCGCGTACGCGAAGGAAGCCCGCAGCCTGCTCGAAGGTCTTGGGGCCGACGCCAGAGACCTGGTGAAGCTGCGCCCGGGAGCGAAAGAGTCCGTTGGCATCACGGTAGCTGACGATATTCAGGGCGATGCGCTGGCTGATGCCGGCTACGTAGCGCAGCAGCGTCCAGGAGGCGGTGTTGAGGTCGACGCCGACGCGGTTCACGCAGCTTTCAATGATTGTCTCAAGAGACTGTTGCAACTGCCGTTGATCGACGTCGTGCTGATACTGACCCACACCGATGGATTTGG
This sequence comes from Granulicella sp., assembly GCA_027335345.1. Classification (GTDB taxonomy): domain Bacteria; phylum Acidobacteriota; class Terriglobia; order Terriglobales; family Acidobacteriaceae; genus Granulicella. Next base: position 9,251 of record DAHWOF010000050.1, on the reverse strand, counting down.
GATCGACCTTGACCAGTTCGGAGAGGGGATCCTGCAGGCGCCTGGCGATGGAGATGGCTCCGCGCACGGTCAGGTCAAGGTTGGGAAACTCCTGGCGGGCGACCTCCGAGGCGGAGTAGACGCTGGCGCCGGCCTCGGAGACGGTGACGCGGAAGATGTGAGTAAGGCCATGGGTCTGCAGGAACTCGCGCACAAAGGCGTCGGTCTCGCGAGATGCGGTTCCATTGCCGATGGCGATGGCCCGCACTTGATACTTGGCCAGGAGCGCGGCCAGCTTGTGGTTGGCCTCCGTAGTCCGTCCGGTGTGGGGGTAGATGACCTCGTCGCCCAGAAACTTTCCGGTTTCATCCACAACAGCCAGCTTGCAGCCGGTCCGTAGGCCGGGATCGATGCCCAGGACGGAGATTGGGCCGGCAGGCGCGGACAGCAGGAGATGCTCCAGGTTCTGCTGGAATGTCTCGATGGCGGCGAGATCGGAGCGTCGCTTCAGCTCCAGGCGAATCTCTCCCTGGAGCGAAGCGTTCAACAGACGCTTCCAGCAGTCCTCGATGGCAAGGTTAAGATGGTCGGTCCAATCACCCGCCCGGCGCATCACGCACGATCGGATGCGCTCCAGGACGCGGTCCTCTTCGAGTTCGATGAGCCAGTAGAGCACCGCTTCGGATTCGCCGCGACGGATGGCCAGCATGCGGTGGGAGGGAATCGTCTTCACCGGCTCGCGGTACTCGTAGTACATCTTGAACTTCTCTTGCTCATCTTTTGCGTCCATCGCCTTGCGGCTGAAGATGATGCCTTCCTGAAAGAGCAGCAATCGCGCCTCTTTGCGCACCTCGGGGTCTTCGCTGATTCGTTCCGCCACAATGTGGCGAGCGCCTTCGAGAGCCTCTTCCGGGGTGGTTACTCCTTTGGCCGGGTCCAGCAGGGATTGGGCGAGGGTGGCGATGTCCCATGCGCCGGGCGCCTGGGCATAGATGTAGTCGGCCAGAGGCTCCAGCCCCCTCTCCCGGGCGATGGTCGCCTTGGTGCGGCGCTTGGGCTTGTAAGGCAGATATAGGTCTTCGAGTTCGCTGCGGTCCAGAATGGCTTCAATGCGAGCCTTCAGCTCGTCGCTCAGCTTGCCCTGTTCGGTAATCGAATTAAGGACGGTGGACTTGCGTTCCAGAAGATCGCGGAAGAAGGTTGTCTGCTCGGCGATCCCCCGGATCTGGACCTCATTCAGGTTGCCGGTGGCCTCCTTGCGGTAGCGAGCGAGGAAGGGAACGGTGGCTCCGTCATCCAACAGTGGGATCACGGACCGGACGCCGCTTGCGGGAAGATTTAGAATTTGAGCTATATGCGAAACCAGATGCGGGGGGAGAGGGGTTGCTTCAGCCATATCTCTGACCATCATAGGCAGGGTGGAAGAGGAAAAGATGAACACCGGCGGAGGGCGTCCGGGGATATCTCCGGGATCTGGCCGAGGGTTGGTCCAGCCAGGCCTGAACAACAGGTCACCGTCCCCGGATCGGGTTCGCCTCCAGACGGCGACGCCCATTCAAAGTTTGGGCGATCAAAGACAGTTTTCTGCGGTGGCTTTGACGGCGTGGGCCCAAGAGAGTCATACTCAGCTTCAATGTGTTTCAATAGAGGTCGTATTTCAGGGGCGTAATTACGTGAAGACTGCCGAAGAGAAGATCACCGAGGCCCTGGATGGATTGGCGATCGAAATTCCATCCTGGGGATTTGCCAACACCGGCACGCGTTTTGGGAAGTATGTCCAAGCCGAAGCCGCTACCTCCATTGAGGAGAAGTTTGCCGACGCCGCTCAGGTGCATGCCCTGACCGGCGCCAGCCCGACGCTGGCGCTTCACGTGCTTTGGGATCTGCCGCACGGGGTGAGCGATGTTCCGTTGATTCAGGATCTGCAGAAGAAGTACGGAATTCGTGCAGGTTCGATCAATCCCAACCTGTTTCAGCGCCAGGAGTACAAGTACGGGTCGATCTGCAATCCCAGCGCGGAGATACGGAAGATAGCCGTCGATCACTTGCTGGACTCCGTCGAGATCGCTCGCAGGCTGGATTCGCAGGATGTCTCTCTTTGGATCGCGGACGGATCGAACTATCCTGGAACCCAGAACATACCCCGGCGGATTGGCTATTTGATGGAGGCGATGGCGGCCACTCACGCCAGGCTGGGGCCGAAACAGCGCATGCTGATCGAGTACAAGCCCTTTGAGCCGGCCTTTTACCACACCGATGTCGCCGATTGGGGGATGGCGCTGCTGCTGGCCAGACACGCCGGCCCCAAAGCATTTGTGCTGGTGGACACCGGGCATCACTATCAGTCGCAGAATATCGAGCAGATCGTCGCCTGGCTGCTGCGGGAGAGAGCGCTGGGGGGCTTCCACTTCAACGACCGGCGCTACGCGGACGATGACCTGACCATTGGTTCCATCGATCCTTATCAGGTATTTCGCATCTTCCATGAGTTGCTGGGCGACGCCTCCGGCTTGCAGCAGACTGCATTCATGATTGACCAGAGCCACAACTTGAAGGGCAAGCTGGAGGCGATGGTGCAGACCATATGCAATGCGCAGGAGTTGTTTGCCAAGGCGGCGCTGATCGACCAGGAGCGCCTGGCAGGACTGCAGGAGGAGGCCCGCCTGGTGGAGGCCGAAGAGTGTTTGCGATCAGCGTTCTGGGCTGACGTTCGTCCCGCGGTTCGAGCCTGGCGGCAGAGCCGGGGGTTGCCGGAGGATCCTCTGACGGCTCTGCGCACCTGCGGTTATCTGGAGAGGATCCGGAAAGAGCGGAGCGAACGGAATGCGGTGTCGGTAAGCAGTTACGCGTAAGGCAGTTGGGGATCAGGAGAGAAGGCGGCTGCGGGTGAATCAACCCGCGGACCGGTGAGGAGAGTAATATCGTTGAAACAGAAAATGTGATCTCTCTGATCCGCAACGCAACTCGCAAGGAGTGACGCTTTGTCCAAGACCTCGACCACCCGTCTCTATCTGATTCCGGTTCTCTCCAAGGCGCTCGACATTCTGGAGTTGTTCCAACATGAAGACCGGCCGATGGCGCTGGAGACGATCTACGAGCGCACGCGGATCTCAAAGACCACCGTCTACCGCATTCTGAAGACGTTCGTGCATCGCGGCTACCTGGCGCATTCGCAGGATGGGCTCTATCGTCTGGTCAGCCGACCGCGCAAAGTACGGTTTGGTTTCGCGAAGGAGAGCTCGGAGATGCCGTTCTCCGAGGCGGTTGCGTCCAGCCTGCAGTTTGCCGCCGACCAGGCAGGAGTGGATCTGGTGATTCTGGACAATCGCTACGAAGGAGCGACGGCCATCAAGGTTGCTGAAGAGTTCATCCGCAGGCGGGTGGATCTGGTGATCGAGTTCCAGATCGATCAGCAGGTGGCGCCGATTATCGCGGACAAGATTACCCAAGCGGGGATTCCGCTGATCGCTCTGGATATTCCCCATCCCCACGCCACTTATTTTGGGGTGGACAACTATCGGGTGGGGGTGGAAGCCGGCGAGCTTCTGGCCCGCCATGCCATCCGATACTGGGAGCAGAAGGTGGACTGGGTGCTTGGTCTGGATCTCGAGGAAGCCGGTTCGCTGGTGCAGAGCAGGATCACTGGGGCTTTTCAGGGAATCCGGGGTCTGCTGCCGGAGATTCCAGTGGAGTCTTTTGTTCGCATGGACACGCGGGGCATACGCGACTACAGCCGCAAGGCCGTGGCCGACTTTCTCAACCGCCATCCGCGCAACAAGCATATTCTTATCGCCGCGGCTACCGACACAGGGGCGCTGGGAGCGCTGGAGGCGGTTCGGGAGCTGAAACGGGAGAAGCACGTGCTGCTGGCCGGACAGGACTGTATCCCCGAAGCCCTGGAAGAGATTGCCAAACCGGGAAGCCCTTGGCTTGGATCGGTCTCCCATGAGGCAGCCAGCTACGGTCCCCGCCTGATCCAACTGGGACTGGCGATCTTGCGTGGACAGATGGTTGCCCCCTATAACCATGTGGAACATAAGTTGGTGACGCGCGAGGCGCTGCAAATGGATGCGGCGCTGTAATGCGGAAGCGATCTGGAGGGCGGCTGGTAGCTGCGGTTGTACACTGCTTCTCCTGTATGGAAATGATTGCTCTATTGGTGGAACTTGTGCCATGATGGACTTCGAAGCTGAAATCTGCAATGACGGATAGTGACTGAAATGGCGCTGCGTTTTTTGAAGGATCTCTGGGATGAGAACACCGCTTCCCGGCTGGATGAGCCGGAGCTGTTGCGATATCGCTCGAATCTGCTGGGCGCTGATCTGCGGATCACCAACTTTGGGGGAGGCAATACCAGCTCCAAGATCCGCCAGAAGGACCCACTCACCGGTGAGCTCTGCGAGGTGATGTGGGTGAAGGGCAGCGGGGGCGACCTTGGCAGCATTGCGCGCCAGGGGTTTGCCACGCTGTACCTAGACCGCGTACGCGCTTTGAAACAGCAATACGCGGGAGTGGCCGAAGAAGACGCGATGGTGTTGAAGTACCCGCTCTGCGCTTTTGCGGGCAACACGGTAGCGGCGTCGATCGACACCCCCCTGCACGCTTTTCTTCCCTTTGCGCATGTGGATCATCTCCATCCGGACTGGGGGATCGCCATGGCCGCGGCTGCCAATGGCCGGGCGAAGATGGAGGAGTTCAACGCAGAGTTTGGGCACAAGCTGGTGTGGCTGCCTTGGCAGCGTCCTGGCTTTGAGCTGGCGATGATGATGTTGCGAGCCGTTGAAGAGAATCCGGACTGTACCGGCATCGTGCTGGGCGGCCATGGTCTTTTCACCTGGGGAGAGACGCAACGCGACTCCTACCTGAACACCATCACCATCATCGATCACATGGGCCAGTTCCTGCAGGCCCATGAGGCGAGCAGAAGAGGGCCTGCCTTTGGCGGAGCCTTGCTGCAGCCGAGAGACGACCGCAGAGGCTTGGCGCTGCAGGTGATGCCGCATCTGCGCGGCCTGGTGAGCGAAAAGAAGAGGTTGATCGGGAGCTTCACGGACCTTCCGGAGGTGCAGGAGTTCATCAACAGCAGGGATGCCAAGGCTCTGTCTCACCTGGGCACGAGCTGCCCGGATCACTTTATCCGGACGAAGATTCGCCCGCTGTTTGTGGATTTGAAGGGCGACGCGGATGCGGCTGCCGTGAAGACGGCGTTGGGTGAGGCGATCGAAAACTATCGCCGGGAGTATGCGGAGTACTACCAGAGGCATGCCTTGCCGGACTCTCCGGCGATGCGGGATCCCAATCCGACGGTGGTTTTGCTGCCCGGGGTCGGCATGTTCTCCTTTGGCAAGAACAAGACCGAGTCGCGTATCACGGGGGAGTTTTACCGCAATGCGATTCAGGTGATGAAGGGAGCGACGGCGCTGGCGGCGGAGGGAAGCCCGGCGATCTCGAAGCTGCCGCAAGCCGGACCCGCGGCATCGTCTGAAGAGTTTCCGGTCTATGCGAACTATGTAGCGCTGCCCGCCGCGGAGGCTTTCCGCATCGAGTACTGGGCGCTGGAGGAGGCCAAGATCCGGCGCCAGCCGCCGGAGAAGGAGTTGAGCCGCCAGATTGCCTTGATTGTTGGCGGAGCCAGCGGCATCGGGCGCGCCGCGGCTCTGCTAGCCGCCGAGCGTGGAGCACACGTGGCGGTTGCTGACCGCGACCTGGCGGGAGCGGAGGCGGCGGCAAAGGAGGCTCAGGCGATTGCGGGTCGGGAGGCGGCGGTCGCTGTTGCGGTCGACATACGCAGCCGGGAGTCGATCCGTGCTGCCATCCAGGAGACTATCGCGGCCTTTGGCGGACTCGATATTCTGGTGAATACGGCAGCGATCTTCCCGGCGCCGCCGGATGGCGTGGTGAGCGATGCGATGTGGGGTACGACGCTGGAGCTGAACGTTACCGCGAACTTCCTGCTGGCGGAGGAGGCAGCGAAGATCTTCGCCGATCAGAATCTGGAAGCGAGCGTGGTGCTGACCAGCTCGGCCAACGCTGTGGTGCCGAAGCGGGGCAGTGAGGCCTATGACGTGAGCAAGGCGGCGCTAAGCCATCTCGTGCGGGAGCTGGCCATCTCGCTGAGTCCGAAGGTCAGGGTGAATGGCATCCATCCGGCGACAGTGGTGAAAGGCTCGACGATGTTCCCCCGGGACCGCGTGATGGCCTCCCTGAGCAAGTACAAGCTCGAGTTCAAACCGGAGAGCACGGACGAGGAGTTGCGCACCCAGTTGGCGGAGTTCTATGCGCGCCGGACCCTGACGCACCAGCCGATTGAGCCGGAGGATTGCGCGCAGGCCATTCTGTTCCTGGCGGGCCCCAAGGCGCGCTGCACCAGCGGTCATCTGATTCCGGTCGACGGCGGCCTGCCGGAGGCGTTCCTGCGGTGAGTGCTCGTCCCGCTCTGGTGGGCATCGATCTCGGCGCGGAGAGCTGCCGCGTCTCGCTTCTTCATTGGCAGGCGGAGGCTCCAGCGATACGCATGGTGCATCGTTTTGCGAACCGGCCGGTGCAGCGCGGCGAAGGACTGTACTGGGATCTGGGGCGCATCCTGGGCGAGTTGGAGCGGGGACTGCGCCAGTGCGCCGAGCTTGCCCCGGAAGGTATCGCGTCGCTTGGCGTTACAGGCTGGGCTGTGGACTACGTGCGGCTCAACGCCCAGGGACGGCCCCGGGCGCAACCGTTCTGCTATCGCGACCCGCGTGCGGGAAGGGCAATGGAGGAAGCGCACCGGCACATCCCTGCGCAGCGACTTTATGCGATTACCGGGGTGCAAGTTCAGCCGATCAATACCGTTTATCAGCTCTATGCGGACAGGAGGAGCGGCGTTCCCACGGGGATGCCCTGGGTGAATCTGCCGGAGTATATTTTGCTCTGGTTGGGGGCTCCACGTGTCGCCGAGGTCACGAATGCGTCGCATACGGCGCTGCTGGAGTCTCTGCCGGAGCAAGGGCCGGGCGATGGAGAGGTAGTGCCTGCCGGGATGCGCTGGGCGGAAGAGATTTTTGCCGCGCTGGGTCTGGATGTGGCGGAGGCGCCGGAGCTGGTGACCACGGGTTCAGTCCTGGGAGGTCTGCAGCATCCGTTGCGCGCCTTGCCGGCGTTCCAGCGGACGCAGCTTGTGGCGACCGCCTGCCACGACACAGCGGCGGCGATTGCGGGCATCGATGCGGAGGATGCTGACTGGGCGTATATCAGTTCGGGAACCTGGTCGCTGGTGGGTGCGCGGCTGCCGACGCCGCTGAAGACGCAGGAGGCCTGTGACAAAGGGTTTACCAATCTGCGGGCGGCAACCGGAGATACACTCTTCCATCGCGGTATGGTGGGCATGTGGCTGCTGCGGCAGTGCATGGACGTGTGGGAGCAGTCGGCGCCGTATCCGCTGGAAGATTTGATGCGCGAGGTGCGAACCCTTCCGGCGCCGGAGTGTGTGCTGGACCTGGACGACCCGGATCTGCTCTTGCCCGGAAACATGCCGGAACGGATCAACTTGCAGTTGAAGGCTCGTGGAGTGGCGTCGCTGGGAACGGGCAGAGAGGCTGCTCCGGCCTATGCCAGTCTGATCTTCCACAGTCTGGCGCGACGTTATGCCTCTCTGCTGGGAGATCTGCGCAGCATGACCGGCAAGAGGCTGAGCCGCATCTGCGTGGTGGGCGGAGGCAGCCGCAACGAGTTTCTGAATGAGCTGACGGCCTCGGCGTGCGGAGTTCCGGTGGAACGTTGTTCGGCGGAGAGCTCGACGCTGGGAAACTTTGCCGTACTGTGGGCGAGGTTGGAGCATCCCTGGGGGGCGCTGGATACAGAGTTGCTGGCGCGGCTGGCAGGCAGATTGCGGCAGAAGGATGCTGAAGGTGGGCTGTAACCGCGGATAAGTGTGCGCTCTGTTTGCTCGATCGGATCATGCTGCTGCGCAGGGCTTTCCTGCGTAGGCGAAGACTTTATTCATAAGCTTCCAGCGGCGATACGCCTTGCGCTTTGACGTGGATGACGCCGCTCTGATTCTGTACCGGGCCGGCGACGAGAAGAAAGCGGCTGCGCGTGATCAGAAGGCGTTGCTCTTCAAAGAGGTCGTGGGTGATGATGACGTTGGCGATGCCGGTCTCATCCTCCAGGGAGAGGAAGACGAATCCTTTGGCCGTGCCCGGCCGCTGGCGGGCGATGACGCAGCCGGCGATGCGGACATGACGGTTGTTGGGGCAGCGTGTCAGGGCATCGGCGGGGAGAATGCCTTGAAGGCGCAAGGCAGAGCGGCGATAGGCCATGGGATGGGGGCCGGCGGTGAGACCAGTGCCGGCGAAGTCGGCTGCCAGGCGCTCGGAGGCAGTCATGGGCCTCAGGCGGACCTGCTCAGCGAAGGCTGATGGGGCGCAGGAGGTAGCGCTTGCTGGATGAGCTTGCCGCAGCAGCGGTCCCACGGGGCGGGCGGCCTGGGCCGCCTGCCAGAGAGCGTCGCGACGGTGCAGGACAGCCGGCAGCCGGCCTGCGCAGCGCTCTGGCAGGCAGCCCGGGCCACCCAGCCAGTTGAGCGCTCCGATGCGTGCCAGCAGCGTGATCTCTTTGCGGCTGAGCTCAGGCACGCGCTGGGCAAGCAGGTCCACGGAAGGGAAGAGACCCTCGCTGGTTCTGGCTACCAGAAGAGCCTGAGCCGAACTCTGGCGCAGGCCTTTGGCATAGTTCAGGCCAAGGCGCAGAGAGAGCGCGCCGTCAGGTTCTTTTTCCAGCGTGCAGCGCCAGAAGGAGCGTTGGACATCGATGGGGTGAACGCGCAGACCGTGGCGCTGTGCATCTTTGATGAGTACGGCGGGTGAGTAGAAGCCCATGGGCTGGTTATTGAGCAGGCCGCAGGTAAATGCAGCCAGGTAGTGGACCTTGAGGTAGGCGGAGGCGTAGGCGATCAGCGCGAAGCTGGCTGCGTGCGACTCCGGAAAGCCGTACATAGCGAAGGAGCTGATCGCCTGCACGATATTGTCCTGAGTCTCGGCTCCGATATTGTTGCGCGTCATGCCGGCGCGCAGGCGCCCTTCCAGATCCTTCATGCGCTGCATGGAGCGGCGCATGCCTACGGCGCGGCGCAGTTGCTCCGCCTCAGCGCCGGTAAAATCAGCCACAGCCATGGCCATGCGCAGCAGTTGCTCCTGAAAGAGCGGCACGCCCAAGGTGCGTTTGAGCACAGGCTCCAGAAGAGGATGCGGATAGCTCACCGGCTCCTTGCCCTGACGGCGGCGCATGTAGGGATGCAT
>DAHWOF010000044.1 GCA_027335345.1 Granulicella sp. | reverse complement strand
GCAATCTCCTGCTGGCTCGTGTTCAGCGTGATCTCGGTGCAAAGGTTGGAAGAGTGCACCACCCCTGCATGCTGCTGCGGCGAACGTAGATTGCAGGGGTCCTTGAACGTAATCCATGGGTGCCCGGTCTCAAACAGCATGGTGAGCATCTTGCGCCAAAGATCCACCGCGCGCACCGTGCGCGTCACCTTCATCTCTCCGCGCTGCGCCTTGGCCTCATAGAAGCTGTACCGCTCCGCAAAGGCCTTGCCGTACAGCTCATGCAGTTCCGGAGCCTCATCGGGTGAGAACAAGGTCCAGGAACCATCCTCTTCCACTCGTTCCATAAAGAGATCGGGGATCCAGTTGGCCGTGTTCATGTCGTGCGTGCGCCGCCGGTCGTCGCCGGTGTTCTTGCGCAGGTCCAGGAACTCCTCGATGTCGATATGCCAGGTCTCCAGGTAGCCGCAGACCGCGCCTTTCCGCTTGCCTCCCTGGTTGACTGCGATCGCCGTATCGTTGGCCACCTTCAGGAAGGGCACCACGCCCTGCGACTGCCCATTGGTTCCTCGAATGTGCGCTCCCAGTCCGCGCACCCTGCTCCAGTCGTTGCCCAGCCCGCCAGAGTACTTTGCCAGCAGGGCGTTGTCCTTGATCCCCTTGAAGATGCCGTCCAAGTCGTCGCTGATGGTGGTGAGAAAGCAGGAGGAGAGCTGGGGACGAAGGGTCCCGGCATTGAAGAGCGTGGGCGTGGAGCACATAAAGTCAAACGAAGAGAGAACCTCGTAGAACTCCAGCGCCCGCTGATCGCGGTCGATCTCCCGTATCGCCAGGCCCATGGCCACACGCATGAAGAACGCCTGGGGCAGCTCGTAACGCACGCCCCTGTGATGCAAAAAGTAGCGGTCATAGAGCGTCTGCAGTCCCAGCAGTTGAAAGTTGCGATCCCGGTTTGCATCCAGCGCCCGGCCGATGCGGTCCAGATCGAAGCTCCCAAGTTCCTGATCCAGCATCTCCAACTCGATGCCGCGCCGTATGAACTCAGGAAAGTACTCCTCGTAGTCCAGCGGCCGCCGCGCAGCAGCCATGCCTGCGGTCTGGGGAAACAGAAAGCTCATCGCCTCGCCGCGCAGCAGATTCAGCAACAGGCGAGCGCTGACGTACGCATAGTTCGGCTCCTGCTCCACCAGGGTTCGCGCGGCCATGGTCTGCGCCAGCCCCAACTCCTGCATCTGGATGCCGTCGTAAAGGCTGCGACGCACCTCAGCCATCACACCCTCCGCGGAGACGCCCTCCAGACCCAGACAAGCATCTTCGATCTCTTTACGCAGCCGCGTCTCATCGATCGGCTCCAGGCGCCCGTCCGAGGTGCGGACCCTCCAACGCGGAGCCTGTGCCTCAGCCGCCGGCTCGTCGCGTCTGCGCCGCTCCTGCGCTCGCTCTTCGCGATACAGCACATAGGCACGAGCCACCTTGTGCTCGCCGCTGCGCATCAGCGCCAGCTCCACCTGGTCCTGGATATCTTCCATATGGATCGGGCGTCCCGGCCCGGCGCGCCGGCTGAGCGCTTCCACCACCTGCTCCGTCAGCTCCTCCACCGCAGCTCGGATTCTGCGCGAAGCCGCTGCTTCGGCTCCCTCCACCGCAACAAAGGCTTTGGTGATCGCCAGGCTGATTCTGTTGGAGTCAAAGGGAGAAAACGCGCCGTTGCGGTTGATCACCTGAATCTCCGTCGCCGCGCTTGCGTGCGAACCCTGGCGGTTGGGAGGCTCAAGCGATACGGGCAGATTCCGGCTCGTAAACTCATGCGGCAGCGTGGCCATGGAAGATCTCCTTATGGCCTCACGGAGCGATGCGGGGAAACAGCGGATGGACCCCGGTTAAGGAGACGGCCTCTGCCACCTCGCCCCCCCTCGGAGGCGTCAGCGAATGTTTCCTGGCAGGTCTTCGGACTCACAGGCTCAACCTACTTGCCAGACTTCCCAGGCCAACAGCCCAGTGTCGTTTCGGCTTTCGTACCTGCTCACCGCTGCGGGGCAGTTCCGGACTTTCACCGGATTCCCTTTTCATCCTCTTTGCAGAGGAACCGAGGAATTGGACCACTATATCTTGAGCGTTTGCGAATTGCAATCCCACCCATTGCGTTCCCTGTGCAGATCCGGTCCCAAAAATGGACTTCCCTCCCCAGGTTCCATTCGGCGTTCGCCACGAGGAGGCCCTGCGCGACGGTATTCGCCGCCGGTCACCCGAACGAGATAAATTCGCTCTGCGAGATCCTGTTGAATGCGGGCTGATGGATCGAGCTACATGATCCGTCCTGCGCAGCCGAATATCGCTCGAAAAGGCGGTTAAATCTCCCATACCCTGATAAATTCGATGCCCAGGCGGTCTCCGCTCACTGCAACGAACTCTTTTCATGGTTAATCTCATGCCAGCTTCACTGCATCCCGCCGTCTGGCGCGGTGCTCCCGATGATGCTATGGGCATCTGGAAGAGTTGGCCTACGGAATGGGGAAGACGTGATCGAGAACTTTCGGATGAAGGTATTCCGGGTGGTCGCGACGCACCTCAACTTCAGCCGCGCGGCAGAGGAGTTGCACATCACTCAGCCGTCGGTCTCCCAACAGATCCGGGAACTTGAAGCGAGCTACGGCGCGCCTCTCTTCCAACGGACCGGCGCAGGCGTCACGCTTACGCCGTGCGGCGCAGCTCTTCTGCCCTTTGCTCAGCGGTTGAAGGAGATCTCCGATGAGGCCTTTGCCGCCGTGGTAGCCGCGGGCGGAGAACAGGCAGGGCGGCTCGCCATCGGCGCGTCACAGACCATCGGGCAATATATTTTGCCCAACCTGGTTGCAGGCTTTCTCCGCGAAAATCCACGCGTCAATGTAACGGCGATGAGCGGCAATAGCGACGCCATGCTCGAGGCGGTCACCACGCACCGAATTCATATCGCGTTGATCGAGGGCCCGGCGCTGCGCAAGGATGTGCATACCGAAGCTTTCATGGAGGACGAGCTTGTCCTGGTTGTTCCAGCGCAGCACCCATGGGCCGATCACGAGGTGGAGATTCAGACCTTGAAGGACGCTCCCTTTCTCATGCGGGAGTTCGGATCCGGATCGCGCCGGGTCGTCGAGAACGCTCTCACGCAAGCCGGGCTCAAGAGCGATGAATTGAATATCCATATGGAGATTGATTCGACGGAAGGTCTGTTGAACGCCGTTGCCGCCGGGCTTGGATTCACCTTTGCATCGCGCTGGGCCGTTCGAGATCAACTAACGCTCCGCACTCTGCGGCTGGCTCGCGTTCGCGTCCTCAAACTCACCCGGAAGTTCATGCTCGCCTATCCTGCCGGTCTTAACCCGAACCACAATGTGGCTGCCTTTCGCCTTCATCTCCTGGCCCAATCCAGAGAGTTTGCGGCGCGTAAGAGACGTAGAATCGCCCAAACTGTCTGAATCAAGTCCTGGCGCTCTCACCGTCCCGACGAACCCGTCGCCGCTCACTCTCCATCTCTTCAACCCCACACCCTCTTTGTGGTACACGGGCTCGCCCTTGACGCCCGTCTCCGGCAAGTCGCAGTCTGCCGCATAGCGGCAGACTCTGGAGTTTCTACATTTGCTTGGACGATTGTTCGCTGAGGCAGCTAGGTAAATAGGTCTGGCAATAGATTAATAGTTTGACATACCTACGTAACTAGATTACATTATTCCTGAGTCTTTGCTCAGGAGCCTTCCATGAACGATGACGTCAAAAACACCGTCCTGTCCGCATTTGAAGTC
>DAHWOF010000036.1 GCA_027335345.1 Granulicella sp. | reverse complement strand
ATCCGCCTCGAAACCAGGCTCAATCACCAGACTCCGCCCGGCCCGCAAGCGCACCTCGATCGCTCTATGGCTGCCACCCGTCCGCTCCTGCTGCCCCGCGGCAGGCACCGTCACTTCCACAAACCCACAACCTTCGCTCTCCCGCAGCCGTTTCTTCCACGCGTAGAACTCCCACGCGCGCAAGCCTCGCTTACCGCAAAAGGCCTTCACGCTCTCGCCGCTTCTCACCTGTTCCGATACCAAACCTCGCCACTTGGACCGCGCCTGTACATCTTGATCCCTCATCCCTCAACCATGCAGCCATTCCACCCTCAGCACAAGATGTGGTTCACACAGCGCTCACAGAACGTCGTCCACAGCGAGGACCGCGAGTTGCTATTTTCCGATCGCCGCGGCCTGCTCTTTGCCGCCGATCGTTCTCCGGAAGCGGGCTTCCTGCGGCGTCTTTATTCCCTCTCAGCGGGAAAACCTGCTGAGGTCCTGAGCCCGGGAGGCATTGATAAAGATTGCAGCATCAGGATGCGCCTGCACCTAAATGCCTTAGCGAAAGACCACCTTGATCTGCTGCGGCGCCGCCGTGTTCTTGAAGCGAATGAGCAAGGTCCGGCCGTTGTACTCATAGGAGCCTGGATCTAACGGCTTCCCCCCAAGATCTACCTCGCGCGCCGGCCTGGCGGAGAGGATTCGAACCACCCCCTGAGTGTCTTCGATCCCCTGAACCTGAAAAGCCAGACTGTTCTTGCTTGGATGTTCCATCGCGACCTTGGCGGATGCCGCCAGGACCCGCGGCCCCGTTGAATGGAAGGAATTCACGTCCAGTAACAGAGCCCTTTCTCCCGGTCCAATCGTAAAATGGCCGCTCTCGGCCAGATTGTTGTCGAACAAATCGATAAAGTCCCCTGTAAAAGACATCGGAGGCTGCGGCCGGCTCTGTTCCTTCGCGCCCTCTGCATCCAGGCCGGCGGCAATCACGTAGGGGCCACGCCGCAGCACCAACACATTGGTTTCACTGAGCGGCAAGCCGATGGCCTTGGCAACGGTCTGGAGCGAGTGGTACACAACCTCCTGCCCAGCCGGTAAATAGGTAAGAGCCGCCGGGTTCTTCGCCTCATACAGAACAAACCCTCTGCCGACCGTGTGTAGTCCAATGGCCCCCGGTTTCAATCCAAGCTGCCTTAAGAAGCGGTCGCACGGCGTTTGAATCTGTCCATCCCCCTTGCTCCACCAGGCATGAATTTTGTCGTAGGGATCCTTGTCGTCGTCGAAGACGATCAGGGCTCCGCCGGACCGGACCCACGCGGCCAGCGCGGCTTGAGAACCTGGGTCAGGCGGCTTTTGTCCGTCATAGGTCAATAACAGGACTTTGTATCGATGAAGGGCCCCGGCGGCGACCGATCGCCGGCTTAGGCTCTCCATCTGCACCGGTTCAACGGGCATGCCGCGCATCAGAAACGGGAGGGCAAGGCCATAAAACTCTCCCAGAGAAGGATCGGATGGGTCCGGCGAAGCCCGCTCAAACATCAGCGTATCGGAGACCAGCACGCCGATGCCTCTGGCGCCGGCAGACTCCCAATGCGTCGCCTCCGCCGGCTGCCGCATCTCTGCCAGCGCATGAAAGACCGTCTGTAACTCGGTGGCGTACTCCTGGGGAATTGGAATCTTGGCCGGACTGGGATTGGAAGCCGAAGGTTCCGTGGCAGGGTACGCGAAGCCATCCCCAAAGATCCGCTCCGGCCATGGAAGCACTTCATAACGGGAGACGGCGGGTTGCAGAAGCGACGCTACCAGCGTGCTCTCCCAGTTCTTGCGGTAATCACTCCAGGAGTGGTGCGGATTGTCCTCGATCGGATCGTTGAGGAACCATATCGGCTTTCCTGAGGAACGGGCGATGTTCTGGAGAACTCCGTACTCCAGAAACGCGGTTTCGAACGTACGCTCTCGCAGTTCGCCCCCGTAAACGTTCGGAGTTCGGGCGGTTCCGGTCCACACCTGCGCGATATAGCCATCGGCGCCGACCTTCAACAAGGAAGACTCCGGACTGACGATATGCCACTGTGCGTAGTTGATCAGCGAGTGGGTGGCGACATAACACGGGATCGAGCGATGATGCTTGGCGCCATAAGCCTTCACCGATTGAAAGATCTGGGCAAGCGTGCGGCGATAGAGATAGTACTTGAGCTGGGAGGCGTGATACTGCGCCTCGGGGGAGCTGTCCGGCGCCTGCCACGGCTGATGATAAAAATCCCGCCACTGATGCTGGAAGCTTGTGCTCCATCCAGCGCGAGCCCAGAACTCCGGCTCTTCCAGATAAACAGCCTCTGCTCCAGCATCAAGAGCGGACTCAAGCTGCTTGCTCAGATACAAGCCGTAGGAACGATTGGGCGAAATATAGGGAATATCGCGCCCCCCATGCAGAATCAGATTGCCGTTCTTGTCCTGCTGGGTCTCGTTCCAATGCTGCTTCCCATCGAAGCTTCCATCCAGATAGGCGCGATACCTTCCCCACGCCACTCCCGTCATCAGATCCACATGATAGCCATGCGCCTTCCAGGAACGGATGCGCTCAGCCGTTGTTCCATCAACGCCATAAACCATCACCGTATCGGCATCAATGTTGATTCGGGGCGACCATGCACGGCTCGTCTGAAAGATCAGGCGGCCTTGCGGGACTCCGATCGGCTTTGGCACGGGCGTCTGGGATGCCGCAAGCCGCGTCTGGCAAACAGCCAGCTCCAGAAAGAAGGCCAGCAAGATCGATGGACGTGTCTTCATGTTCTGGTATCAACCTCCGTTCGCCTTGAGATGGACGGCGGGCATCGTTGCGGAGAATGCCGCGATGATCGTTATACCTTCGATCGGCCGCTTGACGAGGTTCTGGAAGAGAGATGCGATCAACATCTTACATGCAGAGCCTCCGCGGAGCCGCTTCTCCTCGCCATCTCCCGCGCAACAGGCACTCGCCCATCCGCCGGACAGCTACTGCTGGACCACCGTGACCTGCGGCGAGGTCCCGCCGGCGCTCAGGCAAGCTAGCCGTCCATGAGTACTGGAGTTGCTCGCCGCCTGGTCCTGACTGATTGCAAAGCAATAAGACTGCGTCTGCGTGCTGCTACCTTGCGTTACGTTCACATCAAAGATTCCTAGTGTGGCCGTCGGGTCATAGGTGGTGTCTGGCGCCAGCACGCCGCTAGCGGTAACACCCACCGCGCCGCTGAGCCCTTCATCCCAGTCCGCATCGTTTTGGCTGCCTTTGTCCTGGGCAAAAGGGGAGATGTCGCCATTGGAGCTGACACTGAGAATCCCGGAACTCAAGCCACGGCTCGGATCGCCGTTCGCCACAGAGCCCATGAAGTAGCCGGCAGCCAGATCGTCCGCCGTCCAGCCACCGGAGCTTGGCCCCGCCTGCGGCTCCATCCAGCCAACCCAGTCGGAGGACTGCGACGAGCTTGATGCGGCGTCCAGATAAGCCGCAGCGTTGCTGTTGTAGACGTACAAAGCTACACCAGACTCAGCTTGACCCGAGATCGATTCCGTGGTGCGTCCCGTGGTCGTATCCGTGTCAAACGTGACATCGCTGAGCGACTTCGAGCTGATCGTGCCCGCATCATTTTTAATCCGGGTAATGTCGCCGTTTGCGAATTGCATCACCTTGGCCGCGTAACCCTGCGCGCTATCCTGGCCCGATGCGTAGATCACCGCAGGCCCAGCCGGCGTACTAGTGGCCGTCTGCAAGCGGGCCTGGCCGATCACGAAGTTAGCTCCGCTACTGTCATTGTGGGGATTGTCACTGATAAAGACGGCGTCTCCAGCCGCGTCGCCGGTAGGAAACATCACCACCGGAATGGTGCTGCTGCTGGTGCTGCCGAAGCTGTAGAAGGTGGCTGCCCCGTAGGCGTTTCCCTCCGCGGTAAGGCTGGAACCGATCAAGGTCTCATCCGCCGTGTAGCTGCCCTGGATCACCGCATCCATGGTCCCTGTAGAAGAGCTGCTGCCGAAGTCGAGCGAGCCGACTGCCCCCGCCAGACTCCCATCCTGCCACTCGCCTCGCAGCAAAAAGACGTAGTTGGCGCTCTGCACCGTCGGGCTGCTGCTCTGCAGGTAGCAGCGCCCAGAGCCGGTAACGCCAGAGGGTGACGTTCCCGCATCATCCATCTCCGTGAGGGTCAGCCGGGTAAATTGGTTACTGCTGTTCAGGTCACCGCCAGCAAGCGCAAAGATGTTGCTCAACCCCGTGCCTTTCATTTGAAGATAGCCCCTGTTGTCAGAGCCAACCGCGTAGGCTCCGGTGAATGCCTCCGCGAGGAAGCCATTCGACGGTCCGTTGGAGTCCATCTGTCCGCCCGTAATCACGCCGCTGGCATTGCTGGTAAAGGCAAAGACCAT
>DAHWOF010000017.1 GCA_027335345.1 Granulicella sp. | reverse complement strand
GGAGAATGTGTCCACGCTCACGATCATTTAGGAGCATTGGCCGAGTGTCCCCTAAAACAACGCGTTGAGCTCCAGAAACGAAGTCGCGGCCGCAATGCCTACCAGATGATGCGCGCCGCCACCTGGATGATGCGCGGATTCCCGGCAGCGGACACTTTACCGAAGGTGACGTCTCCCGTATTGCTGTCGGGGTTCAAAAAGTTCGTGTGGTTGAAGACGTTAAAGAACTCGCCTCGCAGCTCCAGTGCCCGTTGTTAACTTTGCTCGTTCGTCTTCTTTTGGATAGTGGTTTCGCGGTGTGTACATTCATCTGGACAGTGCCAAGTTCTCCGTTCGCTTAGGAGCGCTTTTTGGCGAGTCGGAGGTTGGATAGTTCGGTGGCCAGATCGATCCAGCGGTCGACCAGCATCTTCATGGTCTCGTAGTTCTTCAGTTCTTTGCGGATGTCAGCCAGATCCTGCCTGCGCACGAATTTCGAGCTGCTCTTACCCTTGCGCGTAAAACTGACCTGATAGTACGGCCCGTGTTTCTCTGGCGGTGTGGCCTTGCACCGACATCCGGGCGTGCCGCAGACGTTGTACTGGGTGGACAAACTGCCCGGACGCAGATCGCCGAGCGCGGCCAGTTGCCCCTTCAGCCTTTCGATTTGCCGCAGCAAGAGCGTCTCTCTGGAGATGGTCATTGAGTTCAAGCATAACGCCGAGGATACGGGTTTGCGGGTTTGTGACCGATAGCGCTGTGCTGCTATCGGTGTTCGTGCTCGCATCAACATTATGCCCCTCTGGATAGCCTGGTTCGACGCCCTCCGCCAACTCCGCCCGGCGGCGAGAAGATTCCATACCTTCCTCTGGATGATCCTGGTTCTGGCCGGCCTCTGCTGCCGCCCGGAGCGGGCTGGCGTCTCCAGCCTGGTTCGCCTTTTCGGCTTCGGCAACAAGGGCTATCGCCGCTTCCTGCACCTGTTTCACAGCCGCGCCCTGGACCTGGAGGCGCTCACCGCCTGCTGGGTGCGGCTGTGTTTGCGACTCTTCCAGCCCATGGCCGTGGAGGAGCGGCTGGTTTGCCTGGCCGATGGCATCAAGGCTCCGAAGGAGGGCCGCAAGATGCCCGCCGTCAAGCTGCTCCATCAACAGTCGGCCAGCAACTCCAAGCCGGAGTACATCATGGGCCATAGCTTTCAGGCCGTCAGTCTGCTGGTCCAGGGGCCGGCCGGCCACGTCGCCGCCGTGCCCCTGGTCTCGCGCATTCACGAGGGGCTGGTCTGGTCCAACCGCGACACCCGCACCCTGCTCGATAAGCTGGCCTTGCTGCTGTTTTCCCTGGCGGGCATCCTCGATCGCAAACTGCTGCTGGTCGCCGATGCCTACTACGCGAGCGGCAAAATGATTGCGCAGTTACTCGGCCAGGGACACCATCTTGTCACCCGCGCCAAGTCCAACGCCGTGGCCTATTGGCCTGCGCCGGCGCCTGCGTGCCGCCGCCGCGGACGCCCGCGGCTCTACGGCGAAAAAGTGAAGCTCAAGGATTTGGCCCGCGATGAGAGCCAGTTTCTCTCTGCGCCCAGCCCCGTCTACGGCGAGCAGAACGTCACTCTGCGCTATCGCGCCATCGATCTGCTGTGGCGTCCGGCAGGGCGGCTGGTGCGCTTCGTCATCGTCTGTCATCCGCACCGCGGCACCATCTTCCTGCTGGCCACCGATCTGACCCTCGATCCGCTGGAAATCATCATGCTCTACGGCTTCCGCTTCAAAATCGAACTGGGCTTCCGGCAAGCCGTGCATGTGGTGGGAAGTTATGCATATCACTTCTGGATGGCCGACATGAAGCCCCGCCGTCGCGGACAGGGCGACCAGTATCTGCACCGCCAAAGCCAGGCCTATCGCGACGCCGTTCGCCGCAAGATGAATGCCTTTCACTTGCATGTACAGCTGGGCTGCGTCGCGCAGGGAATGCTTCAGCACCTGGCATTGAATCACATGGACGAGGTCTGGCGCCTTTTCCGCAGTTGGTTGCGCACCATGAACCCCGCTCTGCCGCCCTCGGAGTTGGTCGTGGCCCACGCGCTGCGCTCAGCCCTGCCGGAATTTCTCCAAGATGCTGCCCCTCCGCACAAACTGAGAATTATTCTCCGACGCTACAGGGAGACACAAAACACCTCTCGCAGCAATGTTTCCACTTCGGAGAGCGCCGCATGAGCCGACAGAGAACCTGGCACTGTCCAGTATGACAAACGGGCATGGATTTGTCGGGCGCCTCATTCCGCCTTCTTCCCGGGTCCGGAATCGCCCAAGAGAGCGCTGGGGTGCGAACAGGGGCAATACTCAAGGCGTGGAGTCTAAACCGTGTGGGATCAAAACAGGCATTCTGCGCTCCGCGCGGCGCCCTCGTTCTACCAGCCGGTGGGAGGACTCGGCTGCACGCCCGTATAGGGAGAACAGCAGGGCTGCTTGACCGGAAGATATTCCATAAACTCCACGCGCGTGCCATCCGGATCCCGCAGGTCGAGCTGCATCTTGCCGTCCACGCCCAGCACCTGGGGGTTTTTCCCGCTGGGAGGCGCCCATCCACGCCGCTCCAGGCGGCTCTGCAGTTGGGCGACACTCACTACCCCGGGAGCGAAATGGTCCGCACTGCCTAACTGCGATCGCGAGGGTTGCGCCGGCAGATTCAGCATGTACTCGAACCAATCGGCGCCGTTGGGAACCTGCATCATGACCCAGTCGGTCTCTCCCGGGTGCGCGCCGCCCTGCCAGTACAGGTGGAAGCCAAGAATATCCTTATAAAAATGGTCGAGGGCCGCCCGGTTCCGCACCACGTAACCTGCATGCAGAATGTGGGCGCTCAGCCGCCGGGATGCGTCCGCCGGTTCAGGCGGGAAATGCCTGCCCGGCTGCGCAAATCCCACTTTGTTGCCCTCCGGGTCGAGCACTTGAAAGCTGCGGCTGCCGTCGCTTGACCGGGTGACCGCGGCCGGCACGGCGACTCCGTGGGCGCCAAGATACCTGCGCAAGGCGGAGGCATCGCTGGTGGAGAAGTAGATTGCGTCCAGACGATCCAGGATGCCGGCCCGGGGAGGCGAGATCAGCTCGATGTATTGAGAGTGATTCGCATAAATTCGGACTCCCGAATGCGCCGCGCCTGCCGGAACCGGATCCCATCCCACCAGCGACACATAAAATTCACGCGATTTCGACAGGTTGTCCGCAAAGAGCACGACGTGCGAGATGCCGGTGATGGCGGGTCGCGGGGTCGTCTGCGCCGCGCTCAGCGAGGAGAGCAGCAGGAGGAAGGCAAACGGCAGGGCAGGTTTCATACGCTTCGATCCTACCTCACCCGGTTCCCGCACCCGGTTCCCGGCGCCGGGCCGCACGTCTCTGGCGCCATCGTCCGCTCGGGCTCTAAGGCGCCGTGGGTCCAGCCGGAGCCCGCGCCGGGCCCGATCGGGGAACCAGAAGGGGCTTGGGGGTGGGCTCAGCCGGCGCCTGTTCGATGGCCTTGCGGGTCGTCTCGACTGTGCCGATGCGGCCGCCGTTTTCCGCTTCGGCGACGACGCGGAGGCTTGCGAATTTGCGCGGGATGCGAAGGCGGAGGGGAAGAACGCTGGTATACCTGGCGAACTGCGCGGGGTCCGGAGCAGTTCCGGTAATGTCGACGGTCTCCACTTTGGAGGTCAGGATATGGCTGCTGCCGTCCAGACTCACGGCGGCGACATGCAGGCGCGCGGCGTAGGCTCCCTTCGTGGTTTCCTCCCAGCCCAGGCTGCGGCCAAGGACATTCAGGTTGAAGCTGATGGTGCGGGAGTCCGGGTGACGGACAAGACCGCCGATGGAAAGGCTGAGCGCATTCATCGGTATCGTGGACTGCGCCGCTTCGACCAGGTTGAAGTTGGTCTGCTGGCGGGGATTCGCGGCGGCATTCCTGTCCGGCCCGAAGTATCCCGTCTTGGTCAAAGCCTGGAGCTTGGGATTGCGCAGGGTTACGCGAATGCGGCGAAACCGGCCGTCGTCTTTGCCGGCCTGGGGCTGGTAGGTGAGGGTGTAGTATTCGGAGCCCAGGGTCTCGGCCTGCCGCACCTCCCGGTTCACGTCGTTTCGGCCATAGAATAACCGGCCGCCGGTTTCGTTGGAGAGCACGCCGAAGTTGATGCCTTGCATGAAGGGGTCGTCATCGCCCAGGTCGGAGTAGGAATCCATTTCGGTGTAAGCGCCGCCTCTCGCGTACACGTGCAGGCCCGGATAGAGGACGAAAAGACTGATCCGGCTGTCCACCAGTAGGTTGGTGGTTACGTGTAGATATTGCTGGATAATCTCCGTATCCGGTTCA
>DAHWOF010000230.1 GCA_027335345.1 Granulicella sp. | reverse complement strand
CGCTTGGCCGCCCGATGTATCCGAAAGATGTGCTGTTGAATGCCCCTCCACCCTGGTACCACAGGTCTTTGCTGGAACTCAACTGCAGCCAGTGCAGGTCGCCGCGCAACTCCAGATGCTTCCTCGGGCGATCAATCATCTGCACATACCCATCCTCGTTGTTCATCATGTTGTAGGACAGCGCTCGAGCGTAAATATAGGGCGAAGGAAGAATCATGAAAAACGTCGAGTGCCTATTGTTATCCGGGGTATTGTCGCCGCTGGTCGCGGACCACCCGCCACGCAGCCAGGGTTCGGTGGGAACACGGGTAAGTTGCACTCCTCCCTCCAGAAGCCAAGCATACGCACGGTCCTGTTGCTCGCCCCACCTTCCATTTTGTAGTAAGCCCCAGCCCACGAGGTCGAAGTTGACCCTTCGAGATGGCATAGATGCTATGAAATCTCCGCCATAAGTGCCCAGGCGGATATCTTTGTGATCTGCCTGGCGAACGGCAAGCGGACGATTGTCTATCTTTAACAGGCCTGTCCTGCCATCGTGGTATCCGATGCCGAAGGCTCTCCATAGAAGGTGTTGGTGGAGAAAGTAATGGGTGTATGCCAGGTATTGCACGTCGACATTCAACTCAGGATTGCCGTTGTTCGAGAACGCACCCTGATCCGCACGACTGACCATTGCTGTCAAATCCCACTTATTTCCGTTGCTGGCCGACAGATTTCCAAAGTGCCCGTCAAATCCATCAAAGCTTCTCTGCGCGTTCACCAGCCCAAAATTGCCGATCAATCTTTGCGCAACACGATAGGTTTGCAACCAGCGGACTGTATCGTTCGTCGGGGTTGTCTCTGCACCGTCGAAGAACTCATAACGCCCAATCCGTAACTTTTTGTCGTTCTTCTTGAAGCTGTAGCGGACGAACGCTTGCTTGAGAAACAAGGCCGCCGAGTTTTGCTGATTGTTGTTTGATGCATAAAAGGCGCCACCGAAGCCTAGCTGGCCCTGCGCGATGTCGCTGGAGACGGCATCCTTGGGGATGTCCAGCAGGGCAGGTTGAGACGCCTCCAACTCCCAGTCCCAATGATGGATCCGCTGGGCAATCCCGAACCGCAGCAGGGATTCTGCGTAAGCGTAGCGACTGGTGAATGGCGGCGCCGCGAACCACTGCCACGCCTCAGGATGAATTCGGTAGTAGACAAAGACAGCATACGGAAGGTTGCTGCTTTTGCTCTGAGAAAAGGACAGTGATGGCAGGCACAGAACGGCCAAAAGGACCCTGAGCACTGGATTTGGATTCAAATGGCCTCTCTGTGGCGGGAGGATGACAGACCAAAATGGATTGTATAGGCTCGGAAGCGCCCCCAGCATCCATCGAAAGGTTGAGTGGCAAGCACGAGCGACCCGGCGAGCGGAGACCGCTGGAGAGTAGCTGTTGGATGCCAGAGGGAGTATAGCGAGATTATCGTAGCGGGCCGGGTTCTCCGAAATCGGAGAGAGTGCTTGCGATTGATCGCGCCAATTCCCAAGCTTGAACGTTCAGCATCGGAAGGTAGGTCAACGTCCATGTTCATCCCGTTGCACTCAGATCGCCATTCAGCCTGCACTAGAGATTTTCGCCCTTACCGCAGTGCAGCCGGCAGCTTTTCGTAGATGTTGCCAAAGCCGCCGTTGGATAGGATGGCGACCACATCATTGCGGGCCAGGCATGGAGCCACCGTGGCGACGATCTCGTCGGCATCGGCGCACAGAAAGGCCGGGATGCTGCGGGTGGCCAGAGCCGAGACGACGTGCTCCGGGTCCAGACGCTCCAGGGATGGAATGGCTTCGCTCTTAAACACAGCCGCGAGAACAACTTGATCGGCCAAGGCCAGCGAGTCTACCAATTCGCGCTCGAAGACGTTGCGGCGGAGGGTGTTGGAACGGGGTTCAAGAATCGCCCAAAGACGGCGTCCGGGGTAAGCCGAGCGCAGGGCGCGCAGGGTCTCTCGGATGGCTGTGGGGTGATGGGCAAAATCGTCGATGATGGTGACGCCGGCGACCTCGGCGCGGACCTCCAGGCGCCGCTTGACGGAGCGGAAGCTAGCCAGCGCCTGGGTGATGGCCTCCACTGGGATACCTTGGCCGGCAGCCAGAGCAGCGGCGGCCGTGGCATTCAGTGCGTTATGCTCGCCTGCCATGGGCAGGCGGAGGCGGGCAAACTCTTCTCCGCCTCTGAGCAGCGTCCAGGTGGTGGTGGCGCCCTTCTGCTGCAGGTTGACGGCCTGCCAGTAGGAGCCTGTTTGGAAGCCGTAACGTTCGATGTTGCAGAAGGCTTTGGCGCAGCACTCGGTGACGTTGGGATTGGCGTCATAGGCGATCAAACGCCCGCGGCGAGGAATCAGATTTACCATCCGTTTGAACGCGGTCTTTACGGCGTCCAGATCAGCGTATATATCGGCGTGGTCAAACTCTACATGAGTCAGAATTGCGGCGTCCGGAAAGTAATGCAGAAATTTTGGGCCCTTGTCGAAGAACGCGGTATCGTACTCATCGCCCTCCAAAATGAAGGTGCGGGATTCCCGGGCTACGCGGAAGCTGGCGCCGAAGTTCTCCGCCACGCCACCGATCAGAAACGAGGGGGTAAAGGCAGGGTTGGAGCCTCCGGCTAGCTCGTAGATCCAGGCCAGCATACTGGTGGTCGTCGTCTTGCCGTGGGTGCCGCAGACGATGAGCCGCTCGCGCCGGGCGAGAAATTCGTCGTAGATCAAAGCCGCCATCGAGGTGAAGGGAATGCGGGCCTCGGGCGGCCGATCCAGCAGGAACTCAAGCTCGGCGTTGCCACGGGAGATGGCGTTGCCAACCACAACGAGATCCGGGGAGGGGGTGAGATTCGCCGCGCTGTACGGTTCCAGGATGGGTATACCCATGGCACGGAGTTGATCGCTCATGGGTGGGTAGGCAGCGGTGTCTGAACCAGTGACGCGGTGACCCATGGTGCGGAGCATCCCGGCCAGCGAGGCCATGGCCGTTCCGCAGATTCCGATTAGGTGGATGTGTTTGCCGCCGAGGAGTTCACGGGAGCCTTGGCTCTGCAGGCCCTCGGACGCTTCGTTCTGCTTCTTCACTCTGTAATCTCGCTTCTTCTTCGTTCTTCACTCTGGGTTCTTACGCAATTATTCACCCCTCAGAGATCTCGCTTATTGTGTCGTAGCTCCATCTTACCCACGCGCCCAAGGGGATGGAGCGGTTCTGCCGGTCCACATGGCCGCAATGGAGGCCGATGGCGATTGGGCCGGAAAATTCTTCTGGATACTGACTGAGAGCATGGAGACAGGCGTCCATCAGCAGAGCGAGTTCTGACGGCTGGGAGGATTGGATGTTGGAAGCAGGATCGCCCAGGACAACGCCGCGCACGTGGCGGAGCTGGCCAGCCATATGCAGATGGTGAATCATCCGATGCCACTGATATGGCTTGGTGTTTACGTCTTCCAGAAACAGTATGGCCGGTTCGGTGATGTTCAACGCATAGGGCGTGCCCAGAGACTCGGTGAGCAGGGAGAGGCAACCCCCGAGGATGCGGCCTTCCACCTGGATGGAGCTTGCAACAGAGGTTCCCAACTTAGCGGCAGGGCGCAGGATACGAATCCCGTCGGCAGGTCCCACTGACCATATCGGCTCCGCCTCCAGGGCGGCGCGCCAGGTGCGTCCGTCCACCCCGTCGGGGCGCGACCAGTCGGCCGCAACCATGGGGGCGTAGAAGGTGGTGAGGCGGCAGAGGTTCCAGAGATAGACGTGGAGTGAGGTGTGGTCGCTGTAGCCGGCAAAGGCCTTGGGATTGGCCCGGATCAGATCCCGGTCCAGGAGTGGAAGCAGCTCGGCTGATCCCCAGCCGCCGCGGGTGCAGAGGATCCCATCGATGCTGGGATCGGCAAATGCGTCATGGATGTCCTTGGCGCGGTCCGCGGCGGAACCGGCCAGGTAGAGCGGCCCGCGGTCCAGCGCGTGAGGCATAACGATTGCTCGATACCCAAAGGCCTCCAAATGCGCTGTTCCCTGCTCGACCAGCTCCGGCTGAGCGGCCGAGGCGGGAGAGACAATGGCTATGCGGCTGCCTGGCTTGATCCTGGGACGGACCGGCAGAGAATCAGGCAAAGTCGACCTCGCCGGTGCAGATGATCTCTGCCGGTCCGGTAAGCAGCATCTCGCTGGAGTTGGCAGGCCAAGAGACCTGCTGCGTACCGCCTTGCGTGGTGGCGGAGAGTCTGCGTGCGGACCCGCGCAGGGTAATGGCCGCCGCCGCCGCCGCGCAGGTTCCGGTGCCGCTGGAGGTGGTTGGGCCACAACCGCGCTCGTAGATGCGAAAGGCGATGTGACTGGGAGCCAGCAGGCGGACAAACTCCACATTGGTTCCCTTGGGAAAGGCGGCATCTACGGCAATCCTGGCTCCCAGCGCCTGCCAGGTGAGGTTGTGGGAGGAGAAGGCTTCGCTCTCCGGAAAGAGCACGAAGTGAGGATTGCCCATATTCACCATTGCGCCTTGGACGGGACTGTCAAGCCCCGGCAGATCCAGGACCTTTGGTGTGACCTGCGGCACGCCCATGTTGCTCTCGATCCAGTAGTCGACTCCCTCTTTGCGAATCAGGCGGCAAGTGCGCAGACCACTGTGGGTGCCCAGAGCGCTCTCTTGCCGACCCTCGCTGGCCACCAACCATGCGGCTACGCAGCGGGTACCGTTGCCACTCAGCTCAGCCTCCGAGCCGTCGGCGTTGAAGAGGCGCAGAAAAAGCTCTCCTTTGGGCCGGCGGTCGAGGAACTCGATGCCGTCGGCGCCGATACCGGTATTGCGGCTGCAGAGCTTTCGCGCCAAGACGGCGTGTCGGCCGTGGGCAACGGCCTCGTCTAGGATCAAAAAGTCGTTGCCACAGGCGTGGGCTTTCACAAAGGGGATTCGGCTCATGCTTCCTCCGTAAGGTGCGGGTCAACGCCAGCCGCTCTATTCAGATGATGGAGGATGTGCCTGATGACAATCATCTTGCTGTTCCAAAAGCTCATTCTGAGCTCAGCATACTCCTGTCCTGCGGTAAGAAGAGTTTGTACGTCGCTGAAGAGCAAGACCGTCCAGACGCTACAGAATCACGGAGAGCCCGCTGGGTCCCCGGGGCCGGCATCAGGCTCCGGTCTCAAGCCACACTCTGGCATTCTCCAGATCGACCTCGGTGTCCACATCCATCTTCAAAGCCTCCTCGGTTACAAACGCTGCCTCGCGCAGCAGGTCACGGGCACCCGCGTCACCCGTGAGCTTTAGCAGAGCACCAAAGCTCGACGCTGGAAAGTAGGCAGGAATGCCTATCTTTCCGTCGTATTGCGACCCAGTTACTCGATCCACCTGCGCGCAGAGTTGGTGCAGATGTTCTGGCCGCAGCGCTATCTGGTCGCAGCTCATCAGCACCGCACCCTCTACTCCCTGGACGCGAGCCTGCTCCACACCGCAACGAATCGATGAGGCAATTCCCTCTTCAGCCACCTGATTCACGACGATCTGGCAGCCAGACAGACCCGCTCCCATGGAGCGGTCACGCACGATCACGAGGATGGGCAGTAGCTTGGCCTGCTGGGCCACCTGAACGGCTCGCCGCAGTAGCGTCTCGCCGCCCAGCACCACTGTCTGCTTGGACTGTCCCAGCCGCCGCGAAGCCCCGGCGGCCAGGAGCACGGCTGCAACATTCACAGCGCGCACCGCGATTGGATCTTTCCCGGAGCGCCAAACTGGGCCCTTCCCTGCTCCGCCTGGGCGATGACCATCGGCGCACTCATTCGGCGCGAAGCGCCGATCTTTCCATTCAGGTATCCCTGGATCTCAGCAATCACCGCCAGGGCAATGGCTTCAGCGCCGTCGCCTCCCAAGTTCAAACCTACCGGGGCAAACAGAGCTTCGCAGATCTGCTCGAGACTCCAACCCATCGCCGCAGCGGTTTCGCTGATCAGCAGGGCACTGCGATGGCGCGCACCCAGCAATCCCAGGTAGCGTGGCCTGCATTGCAAAGCACCCATCAGCCAGGTCTTATCCTGTTCGTAGCTGTGGGTCATGATCACCAGGGCATCCTGGTCTCCGATGCTCAAGCTGTCCAGTTCCCCGAACTCCTTTGCAACGAGCACCTGCCGAGCCTGGAGGAATCGCTGGGCGCGCGCCAACTGCGGTCTTCCATCCACGACCACAACCCTCCAACCGAGCAGGGATGCCGCCTCAACCATCGGCACGGCATCATCTCCTGCTCCGAAGATGATCAGCCGCTGAGGAGGAAGAATTGTTTCTGCAAAGACACTCTGCATCTGCTCCATGCCTTCTGTTGCCGCTGGCTGAACCAGCCGCCGCAGCGGCATCCCGGGCCCTGGCAGCCAAGTGGTCACATGGTGAGAGGCTCCGTCCAGCGAGGTGGCCAGGGCCTCCATCAGGGCCTGAAACTCGGGTGTTTCCACCGGTTCCATGAGCAGATCCACCGTTCCCCCACAGCCGAGGCCGTAGGGGATCTCCGCCGTATCGTCGAAGAGCGTAGAGTACGTCTTGATCACCGCTCCGGAGCGCACGATCCAGGGAGCCTTCCGCACCACCTCGGCTTCCAGACACCCCCCGGAGATCGAACCTGCATATCGTCCATCAGATCCTACCAGCAGGCGTGCCCCCACCTTGCGGTAACTGGAACCCTCCACACGCACCAGAGTGACCAGGGCCGCCGCCTCGCCACGCCGCCACATCTCGACAATTCTTCGCCGTTCTCGCATAACAGCACAGTATAGGTCAGGGAAGGTGGTTATGGAACCATCGAAGGATTGAGTGTCAGACGATTGAGGAAGCAACGACTCTGCCAGCGGTCTCACCGGCTCTCCCCTGGCGCAGAAGCCAGTACCCTAACAGGGTTTGCCCTGGGTGAGCCTGCAAGCCGGCCGGAGATCTCACGCCGAAACCGGAGGTTCCTCTTTGGTGCTGAAGGTGTGGATGCCGCATTCCAGCTTTTTGCCGCCCCAGCGGCCGCTGCGAGGGTCGGAGCCGGCCGCAGGGATAGCCGTGCAGGGCTCGCACCCAATACTGCGATAACCTCGGTCATAGAGAGAGAGCCGGGGAATAGCGTGTTTTTGCGCGTAGCCCTCGACTTGCTCCCAATTCCAGTTTGCCAGCACACTCACCTTCTTCAAGGTTGTTCCGGTGGGCAGACGATGATTCTCGATCTTCTTCAGGCCAGTGCGGGTAGGCGACTGCTCCCGGCGCAGTCCGGTGAACCACCAGGAGAAGGGCTCCAGCGATCGCATCAGGGGCTCCACCTTGCGAATGGCGCAGCACTGGGAGGGGTCCGCAAGATGCAACAGGCCAAACTGCTGTTCATGCTCCTCCCGGCTGGTTCTGGGCAGCGCATTCACCATGTTCAGGTTCCACTGTTTCACCATCTGGTCCCGATAGGCGATCAGTTCCGCAAAGTGATAGCCGGTCTCCAGAAAGATGACCGCAACCTGAGGAAGATGCTGTCGCAGCATATGCAAAACCACCATGTCCTCGGTTTGGAAGCTGCTGGTAAGGCAGACGCTTGGTGTTCCGGTTGCGGGACCAGGCTGGTCACCGAACTCGAGCGTCACCTGCCGAGCGACCTCAGCGACCAGAGTTTCCGCGGAGAGATCCTCCGCGCGGTCAAGAAACGAGTTGGGCATACGATCCACGGGCTCGGTCATGGCTGCGCCTCCTGGTTTGTCCAGGCGTGCGCCAGCGTCGCGGCGGCTTCGGCTGTGGTATAAAACCGTGGTCCAGCCAAATCCCGCAGCGACGCCAGGGTGGCCTGGCTGAGATCGCTTCGGGATGAGATCCCGGTCACCTTTGCAAGCTGCAGGGCGCGCATCGCCGCCGGCAGGGACTCATCCGGAATCAATTGGTCGTCCAGGATCACGGCGGCTCGGCCCGCCTGCCGGATGCGGTCGCGCAATTCCACCGCTTCCTGTTCCAGGCCACGCAACCAGACCAGGGCTGCCTCCTGCTCTTCACTCTGGCCTTCGTCGGAAGAAACATCCTGCCCGTCCTCGTCGACGGCGCCCATAATCATCGCGGCGCCGACGGTTGCATTGCTCACTGGATCGATAAGGATCAGCGCTCCCATCTCGCGGTTGTCGGCGTAGGCGTCAAAGAACAGAGGCAAGCTGGTCGTAAACTCTACCTCCGCAATGTCATTCATCTGCAACTGAGAGCTTTGCTGATGTCCGATGCTCTGGATATCGACGCGATAACGGATCCTGCGCACGGAAGCCCGGACGGTACGAGTTGTGTGCTTGGCCAGATAAGTCCGGCCCTCGTTCATCGGCTGTTCGTGCATCCAGACGACCATGGCGCGGAAGGAGGAATGCACGTGGGGCGCCGACCCCGTCTCTGCCACCAGCATCTCGCCCCGGCTCAAGTCAATCTCATCCTCAAGTTCCAGGGTGACGCTGAGCGGGAAGCCGGCTGCGGGCAACTCGCCGTCATAGGTGAGGATGCGCTTGACCGTGGTGACGCGGTTGCTGGGCAGAGCTCTGACGCGCATGCCGGGCCGCACCTCGCCGCGCTCAACACGCCCCGCAAAACCGCGAAACTCCGCGTTGGGACGAACCACCAGTTGCACGGGAAAGCGCAAGGGCCCATCCGCGGCCTCGCGCAAGGCCAAGGGCGCGGTCTCCAGATACTCCAGCAGCGTCGGTCCGCTATACCAATCCATCCTCTGGCTGCGTTCCACGACGTTGTCCCCAGAGAGCGCGCTGACCGGAATCACCTCAATGCTGTTTAGCTCCAGATGGCTGGCCAGTTCGCTAAACTCCGCGCTGACCTGGTCAAAGACCTCAGCGCTGTAGTCCACCAGATCCATCTTGTTGATGGCTGCCACTACGTGTGGGATGCGCAGCAGGCTGGCGATATAGGTGTGGCGCCGCGATTGCGGCAGCAGTTCTCCAGCGCGTTGGAAGGCCTTGGCGTCGATCAGCACAATGGCCACGTCAGCGGTGGAAGCTCCCGTAGCCATATTGCGCGTGTACTGTTCGTGCCCCGGTGTATCCGCAATGATGAACTTGCGCCGGGCGGTAGAGAAGTAGCGATAGGCCACGTCGATTGTGATGCCCTGTTCGCGCTCCGCTCTGAGTCCGTCGGTGAGCAGAGAGAGATCGACTTCTCCGCCGGAACGGTTCACGCGGCTGGCGCGGATGGATGCAAGCTGGTCTTCATAGATACTGCGGGTGTCGTGGAGTAGCCGTCCAATCAGCGTGCTCTTTCCGTCGTCGACGCTTCCCGCCGTGGTGAACCGCAGCATCTCTTGCTCCAAATGGCTATCGAGAAACTCGCGAAATCTTTGCTCCCGGGAGTGCTCTTGCTGCATCTCCCAGTTTTGGGGTTGTGAACTCATCAGAAGTAGCCCTCCCTCTTTTTCAGCTCCATGGATCCTTCTTCATCGTGGTCGATCGCCCTTCCCTCGCGCTCACTGCGCCGGAAGCCGATCAGTTCCTGGATGATCTGCGGCAGCGTCTCCGCGTGGCTGCGAATCGCTCCGGAGCAGGGCATGCAGCCAAGAGATCGCATGCGCAACATCATCTTTTCCGGTCTTTCCGAGGGCAGCAACCGCATCCCCGGATGCACCATCGTGATCATGCCCCCGCGAATCACGGCTTCACGCTCTTCGGCGAAGTAGAGCGGCACAATGGGAATCTGCTCGGCGTAGAGGTAGAGCCATATATCCAGCTCTGTCCAGTTGGAGAGCGGAAAGACGCGGATGCTCTCTCCCTTGCGCAGTCGAGAGTTGTAGAGACTCCACAGCTCCGGTCTCTGGTTCTTGGGATCCCACTGACCGGCTGCGTCACGGAAGCTGTAGACGCGTTCCTTGGCGCGGCTCTTCTCCTCGTCCCGCCGGGCTCCGCCAAAGGCCGCATCAAAGCCTCCTTCGTTCAGGGCATCCAGCAGCGAGCGCGTCTTGAGCGCGGCGCAGCAGTTCTGTGTGCCAAGTTTCCAGGGGCTGGCGCCGTCGGCAAGCGCGGCTTCATTGCGATGGACGATCAACTCGGCTCCGATCGACTTGGCGTACTCGTCGCGGAAGGCGATCATCTCGGGAAACTTGTAGCTGGTGTCAATATGCAGCAGAGGAAACGGAATTTTGCCTGGATAAAAGGCCTTCTGAGCCAACCGCAGCATGACGCTGGAGTCCTTGCCGATGGAGTAGAGCATCACCGGTCGGGCAAACTCGGCCACGGCTTCACGGAGGATATGCAGACTCTCCGCCTCCAGAGCTTGTAGATGATTCAGTCGTTTGTAGTGAAGCTGTTTCGCAATTCCTTCGCTAGCAATCTTGTAGGCAGTCAAAGTTCCCCCCTTTGCGGACCACAATGGTCCGGGTTATCGCAGATAGAGTGCCCCGCAAAGGCTTGTAGGATTAGTATGAACTGACCAGGAAGATTTCAGATGAAAGCCGTTCACGGGAGATGCGCACGAGTTCGTTCAACACTTTTCAGTGAGCTTCGAACATCGCGCAACTCGGAAGCTGGTATCTTTCATCAAGGATGAGTTTATTCGTTTCAGAGTCCGGCATCAAGTGCGCCGGGAGATGAGGAAGCCAGTTTCCATCTGGCCCAGTGCGGATTGGTCTGCTTGTTAAGATATTAGAGTTATCACATCGTTCTGATTCCAGTGGACTTCTCGATCTGTCTGCGCGAAGCGAGTCAGCCTGGACGGGAATGGAATCTGTGGAGGAGAGCACCACCATGCATCGCATTACGGCCCGGATGGTCTTTGGTCTTCTCAGTCTTGGCGTAACGCTGGGAGCCGCGGCGCGCTGCTCCGCCCAGGCCACCAAGGCGGGAGAGCAGATCGTGGACTCGCGGGTCGACATCTACGGGGGTTATGGCTATTTCCATCCCGACAACAGCGGCGTAGATGGCTACCAGTTCCAGAGTGTTTATAACCCAAACGCAACGCTGAGCGTTTCGGTTTACTTCAACCGTTACTTTGGCGTGCAGATGGAGGGTGGCTACTTTTCCGGCAGCAATGAGCACCGGGAATATGTCCCCTCCTGCACAGGGGAGACCTGCAGTCAATTGGTATATACCGCGGAGGGCGGCCCCATCTTTCGTCTGCCGCTGGGGCGATTTGTGCCCTTCCTCCACACGCTGGGAGGCGGTGAACGCACCAATGGCCCCGCTGGGCAGGGCTTGATGTGGGGTTGGGGTGTGACGGGCGGCGTGGGCGTGGACTACATTCTGCCGTTCTTCCATCAGCACCTGGCTCTTCG
>DAHWOF010000222.1 GCA_027335345.1 Granulicella sp. | reverse complement strand
GAAGGAATGCCAAGCCCGAGGACTTCGACCCGGAGTTCGCCTCCAAACGGGAGATCTCCGCCGCCAGAGCGCGCAAGCTGGAGGAGAGCCGCCAAAAGAAGCTGCAGCAGCAGGCGGAGTCCGGCAGCTCCTTGCTCTCGAGCCTCTTTGGATGGTTCAGCCGCCGCCGCGCCCCCGCCGAGCCAAGCCTGGAGGGAATCCCTTCAGAACCCGAGGCTGGTCAAAAGGCGCCCTCGGTCTGGCAGTCGATGCCACGCACCTTGGTGGATGAAGCTCCGGTTACCGGATTGCAAGTGGCAGCGGCGGCAGCAGCTCCATTTGCGGAACAACTGGCCGCAGCCGCCGCGCCGTTGGGTAGCGCTGCTGAGCCCGAACTTCCGTTCAGTGAAGCAGCGGCTCCGGCTCGGCGCGAGGCCGAAGATGATGGCTGGCTGGACGCACCGGAACGGCGCACGCCGGCGCCGATTCTCTCCCGGACGTCGGCGTCTGCTGCGCCCACGCAGGTCCCGTCCCTGGCCCAGTCTTCGGCGCGGCCTGCCGCGGCCAGCCCCGCAGCTTCCCCGGCCCCGGCTCCGGCGCTGCCCCCCATGCCCTCCCCCATGGCCGACCTTGCTGCCCAGAACATCGCCTTTGGCCAGCGCGCCGATGCCAACCTGACGGCCGTCGCCATCACCCCCAAGTCCGTGCGCGGCTACAAACTGCCCCCCAGCTCCCTGCTCTACCGCTCCGAGGAGCGCGCTCAGGTGCGCGAGGCCGAACTGCGCGAGGACGCCCGGATCCTGGTGGAAAAGTGCGCCGAGTTCGGCGTGGACGGCTGCGTGGAACAGATCAATCCCGGGCCGGTGGTCACCACCTTTGAGTTCCGCCCCGACGCCGGCGTCAAGTACTCCCGCGTCACCGGCCTGGCCGACGACCTCTGCCTGGCCATGGCCGCCGAGTCCATCCTGATCGAACGGATGCCCGGCAAGTCGACCGTCGGCATCCAGGTGCCCAACCGCCAGCGTGAGACCATCTGGCTGCGCGAGGTGGTCGAGTGCGAGAGCTTTGCGCAGAGCAAGAGCAAGCTGGCCTTCGCCCTGGGCAAGGACATCAGCGGACGCATCGTGACCGGCGACTTGGCCAGCATGCCCCACATCCTGATCGCCGGCTCTACCGGCTCGGGCAAATCCGTGGCGATCAACGCCATGATCATGAGCGTACTCTTCAAGTCCACTCCCGAGCAGGTGCGCATGATCCTGGTGGATCCCAAGCGGGTGGAGCTGGGCATGTATGAAGGCATTCCCCATCTGTTTACACCGATCATTACGGAGGCGAAGCTGGCCGCCAACGCGCTGCGCAATGCGGTGCGGGAGATGGAACGCCGGCTCAAGCTGCTGGCCGCCAATCACGTACGCAACATCGAGCAGTTCAACAAGCTCTTTGAGCACGGCAGCGAGTACCTCTTTGAGGACGTCAATCAGGAGCCGCTGCCCTACATCATGATCATCATCGACGAGTTGGCCGACCTGATGATGCTGGACCGGGCCAACGTGGAAGAGGCCATCACCCGGCTGGCGCAGATGGCGCGGGCGGTAGGCATCCACCTGGTGCTGGCCACGCAGCGGCCCTCCGTGGATGTGATCACCGGCCTCATCAAGGCCAACGTGCCCACCCGCATGAGCTTCCGCCTGGCCACCAAAGTGGACTCGCGAACCATCATCGACTCCAACGGCGCCGAGAGCCTGCTGGGCCGCGGCGACATGCTCTTTCTCCCGCCCGGCACATCTCGCCTGCAGCGCGTGCATGCTCCGTTTGTCACCGAAAAGGAGATTGCCGCCGTCACCGGCTTCTGGAAGGAGCAGGGCGAGGCCGAGTATGTGCATGGCTTCCTGGAGGGCCCCAAGGACGAGAAGGCCGGCGAAGAGTCCGCAGCGGCAGAGAGCGAAGAGGATGACGCTCTCTTTGACGATGCCGTGCGCCTGGTCTTCGAATTCGGCAAGGCTTCCACCTCACTTCTGCAACGGCGTCTGCGCATCGGCTACGGCCGCGCCGCGCATCTGATCGACATGATGGAGCGTGACGGATTGGTGGGGCCGGCGGAAGGCTCCAAGCCGCGCGAGCTGCTCAAGCCCTCCAACTACTTCTCGGAGATGGATGCCTCCGTGCGATAGCCGCTCTCCCGGGCCGGCTGCCGAGCCCTGCGTAGCGAAGGCCCGGCTTCAGTCTCCCGCCGGCGCGGGATGCGTCCGCAACCAGCGGATCAGATCGGCGCGCACCTGTTCATAGCGGGGTTCGCCCTTGGGATAGAGCTTGATCGTGCCATGGGACTTCAGGGTGTAGTAGTTCAACGCAAAGTCCTTGATGGCCGGCGTGCGGGTGGGATCGGCCCCGATGACGACGTTGGGGCTGCGAATCAGGGCCCGGCGGGCCGCCTCGGCGGACTCCAGCGAGACGTACTCCCGAACCCGGCCATCGGGGCCAAAGTATTCGAAGTTGTAGCGCGTCAACGAACGGCCCACCGGCTCAAAGTACTCGCGAACAATCCAGCGTTCTCCGTGGACATGGAACGAGTCGATCACATCGCTCTCCCGGGCGCTGATGCCGGGGGCTCCGCGCTCGCGCGCGTCGCGCAGCAAGGCGCGCTCGCGGTCGAACTCACCCCAGCGGCCTAGCTTGGCTTCCACAATCACCAGATTCTCGTGGGCGATCCAGAACTCGGGCTCCTGCGCAACCACTTTGCGGTACTGGATCTCCGCGGCCAGATACTGGTGCATGCCCAGCTCGGCGTCGCCGATTCCTTCCTCGGCGTCGATATTGCCTGGATGCGACCGGGCAAAGTCGGCAAACATCTCCTCAGCGCGCTGAAACTGCCTTGCAGTCAGCGCCTGGCGAGCGGCCGCGATCTCCGCCGGAACCGCCTTCTGGGTAGTTGAGGGCGCTGCGGGAACCGCCTGGCAGATCGCCCCAGCCGAGCACGCCAGGCACGCCGCCAACAGTACCCCTCCCTCACCCCAGTTGCCGGCCCTCACTCGCCTCTGTCTGCCTCGTCTCAAACCCTCTACCTTCGCCTTCCTTGCCGCGTGGCTCGTCGGCTGACGGCGGTCCCGAATACTGCAATCGCCGCCAGCAGAGCGATCCAGCGAAGATCGGGGCTGCGCTGGTCCGGCCCATCAGGAATAGGGCTCCGGATGTAATCGCGATTGACCTCTTCCAATCCTAGCTTAGCCACAAGCGGATCTGCCGGCAGACTGGCCAGCGCACCCACGCCATCGCCGGGCTCGTCCTCGCCCAACCCTGCCTCGCCATAGCGCAGGGTATAAGCCGCACCCGCGGAGGCGTCAAAACAGAGCGTTCGCTGGCGCATCTCCAACTGTACGGCTCGAAGATTCAGGGGCCTCTCTGCTTGGTCTTCCACTTCCACCCGAACCGTCGCCGGTTCGTGCAGATTGGACGCAATCACCGCCGCGAACGCCAGCTTGGCAGCCTTCACGGCGGGAGCACCTGTGTCCACCGGGCGATCCACGCGCCAGATCCGGCCGCTCACCACCTCCTGCGGAGGATCGGACTCGGCGCTGCTCGGCTCCGCCTGCGCCCTCACCACTACCTGGCGCAGAAATTCCGTGCGACTCTTCGGATCCAGCAGAAACTGGACCCGCTCGATGGGGACATGGGCCGGGACGTGAAACTCAGCGATCGTTGCGCCCGCGCTCGTCACCAGGGCGGA
Source organism: Granulicella sp. (assembly GCA_027335345.1). Lineage (GTDB taxonomy): Bacteria > Acidobacteriota > Terriglobia > Terriglobales > Acidobacteriaceae > Granulicella. The sequence goes on along the minus strand of DAHWOF010000222.1, from coordinate 26,342 downwards.
AGTTGCGGCCACCACGCTGTACAGCGTCTGGGCCTCGCGGTTGGCGGGAACGCTTGCCCCCTGAACGATCTCCGGAGAGAGGTGCGGAAACGCGCCGCCGCTGAGCGAGCGAAGACGCAGCCGAACGTGCAGCTTTGGAAAGGTGGACTCCTGCAGAGCCAGCGAGGTCCGGCGCGCCAGATGCTCAGCGCTGAGATCAAAGAGCACGAACTCACCCAGATGCTGCGCGGTGCGCCCGGACTCCGCACGGCTGTTCCACCCGCTCACCTCCGCTGTGGCAATGAAGTTCTGCGCGGCCAGATGCAGATCCACCTGCGTGTAGGCGCGCGCCGGCATCTCCAGGTCGAACTCCAGCGCACCCTGGGTCATCCGCAGATTGCGTACCGTCGCCGTCTGGGCGTCAGAGGGCTGCGCCTGGCTGTAACTGACGACAAAGGGGACCTCCCGCGGCCCTGATTCTCCCTTGCCATTGCCCGTCACGCGGAAGACGCGGAGATCGTCCAGCGAGGGGCTGGAGGCATGGGCATAGACGCTGCCGTCCAGCACCACACAGGCTACCCCGGAGGCTCCGGCAGGCAGACGCAGAGAGCGAACATAGCGCAGATGCTGAGGTAAGGCCTGCGCCGGGGGAGCGCTCTCCACGGCGGGAAGACCCGCCTGCAATAGGAGTGCCGCCCCGATGGCATGAAGGAACCTCAAGTGCCGACCTCTTTCCTTGATCGCGCCGCACACCGCCGATGCCAAGCCATCTTCCCCATGGCCTAACTTTACCTCTTTGGCCCGTACGCCGTGGCCCTCCCCATTCCCCGCAGGAACACTGCCCGCGACACCGGAGTCCCTGCCGGGCGCACGCGCCCTTCCCCCTGCTCGCGAAGCGAGCAAAGCTGGTCCTTGAGCGCGAGCTGATCCTTGAAGGCGGTCCATGCCCCCAGCCGGAAGATCGAGCAGCCGCAAAAAATCGAGCAGCTCCGTAAAATCAAAGTATGAACCAGCGTAAGCCGGATGCGGCTGCAGTGGATGTGCTTGTGATTGGAGCCGGTCCTACCGGTCTTGCCTGCGCCATCGCCGCGCAGCGGCTCGGGCTGTGTGTGGCCCTGGTGGACAAAGGCTGCCTGACCAACTCCTTGTTCCATTACCCGGCCAATATGACCTTCTTTACCACCCCGGAGCTGCTGGAGATCGGCGACATTCCCTTCCCGTCGCCACACCAGAAGCCCACCCGCGCGGAAGCGCTGGAGTACTATCGCAAGGTCGCTCAGCATTACCGGCTCGACGTGCGCCAGTACCAGAATGTGGACCGCGTGACCGGCGCCGATGGAGCCTTCCAGGTCCATGCCACTGACGCCTTTGGCCGCGAGCTGACCCACCGGGCGCGCAAGCTGATCGTCTCCACCGGCTACTACGATCTGCCCAATACCCTGGACATCCCCGGCGAAACTCTGCCCAAGGTGATGCACTACTACCATGAGCCGCACCCCTACTTTGGGCAGGACGTGCTGGTGATTGGAGGAAAGAACTCGGCGGCGATTGCTGCCCTGGAGCTGTGGCGGCATGGGGCTCGCGTCACTCTGGCGCACCGCGAAGCCGAGCTGCATCACCACATCAAGTATTGGATCAAGCCGGATATTGAGAATCGCATCAAGAATGGCGAAGTGGCAGCCTTCTTCAACACCACGGTGAGTGAGATTACCGAGGACGCCGTGACCTTGCAGACTCCGCAAGGACCCCGCTCTCTTCCCAACCAGTTCGTCTTCGCGCTCACCGGCTACCATCCTGATTTCAACTTTCTCCAGTCTCTGGGGGTGCGTTTGGATGAGGCCAATGCTCGCTGTCCGGTCTGCGACCCGGCCACGCTGGAGTCCAACGTGCCCGGAATCTACCTGGCAGGGGTGGTGGTTGCCGGCGAACGCACGAATGAGATCTTCATTGAAAACGGCCGCTTCCACGGCGACCTGATCGCCCGCGACCTGGCCGCCAAAGCCCCGGCCGCAGGCATCAGACGCTGAACTCGCCGCAGGGCTTTCCCCCGGAACCCGAAGAGGCGTACAACAGGAAGCCTGAGGACAGAGGCCCTGCCCAGCGGGCCCGAGACAGGAGATCGAAAGATCATGAGCACTTCCATGAAGGACCGGATCGTCTTCATTACCGGAGCCAGCGCCGGCATCGGCGCGGCGACAGCCCGGGAGTTTGCGCGCCACGGAGCCAGATTGCTGCTGTGCGCCCGCCGGCTGGATCGGCTGCAGGCGATGGCGCCGGAGCTGCGCGCGGCGGGAGCGGCTGACCTGCTGTGTCTGGCGCTGGACGTGCGCTACCCAGGCTCCGTCGAGCGCGTCTGGCGTGATCTGCCGGAGTCCTGGCGCGCCGTGGACGTGCTGGTCAACAACGCCGGGCTCAGCCGCGGGCTGAGCAAGTTTTACCTTGACGATCTGGAGAACTGGGAGGAGATGATCGACACCAACATCAAAGGGTTGCTGTACGTCACCCGCACCGTCTTGCCGGGCATGGTGGAGCGCGGCCACGGGCACATCATCAACCTTGGCTCCATCGCCGGGCACATGGCCTATCCCAACGGAGGCGTGTACTGCGCCACCAAGGCGGCGGAGAGATTCATCACCGACGGACTACGCATTGACCTGAACGGAACCGCGATCCGGGTCACCACGGTCGATCCGGGGATGGTGCAGACGGAGTTCAGTAAGGTGCGCTTTCGGGGCGATGAGGAGCGCGCGGCCAAGACCTATCAGAACGTCGAACCGTTGCAGCCGGAAGACATTGCGGATGTGATTGTATGGGCCGCGACGCGTCCTCCGCACGTGGACATTCAGACCGTCGTCCTCACGCCCACGGCGCAGGCCAACCCCTTCGTCCTGACGCGCAGAAGCTGAGCATCCGTTGCCGGCGAGCCAAACATGCGGGACAACTGGCGCCCGGAGCGTAGTGATCCGGCAGATTTGGGCCACCCGTCCAGGTGTTGCCCAAGCTGCCCCATCCCAACCAAACGCAGAGCAGAATCCCGCAAGCTTTGCAGGTCAGCCTACCCGGAATGCAGGCCGACGACTCCACTATCCCTTCCAGTGACATTCCGGAGCAAGGCAATGACCTACACGCCGACATCCGCTCTTTTCCAAGAGGAGCTTCCGGCGGAGAGATGACGCCGCTGCGAAGATCGGTTCCGGGAGGAGCGATGCGCAGAGGTTACTGGCGAACGACCGTGAGAAGGTATTGGCGGATGGTGGGAGCGTGCGCCGGAGCGGAGCGGATCGAGAGCAGATAGCGATCGCCGGAAGCACAAAAGATGTTGGCGGGAACGGTGAACTCGGCCACCTGCTGGTTGTCGAGGGTAGAGACGCTGGAAGACTCAACGGTGGCGCAAGGGAGGTAGGGTGCGGCCACGACGCTGAGGGCGAAGGCTGAGCCTTTGGTCCCGGCCGGCACAACCCATTGCATGCGCACGATGCGAGTTTCCGGCGCCAACCGGAGTTGCAGGGCGGAGCCGTCGCGGACGACCTCGTCTGTCAGCAAGAGGGACGCTACCGCAGCCTGTGGTTCCACGGAAGCAGACGGGACGGCGAGGTTGGAGGCTGGGTTGGATCTTCGAGCGCTGCCGGCCAGGGACCGGAGCACACCGCGGTGGGATACAAAGAGAATCCCTGCGACGATCAAGGCTGAACAGGTAAGGGCGAAGGCAGGCAGAAGCATCCCTGGGCGGCGCGGAGTGGGGGCAGGCGGCGGAGAGCTTTGCGCAGGGCTCAGAGGCGGACCGGCGAGTTCCGAGGGGGAAAATGCCCTCTCAACCCGTCCTTTCATGGCGGCGGAGAGCCGGCCGGCGCGGTAGTCATCGAGCAGATCGAACTCGGCCTCTTCGAGCATCTCGGAGAACTCCGGGTCTTGGAAGATGCGCTCGTCGAAGCGGTCTCGATGCTTTTGCTTCATCTCACCGAGTTTGTAGTCGAGCAAGAGCTCGCGTAGGTTGTTCCGCTGTTTCATCGTGACTTCTCACTTGATAGTGTTGTTTTGGGCCGATCTATCACGCCGATGATCGTCTCCAAGTCGCCTTTCGATGCAGTCTTCCAGTTGACGGCGCAGACGGAGGGCGCGGTTGCGCAGAGCGTTCCGATCCAGACCCAGCTCGGCGGCAAGCTGCCGGCGGTTGCGAATGCGATCGCCGGCATCGCCCGTGTAGTAGCGCTCCAGGATGTACCGGTTGGATGGAGAAAGCCGGCTGAGGCAGGCTTCCAAAGTCGCCAGCCTTTGCTCCTTCTCTTCTTCCGGCTCGTCATGGTTTGCCGACGCGTACTCGGAGAGAGCCCTGGATTGCCGGTCCTGGCGAAGGCGATGCTCTTGGACGACCAGGCGGGCGATGCCCAGCGCAAATCGCGCCGGGTGGGCAATCACGCGGTCATCTTCACGCAGCTTGCCGGCAAGGCGATCGATGGCGAGATCCGCAAGCTCTTCGGCGGGCCAGCAGTGGTTCCAGCGGAAGAAACGGATCAGCGCCACGCGAAGTTGCTCGTAAGCGACGGCGGAGTCACTGCTGTCTGGCCGCAGTGCCCTCAGGAGAGCCTGGAGTGAAGTCGAGTCGAGATCGTATCCCATGAGAGCGCTTGCGAACTTTCATTGCTGCTGGAAGTTTTCCTGCAATCGTCCATTGCCTTCAAATACGAATCCGGCCCATTCATAAGGAGCGTGCAGAGCCGGGTCAGCCATCAGCTTGAGTTGTGCGGCCCGGAGCGCGGCCGGCACGCTCAACTTCTGATCGATAAGCCCATGATAAAGGATGGGAACCAGCCGGTCGGCTGCCTCATCATCCACGTCCCAAAGGCTTCCAAGCACGCCCGATGCGCCGGAGGCGAGGAACGCCTGAGCGAAACCCGTGATGCCTTCGCCGGGGATGTTCCTGCCGTCGGCGGTGCGGCAGCCGTCAATGATCACCAGGGGCACGGGAAAGGAGGTGCGATAGATGTCATGCAGCCAAAGGATGCCGTCCTCCAGCCTTCCCTGGCGGTTCACTGTGGAGAGAACGATGCCGGAGAGTTCAGGCTCGCTGAGGTTCACGATGGCATGGGTAGCGAAGTCCAGAATGGCGAAGTGGCTCCACGAGGACTGCATGACTCGCTCCGGCGTCGCCTGAAAGCCGAGGTAAAGGTGCACGCGGTCTGGCCCGGCGATGCGCAGGATGGCCTGAGCCTCCTTTTCTGAGCCCAGGAGGCGGGGCAGGTCGGCGGCGTCGAAACTATCCGTGGTCCGCAGGAGAGAAGCGCCTTCCGCCGGCTTGAGGGCAACCGCATGAGCTGCGGAAGGCGCCGGGAAGCGAGGGTCGTCGTGACTGTAGACGGGGTCGGCAAAGACGGCAATTTGCGTGGCGTGGGCGTTCGCGGGGCGCTGGTGAAGAGCCAGCGCGATGGCGGCTGAAGGCTCCACGTCCAGCTCATAGCGTTCGATGAGCCAGCGGCCCTTGCGGTTACGCAGGGCGGCAAAGGGAAGGGAGTCGAGTGGGCCGTCGGGAACCAGGATCAGACGATGAATGGAAGCCGCGAGCGGCGGAAGCAGGGCCTGGCCCAGGCGCTGCGCCACCAGCGCGGCTTCGCGGTCCGCCTGCGCAATCCGTGCCTCGCGCCCGGCAAAGTCTTCGCCGACGGGATGGTCTTCACGCGCCAGAAGCAGGCGTTTGAAATCATCCATCTGGCGGAGCAGGTCCGTGGAGTTGGGCAGTTCGGACGCTGTCAGCCCGGAGGAGGTAAACGTCCAGCGAAAGATGGCGTGCCGGCCCACCCAATACTCCAGCAGCGCGGAATGGCTATCGAGCAGATCGCGCTCCACCGCGACTGGCGAAGGGGGGAGCAGATCGCCCGGGTTGAATGATGCTCCCTCGCGGCTGGCGACCGCAATCTGATCGCTCTCAAAGACCAGGGCGCGAAGGCGGGCCTCAGCCTGACGCAAGGAAGGATCGTTCAGGGATCGAGCCTGCGCGCCCAGGCGAAAGACCTCCTTTTCAGCCTGCGTAACGGCTCGCTCGGCGGCCGCTCTCTTCTCCATGGCCTCGGCGGGTAACGGCTGAGCCGAGAGCCGGGTAGCGCTGCGAATCGCGTCCATAAGGGTCTGGGCGCGTGCGCGTTCGGCGATCTTCCAGGCTTGAGCCGGGTTCGCATCGCTGTTCTCACCGATAGGCGAGGGATGCATGAGCATGCGGATGGCGAGATCAAACGAATCCTGGCGCGCGGAGTAGAAGCTCTGGCTGAGATCGGGGCTGCCGATGTGCCTGCGCGCGGTCTCGAAGCCGTCGAGCGCCTGCAGAATGTGGTCGAGCGCAGCGGCTTTCTGGCCTTGGCGGAGTTCGACCCGGGCGATGTCGGCCAGCGTCAGAGACGCATCCTCGGCATCGAGCATCGCCGACCACTCCGATTCGGCCTGGCGGTAGGCAGCCAGAGCCTGCGTCGGCTGTTTAGCTTGAGCCAGCAGATCGCCTTCAGACTCGAGCAGCAGCGCATGGGTCGCTGCTTCTTTGCTGGTTGCGGCCAGGGCAATGGCTTGCTTAAGCTCTGCCAGCGCGGTCGCGCTGCGGCCCCGCGCGGCCAGCAACTCGGCTTCGCCCAGCTCCGCCATACAGAGTTCGCGATTGAGTTGCCTGGATCGCGCCAGGGAAAGCGACTCATCCAGATGGCGCGCCGCCTGGGCTAGGCGATGCTGCCGGATGTCGAGGATGGCAAGAGAGGAAAGGCCGCTGCTGGTGTTGGCGGCGTCATGCGCCTTGCGCAGCAGGGCCAGTCCTGTCCGGATGGCGGCGCGCTGGTGCTCGGCATCGCCGAGATCTCCATAGATCTCTGCCTGGTTGAGCCAGATTTGCCCGGTATCGTCGGTGTCAGGGGCTTTGGTGAGCGCGGCGATGGCCGCCCGGTTGGCGTCGATCGCCGCCTGATACTCGCCGCGCATGGCATGGATGCCGGCCAGCGTCGTCATGGTGAAGGCAATTCCGTTGAAGTCCTGCAGCTTTTGCGCAATCGCCAGGGCCTGTTGGGACGCGGCCTGAGCGTGTACGACGTCGCCCATCTCGAGATAGGCGTTGGCGAGATTGCCTTCGAGGATTCCCTGCCAGTACAGATCTCCCAGGCGTTGATAGAGCGCCAGCGAGCGGTTGCCCGCGGCAATGCCCTGGGCGTAGTGCGCCAGGAAGGACTCCGTGGAAGAGAGATTCTTCCAGGCATGAGCGGCAATGGCCATCGCCGCGCTCGGCGTTGCCATGTCAGAGCTGACGATCAAGCCGGTGCCGCGCAGCGCGCAGGCCAGCCCCTGCTTGTAGTCGCCAAGATCGTAGACAAAGAAGCGTGACTTGCCGATCCATGCCTGCTGTTGGAGAAGACGGTCAGAGGTCTTCTGCGCCAGCACAATGGCCTTGTCATAGAGCTGGAGCGCGGAGGGGTTGCCGCCGGTCTGCCGCGCTCGGCGCATCGCCTCCGCCTGCGCGTAGGCCGCATAGGCGGCGAGCACCTCCTGGTCTTCCAGCCGGGCGGCGCGCGGCTGAGTCATTTCTATGGAAAGCCGGACCGGAAGGAAGTGATCTCGCGAATGCAGATGAAACCGCAAAACTCCTTGCGGGTTGCCCTGAACGGGAATTTTGATGACCGAGTGCAGGCCGGCATCCGAGCCAAACTGCAGCGCTGGGGTTGCACCCTCCACAGACGCGGAGACCATCCCTTGTAACTGCTCGATCTCAAGATAGGCGAACCATGACGGGGGAATGGGGACCGATAGCAGACGGTCTCCTCCGGGAGGCAGAAGGACAGAGAGCGATTGCTGCGGCGTAAGCCGGCCAGGCTGCGGTGGAGCGGCTGACTGCGAGAGGGCCGCTCCGACCGCTGCCGTGGCGAACCAGACAGCAACGATCATTCGCCACATCACAGGTTGGAACTGCGTCTGTCTCTTATTTGCAGTCCAGCCCGTGCGTGCGCCGTCCGCAACCCACATGGCATTTACAGGGATCATCTTTCTGGAGCTATTGCAGTGCGACGAAGAGTCAAGGGTGGCTTGTCTTCACTGCCTGCGCTTGTGCCGCTGGAGCGTAACCAGAATAGCGGAGTTTGTCAGGAATTTTGATCAGATGGAGAAAAAATTGTGATTGGCTCCCTGCGCGCAACGCATCTCACAGCAGGACGAGTCCCCTGCACGGAAAGAGCGAAGACGAAGCGCATGCGTGGAGCGCTTCAGGCTGTGGCTTGGCCCCGGAACTGACGCACAATCTCCAGGTACTTTTGTGCTGTTGCTGTGATGACCTCCGGGCGGCCTTCAGCCAGCGCCTTAGCATCCACCAGATCCGAACCCACTCCCAGGGCAAACGCGCCGGCGCGCAAGAACTCGGCTGCAGTGGCCAGCGAGACGCCGCCGGTGGGAATCATCGGAATCTGGGGCAGCGGTCCCTTCAGGGAGGCCAGATACTTTGCCCCTCCCAGCGCTCCGGCAGGGAAGACCTTGACCACATCGGCGCCGGCCTCCCAGGCGCTGATGACTTCGGTGGGCGTAAGAGCTCCGGGAAGCACGGCGACCGAGTAGCGGCGGCAAAGTTCAATGGTCTGAAGGTTCAGGGCCGGGCTGACGATAAATTGCGCTCCCTCCAGCATGCAGGCGCGCGCGGTCTCGGCATCGAGCACTGTTCCGGCGCCCACCAGAATCTCGGGGCGATCCTTCACCAGCCGCCGGATCACCTCCATGGCTCCCGGCACGGTCATGGTGACCTCCAGCACTTTGACTCCGCCCGCGGAGATCGCCTGGGCCAGCGCCAGCGCCCTCTCCACGGAGTCCGCGCGCATCACCGGCACCAGTCCAGACTCTTCCAGCGTCTTCAGAACCGCACTCTTGTCCATCGTCCGTCCTGGAACTCTCCTTTGCAATAAAGCTATCACTGTCGCGGCCGGGTACGGCCCGGAGCGCGGAATACCTGATACTCTTCGACCAGAGACCATTGGGAGGAACTCGAACTTGGGCGGCCTGATCCCCCTGGGAGATGCATCAAGACCGCGGTTGCGCTTTCCCTATGCGACCATGTCCATCATCGCCCTGAACGTCTATGTTTTTTTCCACGAGCTGCAGGGCGGGGATGCCTTTGTTCTCCAGTGGGCTGCGATTCCCGCCGTGATCCTCTCTGGGCAGAACCTGATTACGCTGCTTACTTCCATGTTTCTGCATGGAAGCTGGTCGCATATCCTGGGTAACATGATCTTCCTGTGGGCGTTTGGTCCGGCGATGGAAGACGCCATGAACCCTTTTTCCTATACCTTGTTCTACCTGCTCGGCGGCCTGGTCGCCATGCTGGCCCAGATGGCCGCTTCGCCGGCCTCGCTGCTTCCCACGCTGGGGGCCAGCGGGGCCATTGCCGCGGTGATGGGAGGATTTCTGGTTACCTATCCGCGTGATCGCATCCGCGCCCTGTTCTTCTTCTTTTTCTTCATTCGCATCACCTTCATTCCGGCGATCCTGCTCATCGGGTTCTGGTTTTTCATGCAGTTGCTCAACGTTGGGTCAGTGGCTTCCGTGCAGACCGGCGGCGTAGCCTATGTGGCCCATGTGGCCGGCTTTCTCTTCGGTGTGCTCTTCACGCCGCTGTTCCGCCGGCAGCGCTACCAGTCACCTCCGGCTTGGCCGCGCTACTGACCCTCGAGAGCGCGGTCTTGCGTGCCGACAGGGGCCGGAGCAGACCTGCCGAGATGGCTGGAGGAGGGAAGACGCAGAGGCAAGCCGAGGTCCCGCGTCACGCCCCAGGAAGAAATCTTCAGCGTTGATAGCGTCCCATCCACTCGGCCTGCTGGACAACATGGCCCTTGATGGCGCGGTCCAGCTCTGCGCGTCCGGCGCCCGCCTTCAGGTCCAGCTTGCAGTTCAGCGCGTAGAGGTGGAAGAAGTAGCGGTGTGGCTTGCCCGGTGGAGGGCATGGGCCACCGTATCCTATCCGGTTGAAGTCATTTTTCCCCTGGCGAGCGCCATCGCTGAACTCCGCCGCTTTGGCCACATTCTTTGGCAGGCCTGTGGCCTTGCGCGGAATGTTCCAGATCAGCCAGTGCGTCCAGGTTCCTCCGGGCGCGTCGGGATCATCCAGGATCAGCGCAAAGCTGATGGTCTCTGGCGGAGCATCGGTCCAGCGCACCGCCGGGGAGGTGTCGCTGCCTTCGCAACTGAACTCGCGCGGAATCTTTCCTCCGGCTTCAATACCAAGCGCTTGCACAGCAAATCCCATGGTGAACCTCCCTTTGCGCTTCGATGCCGGAGCTCAAGCCGCCGGCGAAGCAATCTCCGAGTGAAGGGGGCGCTCTGAACAGTGTTGAGCCCCGCCTGCGACGGAAAAATCATATGCCTTTCAGCCTGGCGACTTTGCCGACTCTCATGCGTCTGTCACCGATCGAACCTCTTCTGACCCATGCGCGCATGGCGGAAAGGTAGCTGATGCTACAGGGTTCGCAGCAGAGGCTGCGATTCCATTTGACTCAGAGGATAGCTTGCAACCCCTTGTGCCGGACGATATTGAGCAGCGTTAAGGCAGCACCTTTGGGCTGCCTTGTGCCGCGCTCGAGCTGAGAAACATATCCGACAGTGAGGTTGAGGCAGCGTGCAAAGACCGCCTGGCTCAAATTTTCGCGGATGCGCAATGTGCGTATCTGTTCCGCAGTGATCGGCTCGGCTGCGCGAGGAGCGCCCTTGCCCAGATGGCGGATGGTAATCTTCTTGTGCTCAGTCTCGCTCAGAAGACCGCTACGCCGTTGGTCGTCAGCCATCTCAAGAATGGCTTTCGCGACCTTACTCCTTTGCTTCGCCATACGTAACCTCCTCGTTTCCGGACGCAAGTTCCACCTGAATTGCGGCGGGCAAGGCGCTCAGCCACTTTGTCTTATAGTCGCGCATTGAATCGCCTCGTACTAAAAGTATAACACTGTGTGTTATAAAAACACGACTCTTTTTAGGCCTCCGCGCCCAGCGCAGCGTTGCGCCTGGATGCGGGTTGCGGCCAGAGGGCAAGAGCGAAAACGGCGTGCCGCTCCCGGCCAGAGCGGCCCTGGCGCCTCCCTGCCCATAGCCTGACCCATCCTGAGCGCCGACCTTTCAGGGCTGCCTGAGACAGCTTGCTGCCTTTGCTCGTGCCCGTTCCATGTTCCGGGGCGGACTCGCACAACCGTTTCATGTCGATCAATATGGCCTTTCGCTTCTGCAAGCCGTTGAAGCTGGACCTTCACCGCTTTGCGGCTAGCCTAGTCCAAATCCTGCCTGGATCTGCTCCAGGGAGCGCTGCTTGGTTTCCGGGTAAACCAGAAGCACCACCAGGAACTGGAGCGCCATCATGACCGCGAAGAACACGAACGGCAGGGCGTGACTCCGCGAGGCGATATAGGGAAAGACTCCCGCCAGCAGGGCATTCATGATCCAGTGCGACGAAGAACCAACGCTTTGTCCTTTGGATCGCACTCGGGAGGGGAAGACCTCCGAGATGTAGACCCAGATAACGGATCCCTGGGAGATGGAAAAGAAGACGATAAAAACCATGAACCAGACCATCAGCAGCCTCTGATGCGTCTGGGTGAAGAAGACCCAGGAGACTCCGGAGAGCGCCAGCACCATGCCGGCGGAGCCGATCAGCATCAGCGTCTTTCGCCCCAACTTGTCGATCAGGCTCATCCCGAGAAGCGTCCCCAGCAGGTTCATCAGCCCAACGCCCACGGTCTGCAGCGCCGCGGAGTTCGAACTGAATCCCGCCGAGGCGAAGATCGAGTTGGAGTAGTACAGCAGCGCATTGATCCCGGAGAGCTGATTGAACATGCCGATCGAGACCGCCAGGAACAGGGGCAAGGCATACTTGCGCTGGAAGAGAGGCTCCGGCTTGACCCCGCGCTCCAGGTGGACGGAAGCGACAATCTCCTTAAGCTCCGCCGCGGAGTCTGGCGAGCCCATCAGGCGCAGGACCTCTAGCGCCTCATCGGTCTGGTTGGTGGTCACCAGCCAGCGGGAGCTGCGTGGAATGCCATAGAGCATCCACAGAAAGAGCGCGGAAGGAACAATGGCCACGCCAAACTGCCAGCGCCACTGCATCGCTCCAAGGCTTTGCAGCACGATGATGTAGTTGGAGAGGTAAGCCAGCAGGACGCCGACCACGATATTGATCTGAAACAGGCCCACCAGGCGGCCGCGCCACTTGGGCGGAGCCAGCTCCGCAATATAGACCGGGCCCAGGACACTGGAGCCGCCGATGCCCCACCCACCGATGAATCGCGCCACCATCAGCGCGTTCCAGCTCCACGCGAAGGCGCATCCCAGCGATGAGATCAGATAGAGGGCGGCCATGATCCGCAGCGCTTCCCGGCCGCCGATCTTTTGCCCCAGCACACCGGAGGTCATGGCTCCCAGGATGGTGCCGGCCAGCCCGATGGAGACGGTCAGCCCGAGGGTCCATGGGGTGAGGTGGAAGACCTGGCTCAACTGCTGGGTGGTTCCGGCGATGACCGCGGTGTCAAAGCCAAAGAGCAAGCCGCCCAATGCCCCAACCATGGTGGCCTTGAAGAGATATCGATTCAAATCAGCTCTCCTGCAAGAAGGATGAGTTTACAGCCGCGGTGGCGGCAGTTTTCCGCTTTCCAGTCTTCCGCTTTTCGGTGCAGGTGTAACCGGACGCCTCGACATCTCTCGGCGTCTTGCAGGCCTCCGCCTTCCCCAACAGGCTCAGTGGATGGGGTGGAATGAGGATGCCAGGGCACGACCCTCCCGGGTATTCACCAACTCTGAAGATGATATCGTCAGCGGGGATTTGGAGAACCTTCCCATCCTGCAAGCCGCAGCCCAGGATGGCGCGACCTGTGCTTGAGATGATCTCCAGAGCCGCGACCGGAGGGACGGCGGAGGGCGCGGAGTCTCCTCGTGCCGGGTGCCGGCGTCACCGCCCTTCATCTGCCCGGAAAGCGGCTTGGAGGAATCACGTAGAGCAGGATTGCGAAATAGTGCGCAATGCTTCCCGCCAGGACAAAGAGATGCCATACGGCGTGGAAGTAGCGCAGCCGGTCCATGGCGAAGAAGGCGATGCCGACGGTATAGGCCAGGCCGCCTGCGATCACCCAGAGCATTCCACCCCAGCCGATGGCCAGCAGTAAGGGGTGCAGGACGAGGACCGCAAGCCAGCCCTGCAGAAGGTACACCACGGCTGAACCGATTGGAAACCGCCCCAACGCCAGGCTCTTGAAGACAACTCCCGCGGCCGCCAGAGCCCACTCCACGCCGAAGAGGATCCAGGCGAGCCTCCCGCGCATGGCGACCAGCAGGAAGGGAGTATAAGTGCCGGCGATCAGGAGGTAGATGGCAGAGTGATCCAGCACCTGAAAGACGCGCCGAGCGCGGGTGGCCACCAGCGAGTGATAGAGCGTGGAGCAGAGATAGATGAGCACCAGGGTTCCGGCATACACCGAGCAACTGACGACGCACCACGGACCCGTCCCCATCGAGGCCTGGATCAGATACGCCGCTCCCGCCAAGGCCAGCAGCAGGCCGACCCCATGGGTGATGGCATTGGCCAGAATCTGCCCCAGCACAAACTCAGCTTTTGTCCCCTTCATTCCCCGACTCACTTCAACCGGTTGGATGCTTCCTTCTGATGCATGGCGTGAAGATCATCTTCAGGGCGCAGAAGTGGAGCGGAGATCGTTGGCGGCGTCCAGACGAGCCTGATACGCCCGTGCGATGGCCTCGCCGCGCGTTTCCGACTCTGCTTCCAGCTCCCGTCTCTCCAGCTTCAGAGCGGAGATGGTCCCAGGGTCGGGGACCATCAGCAGGTTGGCATCCACGTTCAAGAGGACGGCCCTCACGGCGGCTTGCATCAGCAGGACACCGCCAAAGATATCGGAGAGCAGATGAAGATCGCAGAGATTCACCGCGGTGGCCGCGTCTTCCAACGCGGCGCAGACCGCCCGGGCGGAGGCCAGGGGAACTCTAGTCGCCTGGAGAATGCACTCCTTCATGGCAGTGTTGCGCCGAGTCTGTTCTGCCTCCGTGCCCCGGGGGAGGGAACGAGCTTTGAGATAACTCTGGAAGGCCTGGGCATCGGCGTCCACCAGGCGGCCGATGGAATCCAGAGCGCCGGGGATCTTCCCGCAGAGGTTGGACAAGGCGGCGTGCCTGGCCTGATCTTCTCCGGCTCGTTTGAGTGAGACGCTGGCGCCCTTCTGCACCAGGGCGAGTCCCAGGGTTGCGCTGAGCAGAGAGATGGCCCCGCCGCCGGGCGTGGGGCGGAGCGATGCGGCAAGATCGCGAATCTGATTGGCGCTGAGATCCCAGAGAGACCCGGAAGATTCACCCATGGCCCGAATATGCAGGCTCGACATGGATTTGATTATGCCAGCAATTCGCATCGCCCGGCCTTGTTGCATCGCTTTGGAGCAGGAGAAGATTCGCTCGCCGGCTGCCCAGGCGCCCCATCCGGGCCGCGCTCTTTCCGGTTTGTGTGGCAGAGCAGGGGCTCATCCTTCTGGGCCGGATCTGTAAGATGGGAAGCAGCACGTTTATCTTCGCCAGCGCCAGCGCCCGCGGCCGGGCAGATTGCCCGCGGCTCGGCAAGCTGCCTGCGGCTGCGCAGGCGAGGGCTGGGCCTGAGCCTCGGCAAGGAGCCAGGATGCAACTTCGCCTTGCGTCAAACGATCGTGTCTTTGTGCTCACTGGAGCGGGCATCAGCGCCGAGAGCGGTCTGCCCACCTTCCGAGCCGAGGATGGTTTGTGGGCCGGTCACCGCGTGGAAGATGTCTGCACGCCGGGGGCGTGGGAGCGCAACCCGGCCAAGGTGTGGGAGTTCTACTCGATGCGCCGCCAGGCGGCTCAACACGCACAGCCGAACCCGGCACACTTCGCCCTCGCGAGACTGGAAGAGTCGTTAGGCGATCGGCTCTTCATCTGTACGCAGAATGTGGATGACCTGCATGAACGCGCAGGGACCACGCGGCTGCTGCACATGCATGGAGAGCTGGCCAAGTCACGCTGTGATCGGGATTGCGGGCGTCCGCCGGTGGAGGACCGGAAGATCTACAGCAGCTTCGATCAAGTGCCGCTTTGCGCCTGCGGGGGCCGTCTCCGTCCGCACATTGTCTTCTTTGGCGAGATGCCGCTGGAGCTGGACCGGATCCAGCGGGAGTTGGCGGCTGCCACCTGCATGCTGGTGGTAGGAACCTCGGGATCGGTGTATCCGGCGGCGAACTTCGTGCACTGGGCCAAAGGCAGCGGAGCTCGCACGGTCTATGTGGGGCCGGAGGCGCCTCTGAACGCCGCTGCCTTCACGCAAGTAGTGGAAGGACGCGCAGGCGAGGTGCTTCCCAATCTCTTCGTCGTGGGATGAGCCTGCCGCGAGATGGCCGGCAGGGAGGTTTGGCAGAGGCAGGCTCGCGCTCAGCGGTTGTCAAACATGCTGCCGACGATGCCGCCCAGCACGGCTGCGGCTCCAACGTCCTTGACCTCACGGTTCGCGGAGGGAAGGTAGGGCTGCAAGGTATGCGCCAGGTTGGCCAGGGGAAGCGTCTGCAGCCAGACTCGGCCCGGTCCGGTGAGCGCGGCCAGAAAGATGCTGTCTGCCCCGAAGAACATGTTCCGAATGCCCTGGATGCGGGTGATCTGGAAGTTGACGCTGGCGTGGAAGGCGCCCACGTGGCCGGGATGCACGCGCAGCGTCTCGCCCGGTTGGAGATCGCGAACGATCATCTCTCCACCCATCTCCAGCCAGGCCGTGCCGATGCCGGAGACCTTCTGGAGAAGAAATCCGTCCCCGCCGAAGATGCCCGCGCCCAGCGACTGCTGCAGGCCAACGCTGAGCTGGATCTGCGGCGTAGCGCAGAGAAAGCCGTGGCGATGAATCAGAAGATCGTTGCCGGGCTGGATCTCGACGGGGAGGATCTGGCCTGGAATCTTGGCGGCGAAGGCGACCTCACCGGGGTATCCCTGCGCGGTGTACTCGGTCATGAAGAGGGTGCCGCCACCGGCCACGCGTTTGATGGCTCCAAAGATGCCGCCGCCGCCCGCCATCTGGGTATGGGTGGTCATGGCAATCGTCTGGGACATCCAGCTCAGCTCTCCGCCTTCGGAGATCAGGCTCTCGCCGGGCTGCAAGAGGGCTTCGACGACCGGCATGGTGGTTCCTGTGATTCTGGTCTGCATCCTAGGCACATCCTTTCCTGGCATCGGCCGCGCCGGCTCGGCTGGGCACGCAGCTTGCAGAGTATCTTACGCCGGCAGGCCTGCGGAAGTTCCGATGAGCCTCTGGAAAGTAAAAATTCAATTTGCACCGGGTTTCCATTTTCCTCGTACACTAGCCAAGTAGAAAATCGAAAGGAGAGATGGATTTCATGGCAACTGGCGGCTCGAATACGCGCGCTGGAGCGTCCGGCGGCATCTTCAAGTTCTTCCTCGGCTTTTTGTTTGCGTTTGTCGTTCTGTTTTTCGGCACCTGGGCGTACCTCCGGTTTGGCAATCCGCCGGTAGCCACCGCGGACAAGCCATTTCCCTATGAAAAGCAGATCGTGCATATTGCCTTGCATGCGCGTATTCGCCGCGACATGCAGCAGCCTCCTTTTGGCATCAGTGAGGATGTCTATGAGACTGGCGCTATGGCCTATAAGCTGCAGTGCGCCGGTTGCCACGGGACTCCCGGAAAGCCGGCAGCCATCGCCAAAGGGATGTTTCCGCACGCCCCACAACTGTGGGTCAGGCACCACAACGGAAAGGTGGTGGGGGTGAGCGACGATCCTCCAGGCGCTACCTATTGGAAGATCGACAATGGCATCCGTCTTACCGGCATGCCCTCCTTCAAGGGCATTCTGACCGAAGAGCAGATGTGGGACGTGGCGCTGCTTTTGCACCATGCCAACGAACAACTGCCCGACCCGGTGATGGGCATGCTGAACGGGCAGTAAGGCCGTTTTGCTGGGAGAGGGGCATCGTGGCGTGAGCCTTGCAGCGGCGCCGTCCCGAGAGCGGTTTATGCAAGTGCGGCGCAGGCGCGCCCAACCTTTCAAAAGCCGAGAGGTTGGGCGCGCACTCGCTTTAGGGGCGAGAATTTGGCGCCCTGCAAACACCCATCTCGAAGAGGCGAGATGGGGACGCCCAGCGTTTGCTGCTTGTTTCCACCCTCCGCGGCATCTATTCTAGTGGTATGTCCACTCCGGTCGTATCGTCCGAACTTCGAACTCTTGGTAACTCCGATCTTCACCTCACTCCCATTGGATTCGGCGCGTGGGCCATCGGCGGGGGCGACTGGCAGTACGCTTGGGGCCCCCAGGACGACAGAGACTCCGTGGCCGCCATCCATCGCGCGCTCGATTTGGGCATCAACTGGATCGATACCGCCGCGATCTATGGGCTTGGTCACTCCGAAGAGGTGGTAGGGCGCGCGGTCAGATCCTCATCGCACAAGCCTTACATCTTTACCAAGTGCTCCATGCGCTGGCACAAAGACCGCTCCATCTACAACTCGCTGAAGGCCGAGTCGCTCGCGGAGGAGGTGGAGGCTTCCCTCGCGCGGCTGGGAGTGGAGACCATCGACCTCTACCAGATTCACTGGCCCAATCCCGACGGCGAGATCGAAGAGGGCTGGGAGACGCTGAGCCGGCTGCGCGAGCAGGGAAAGCTGCGCTGGATTGGGGTTTCGAACTTTTCCGTGGAGCAGATGAAACGCGCGCAGAAGATCGCTCCGATTACCAGCTTGCAACCGCCCTATTCCATGCTGCGCCCGGCGATAGAGACCGAGATCCTGCCCTTTGCGCAGAAAAACGGCATTGGCGTTATCAACTACTCGCCCATGCTCTCCGGCCTGCTGGCCGGCAAGATGAGCGCCGAGCGCGTGGCGGCGCTTCCAGCCGACGACTGGCGGCGCAAGAACGCCGAATTCAACGAGCCGAAGTTGAGCCGAAACCTGCGCCTGGTGGCGCTGCTGCGCGAGATTGGCCATGGGCATGGCGTGAGCCCGGGTGTGGTTGCGGTGGCGTGGACGCTGCACCACCCTGCGATTACTGGCGCGATTGTGGGCGGGAGAAGCGCAAAACAGGTGGAGGAGACGGCTGAGGCGCTCCGCTTCCGGCTTAGCGAAGAAGAGTACGCAAGAATCTGCAACTATCTTTCCGCGATGAACAAATAGCGCGCCGAAGGGATGAACCTCGGGGCTGGGGTCGTGCAGAGAGGCGGGTGGCCCAAATCTGCCTCCTCCATCAAACTCTGGGTGGCCCACATCTCAAAAACGAGATGTGGGAATCCGCCCGCTGTGCGAACTTGTACACTGATCGGTAGCATGTATAAGCGAATTCTGTTAAAGCTCTCCGGAGAGGCCCTGGCTGCCGGCCGGGGTTTCGGTGTCGATGCGCTGTTTGTGAATGCCATTGCGCAGGAGATCGCCGAGGCAGCGCGCTCTGGCTGCGAGATCGGCATTGTCGTTGGGGGTGGTAACTTCTTCCGTGGGGTGGCCGAGCAGGCGATACATATGGACCGCGTCGCGGCGGATCACATGGGCATGCTCTCCACGGTGATCAACGCTATCGCCCTTCAGGATGCCATCGAAAAGACAGGGGTTCATGTTCGGGTGATGAGCGCGATCCAGATGCATCAGGTGGCTGAGCCATATATCCGGCGCCGGGCGATTCGCCACCTGGAAAAGGGGCGCGTGGTGATCTTTGCCGCCGGCACCGGCAACCCGTACTTCTCCACGGATACGGCCGCCAGCCTGCGCGCCATGGAGATCGGCGCGGAGGTTCTGCTGAAGGCCACCAGCGTGGATGGCATCTATAGCGCGGATCCAAAGAAGGTGACCGACGCCACCAAGTTCGAGGAGATCACCTACATGGAGATCATCCGGCTGGGCCTGCAGGTGATGGACACCACCGCGGTCTCTCTGTGCAAGGACAACCGTCTGCCGATGATCATCTTCTCGATGCGCGAGCGCGGCAACATCCTGCGGGTGATCGCCGGCGAGAAGCTGGGTTCCCTGGTGACGGCGTAGCGCCGGCGCGGCCCAGCGCGTTCCAGCCCGGCTCTATGGCTTTCTTGCTTGCGGGTGGGGCTCTCGAAGCGGGCTTGCTGTGACAAGCCGCATCGGGGAAGACGCCCATAAAGGTCGAGGCGCCGGGCTATGCCTCCACGAAAGAATCTTTAGCCGACCAGGATGGAGCTGGCTCGCCTGGCCTCCGCTCTTCGCTTCCACCAGCGACCGATAGCTTGCTGGGCAGGATGTTCCAGCCACTTGCGCACCGCGACGGCCAAAAGAATTACAAAGATGTAGGAGATCCAGGGATCGAACCGCGCCAGGTGGAGTTTGTCCAGCACGTGGTACTTGTGCAGCAGGATGTAGGTGTTGAAGTGCAACAGGTAGAGCGCGTAGGTGGAGGCTCCGACGGCTACCAGCGGCTCCCAGGAGAGGAGCCTGGCGAGGATGCTGGGGCCGGAGAGCCCCAGGATGACCATGGCGAACAACGGCGTCAGCAGACCCCCATGCATCATGATGTAGGGAAGGAAGTCGGCCAGATGATAGGCCACAAACCAAACGCTCAACAGGCCCAGGGTTCCAAGGATCACCCGAGCGCGTTCGCTGAGTTTGGCGACCTCATGAAGCCGGCCAAGCGTCAGGCCGGCAAGGAAGGTGCAGAGGTAGGGCAGAGGAGTGAACTTCAGAGTGTCGAGCCAGGGACCATCGCTATAGCGGTTGGCGGCGTGGGTCAGTTGGTCCGGATTGCGCAGAACATAGATGGCGTGCGGAATGAGCCCTACCATCCAGAGGGCAAGACCCAGCGCCACCAGCTTGCCGGCGCTGCGCGGCCAGGGCAGGCGCAGCAGCCAGGGAAAGGCGATGTAGAGCACCACTTCGCAGGAGAGGGTCCAGGTGACCGTCATCCAGAAGGTTGCCAGGTGAGGGAAGAATCCCTGAGCCAGCAGGGGCGTGGCGATGGCTCCTATCCAGAAGTCGGTGCGCGAACGGACCGCCCACTCCGTCATCAGCATGGGGATGGAGACCAGCATGGTGAAGCCGTAGACCGGGTACAGACGCGAAAGGCGGGCTACCCAGAAGTCCACGGCGTTCATCGGCTGCGGGCGCCCGGCGTAGTTGTACGCCAGGATGAAGCCGGAGATGAGAAAGAAGAAGCTGACGAATACGTAGCCGATGTTGATGAGCGGATAGAGGGTGATGGATGGATGCCGGCTCCAGGTGAGTCCGGAGGGCGTGAAGTGAAACAGGACGATGGTGATCGCCAGCAGAGAGCGCAGACCGGTAAGCGCCGGAAGCGCCGGCTTCCGAACGGTCTGCAGGCCGGGTTGCCGTTCGCCGAGAGGCTCTCGGGTGGATATGGGCGCGGTCGCTTTCAATTCCTGCATCTCCCCTTTGGACGTACCGTAATGGACGGAAGTTCTCTTCAACTTGCAAAGCCTAGCGAAATTCAACCCGCTGGAAGCCCCATTGCCGGAGTATCGCGATCAGGACTGTCTGGGCATTCCGGGTGGCCAGATCCAGAATCCCGTCGCTGATCGCTGCCTGCTGCAACTGAGCCTGAGATCTTTGCAGCGTCTGCGGGTCCAAGCTTGGAGAGGTCTGGACGAAGGAGAAATTGGACGGTGCATAGACTCGGGTCCGGGCGGTATCGACAACCGTGCGGAAGATCTCAGAGCGGGGAAGCTCCAGGCGGATGGAGCGGGTGCTGGAGTCCACGCTGATCAGAACCTGATCCGGTTGCAGCTTGTCCATGTCCACGCCTGCCACGGCGAGTCCATGCACGAGCATCACCGAGTGCGCGATGGAGGGCGAAGGCCGTGGAGTTGCCGATCCTGCAAGGGACGTGCCGGCCAGTGCGGAGGTTCCGGTGCGGGACGGAGGAGGGTTATTCCCGGGCCGCGCGTCGAGCACCGTATCCAGCGAGTCCTCAGCGGTCTGCAGGCGATGAAGCTGCCGCAGTTGACGCACGACATCCTGAGCGGAGCCAACCGCCGGAGGTCGGCCGGTGATGAGCGCTGCCAGCTTGCCGGCGACACCCGAGCGAGCGCTATGGACAAAGACGCCCAACGCGCTGGCTCCAAGGATCAACGCCAGCAGGACTCCAAAGAAGGCTCCCGAGCCGCGCCGCCGCCCGTAGTTGTACTGCATGGTCATGAATGGATCGTCATCCGCTCTGGGTATAAGGATACCGTGGAGTGGCGAAGGTCATCGTGCAAAGCACGAAAAACTATAGTCCGAGAGAACGGCGGCTGAAGCCCTCCGCTCCAGGCGGCGCGGGAAGGGCGGGAGAGACTCTAAGCCTGAACCTCGGGCAAGGCCACGTCTGCCGAGATCGCTGCTCCTGGTTGTCTCTCTTGGCTCTGTTGTCTCTCGGCGATGGCTGATCTGGCTGAGGCCCGATGGACGTAGCTCGCCTTGACAAACTCCCGGAAGAGTGGGTGCGGCTCCAGCGGCTTGGATTTGAACTCGGGATGAAACTGGCAGCCGAGGAAGAAGGGGTGGTCCGGAATCTCGACGATCTCGACGTAGGTTGCATCGGGGGTTGTGCCGGTAAGGCGCAGGCCCCCGGCGGTCAATACCGCCTCATATTCGCGATTGAACTCGTAGCGATGGCGGTGGCGCTCGCTGATGCGGGTGGCGCCATAGGTTCTTTCGGCCAGCGACCCGGGCTCCAGCACGCACTCCCATGCGCCCAGGCGCATGGTGCCGCCCATCTCCTCCACCCCGATCAGCTCGCGCAGCTTGTAGATGATGCGATGGGGCGTGGCGGGATCGAACTCACCCGAGTTGGCCTTGACCAGCCCACAAACATTGCGCGCGAACTCGATGCATGCCGTCTGCATGCCCAGGCAAATGCCGAAGTAGGGAACCCGGTTCTCACGCGCGTAGCGGATGGCGTTCAGCATGCCTTCGATGCCGCGCTTGCCGAATCCGCCGGGAACCAGGATGCCGTCAAAGCCGGCCAGTTGCGCCTCAAAACCCTCGGTCTCCAGCCCTTCGGCCTCAACCCAGGTGGCCTTCAGTTTGAGGTTCGCGTCAAGCGCGCCGTGCACCAGCGCCTCTTTGAGCGACTTGTAGCTGTCCTCATACTCCACGTACTTGCCGACGATGCCGATCTCCACCTCGTCGCGGGGGTGGTAGGCGCGGCGCACCACGTCTTCCCAGCGGGACATGTCCGGCGCCTGGGTCTCCATGCGCAGGTACTTCATGGTCAGGGCGTCGACGCCCTCTTTGTAGAAGTTGAGCGGCACCTCATAGATGGACGGCACGTCGCGCGCCACCACCACGGCGGCCTCTTCCACGTTGCAGAACGCGGCAATCTTCTGGCGCATCTCGCGGGGCACGGTGCGGTCGGCGCGGCAGAGCAGGATGTCCGGCTGGATGCCGATCGAGAGCATCTCTTTGACGGAGTGCTGCGTCGGCTTGGTCTTGAGTTCCTGGGCGGCGGCGATCCAGGGAATCAGCGTGACGTGCACAAAGCAGGTGTGGTCGCGCCCCATCTCCTGGCGCATCTGGCGGATCGCCTCCAGAAAAGGGAGTGACTCGATATCGCCGACCGTGCCGCCAATCTCGACGATGGCCACATCGCAGTCTGCGCCCACCTTGCGCATGGCGTTCTTGATCTCGTTGGTGACGTGGGGAATCACCTGCACCGTTTTACCGAGATAGTCTCCGCGCCGCTCCTTGGTGATGATCTGCTCATAAATGCGGCCAGTGGTGAGGTTGTTATCGCGGGAGAGCCGGGCGTGGGTGAAACGCTCGTAGTGACCCAGGTCGAGATCGGTCTCGGCGCCGTCGTCGGTGACGAAGACCTCGCCATGTTGAAACGGGCTCATGGTTCCCGGATCGACGTTCAGGTAGGGATCGAACTTCATCAGGTTGATGCGCAGGCCACGCGCCTCCAGCAGGCAGCCGATGGAGGCCGCCGCCAGCCCTTTGCCGAGGGACGACACAACTCCGCCGGTCACAAAGATGTACTTTGCTGACATAGCCGCGACCTCTTTGGGGGGTGGTTTGGGTTGTGCTCGGTGTGCACGATCAAGTATATCGCGCGCCCTGTGGAGATGTCGTCCTTAGAACGGCCTCGCGCCTGCTCCTGCCGCCGCTGCGCTTGCCGAAGCGGCTTTGCGCCTGCCGGCGTGTGCGCGTTGCGCTATGCTGCAAGGATGGCAGTGGATTCGCCGGCGCTTCGACTGGAGCAGCGCGCATATACCGCGCTGCGTTCCTGGTTGGACCGCAAGCGCATGAAACCAGAGCATTTGCTGACCGGTGAAAGGGGGGAGGACGCAGCCTTCTACCACCTGCGCAGCCTGGGCTACACGGTGGTGGCGCGGCGCTGGCGGGCCGAGCGCCTGCGCGGCGACCTGGATCTGGTGGCCTGGGATGGGGACACGCTGGTGATCTTCGAGATCAAGACCCGCACGGCTCGGGACTTTGCTCCCGCCGAGAGCTCCGTGGATGGCCACAAGCAGCGGATACTGCGCAGGCTGGCCCGAGCTTATCTGCGCCAGTTTCCTGGTTCGGCGGGTGGCATGGTTCCTCTACGCTTCGATATCCTCTCGGTCTACCTGCTCTCCGAGGGAGCCGAGTTCGAGCATATTTCGAACGCATTCCCCGTCGCGGAGGAGTGGGGCCGGACCTGAGGGGCGGCGGCATCCTGAAGGCGCGGTCGTCCGGCCAGTCGAAACGGATGCCTGGGCAGGCGGATGAGCTGACCCGTTGTCTCAGGGATGCTTCGTCGATGCCCTGCCGTTCGAGGCTCAAGTTGGGATGCGCCGGCACAGGGAGTTCGCCGTGCTATACTCCCGGAGCGCAGTGGTTAGACCACTGCGGCGGGATGAAGACGCGCTGGATGGAAAGCGGGGAGCGAGCGGCGTCGTCAGGCTCGCCGGTTCTGGGCGGGTGTTGAAGACGGCGCGACGGACCACCACGCTGCTGCCCGCCCAGATTCTGCTCCAGGTGACGAGGAGGTTTCCCCGATGGCTGTGTATGGCGAGAGGAGGCCGCGCGCGGCTGCGCTGTGGCTGCTTCTGCTTTTGCTTCCGGCGCTGCTGGCTGCGGCGGCTCCGCTGGGCGCGGGCGATGTCCCCCCGGCCAGCTCGCAGGGACAGTTGGATCGATACTGGAACCAGATGGCGCGCGTCGACCTGGCGCGCCGGGACCGGGCGGTGGCGCGTATCCAGACGCGGGCCGAGGCGGAGCAACGGGCGGCCTGGGTGCGCTCGACCGTGCTGCGCCTGATCGGCGGATTGCCCAGCCGGCGCACGCCGCTTCACGCGGTGGTGCTGGGCACCGTGCCTGAGCCGGGCTTCCACATTGAACGCATCGTCTATGACAGCCTGCCCAACTTTCCCGTAACCGCCAACCTCTATCTGCCCGATCACGCCGCGTCGCGCGTTCCCGCGGTGATCTGGACGCCGGGGCACTCCCCGGTTGGCAAGCTGGACGCGTGGTATTTTGCCTCCAACCTGGCGCGTCTGGGGGTCGCCGTGCTCTCTTACGATCCCATCGGCGAGGGCGAGCGGCTGCAGTACTTTGATCCAGCGACGGGCAAGTCCCTGGCCAGCCGGCCTACCGGCGAACACACCGAAGCCAGTTCGCAGATGATGCTTGGCGGAAGGCATATCGCGCGTTACTTCCTGTGGGATGCCATGCGCGGGATCGACTACCTGGACAGCCGCCCGGAGATTGACCCAAGCCGCATCGGCGCGGCGGGCTGTTCCGGTGGCGGGACGGTGACGGCTTACCTGGCGGCGCTGGATCCTCGGGTGAAAGCCGCGGGAGTTGCCTGCTACATCACCAGCTTCCAGGAGCTGCTTCCGACGCTTGGTCCCCAAGAGGCGGAACAGACGATTCCCGGTTTTCTTAAGGAGGGCCTGAGTTTTCCGGATTGGGTGGAGGCGGCCGCGCCCCGGCCATACGCGATCATCTCCACGACGGAGGATATGTTTCCGTTTGCAGGCGCGCGAAGTTCGCGGAATGAAGCCCGCCGGATCTACGCGTTCTACGGGGCGCAGGACCGCCTGAGCTGGATCAATGGTCCCGGGCATCACGGCAATCTGGGCCCGATCATGCCAAAGATCGTCGGCTTCTTTACGCATTGGCTGATGAACAGCGACCAGATCCCGGCGCTGACCCGGCTGCCGCCACCCCCTCTGCAAGCGCTGCTGTGCACCAAAACCGGCCAGGTGACGACATCTCTCGGCAGCCAAACGGTCTTCTCCCTGGATCGCGCCGAGACCCCGCTGCCGCCCAGGCCGCAAGCGATCGCCCGTGAATCGGCTTTAGCCGCGCTGCAGCGGCGGATGGCGCAGGAGGTGGGCGCCATGGCGATGATCACGGCGAAGCCCGGCGCCAGGCCGCCTGATGTGCGCATCATCACCACCGAACAGAGGCCCGGCTGGCGCCTGGAGACCGTCTCGTGGTCCAGCGCGACCGGCGTGGAGCTCGGCGGCCTGCTTGCGATTCCCGATGCGGCTGGAAAGAGACCCGCCGAGTTGCTGCTGACGGCGGGGCCACCTGCGGAAGCCGATGTAGAGAGGCTCGCGGCCTCCGGCCACCTGGTCTTTGCGCCGCAGATGCTGCCGGGGCCTGTGGATGGCAACGCTGCGAAGACTGCGCTGCTGGGGCCCTGGTATGAAGAGACGCTGCGCGCTTTTCTCGTTGGCAGGACGCTGGTTGGGGTTCGCGCCGACGATGTGATCCGCGCCGTGGACTGGATGGCTGCGCAGCCGGAGGTCGATGCGAAGCAGATTGCCGCCACTGGGTTTGGCCCCATGGGTGTGGTACTGCTCCATGCCGCCGTGCTCGATCCGCGCATCAGCAGCGTTACGCTGGATGGCGCTCTAACCACCTACCGCGCGGCGTTCGACGCTCCAGTACCGCGCGATTTGGCCCAGAGCGTGGTTCCCGGCGTGCTCCAGCACTATGACCTCGACAGTCTGATGGCCGCCATCGCTCCGCGCAGCGTCACCGTCCTCCATCCAGTGGATGGCGAGCAACAGCCGGTCAGCGAGAGCGCCTTCCGCCGGCAGTTTGCCTGGGTCTTCGAATCCGACCGCAGGTTGCATGATCCGAACCAGCTTCGGCTGGTGGTTGTGTCTGGCGGGAATCCGCCGGCCGCAGGCAGGTAACCGTCCATTCGAGACCGCCTGTGCCCGGGCTGCGCGGCGTGCAGCAAAAAAACAGGGTAGAAGGGCGCCCGTCAGACTTTGTGAAAAGGAGTCATGCGGCGGCCTTCATCCGATCTGAGCGGCGTTCCCAAAAATCTTCGAAGCGAGCGCTGAGCTTGGCGCAGCGCAGGGCGGTGATGGCGTTGGCGCCGTTGACAGTCCAGTGCATGCCGGCGCGTTTCAGACGCGTGCCGATCACCACCTTA
>DAHWOF010000199.1 GCA_027335345.1 Granulicella sp. | reverse complement strand
TCCAGTTCATTGCCACGGCACACTCTCCTCAGTTGGTAGGAGAGGCGTTGCCGCATGAGATCAGAATTCTGGAAGGCGAAACGGCGACGACGCCTTTACGTTCCTTCGGTGTCGATTCGAGTCGCATTCTGGAAGAAGTCATGTACGTCAGCCGGCGAAACGAGGAGACCAAGGAGCTGCTGTCCAAGATGGCGGGCGAGATCGACCGCGAGGAGCTCAGTCAGGCGAAGAAGACGCTCAGCAAAGTAGAGGAGAAGCTTGGCCGGGGCGATCCAGAGGTCATCGGCGCGAACACGCTGATCAACCTTCTGGAATCGACCCAATGAGGAACATCACGAAGGGGGTTGAACCCCCCAGCCTCGCCCAGCACCGCCTGACACCCCAAGCGGACTACGGCAACTTGAGCCCTGCGGACAAAGACACCCTGCGCCAATGCCTCGTAACCGAGCAGCGCGGCCTGTGCAGCTACTGTATGCAGTCCATCCGCCCCCGTCCAAGGCTCGATGAAGATCGAGCACTGGCATTGCCAGGCGAACTACCCAGACGAGCAACTGGTCTGCTGGAATCTTCTCGGCTCCTGCATGGGCGGAGACGGGCAGCCGGACTCGATTAAGCATTGCGACACCTCCAAGGGGAACAAAAGCCTCTCCCGCAATCCGGCAAACCCGGACCACCATGTCGAGCAACTCATCCGCTACTTGCCCGACGGGACGGTCACTTCATCCGATCAGACGTTCAACGCCGAGCTGAGCGATGTGCTGAATCTGAATGCGGCGCACCTCAAGAATGGCCGCGCCGCCGCCCTCCGCGCCCTTCAACAGATGATGATGAAGCGAGGCGCGCTTAGCCGTCAGCAATGGGAGAGACTGCTTGGAGAGTGGAGCGGGGAGTCCCACACGAATGATCTCCAACCGTACTGCGGCGTCATCGTCTACTGGATTCGGAAAAAGCTTGTCAGGCGCTAAGGCGTCTGAAGCGCGTGGGTGAGCGCGAACTCTCCACCGACTGCCCGGCGGGTGGCGGGCGCCTTCCATCTTGTCTTTTGAGATGTGGGAGGGTACAGCCTCCCAATCAATCATTGCGATCTCCAACATTCAAACCGATAATTGCACCATGCAACGGTTGCGGAAAACAACGGCCCTCTCCGTCTCCGCGGCGGACTGCGCGAACGAGATTCTGGACGCCGTCCCGGTCGTCCTGCAGTTCATCCGGGTGCAGATGCGCCTGTACAGCCGACCCGATCTCTCCGTGCAGCAGTTCCGCGCTCTGGCCTTTGTAGACCGCAGCCCGGGAGCCTCGCTCTCCATGCTCGCGGAGTTCCTCGGGCTGTCGCTGCCTGCGGCGTCACGCCTGGTCGAGGGGCTGCGGGCCAGAAGCCTGATGCTGCGCCGGACCCCCCGCCAGGACCGCCGTCTGCTGGCGCTGGCCCTCACGGCGGCCGGCCGCAGAACGGTTTGCGCCGCGCGCCGCGCAGCCCAGGAGCGGCTGGCGCAACTCCTGGCCCCGCTGCCCGCCGCCCAGCGCGCCGCCATGCAGCGCTCCCTGCGTATCCTGCGGGAGACGGTCCACTCCCTGCCGCCAGAGACCCTATCGCCGCCCACCCCTCACCCTCTGCACTGAAGGAACACTCCGTCATGGCCGCATCCCGCAAAATGCCGCAGATCTCCAGGCGCTGGCTGGTGGCCATCGCCGTGATGACCAGCGCGGTCATGGAGGTGCTGGATACCACGGTGGTGAACGTCAGCCTGCCGCACATCGCCGG
This sequence comes from Granulicella sp., assembly GCA_027335345.1. Taxonomy (GTDB): domain Bacteria; phylum Acidobacteriota; class Terriglobia; order Terriglobales; family Acidobacteriaceae; genus Granulicella. Next base: position 4,958 of record DAHWOF010000199.1, on the reverse strand, counting down.
CAGCCTCTCTTCCTCGGTGGATGAGGCGACCTGGGTCTTGACCTCCTACATCGTGGCCAACGCCATCATCCTGCCTATCACCGGATGGCTCTCCAACTACTTTGGGCGCAAGCGGCTGCTGCTGACCGTGGTCATCGGGTTCACCGTCTCCAGCGCTCTCTGCGGCATGGCGCCCAGCCTGCCCTTTCTGATCTTCTTCCGGATCTTGCAGGGTATCACCGGCGGCGGGTTGCAACCTATCTCCCAGTCGGTTCTTCTGGAGGAGTTTCCCGGCCGGGAACGCGGCAAGGCGATGTCCTTCTGGTCCATGGGCATCATTGCGGCTCCGGTGCTGGGTCCCACGCTGGGCGGCTGGATTACGGATAACTTCACGTGGCGCTGGGTCTTTTACATCAACCTGCCGATCGGCCTGCTCAGCCTGGTGCTCATCTCTCTCTACGTCTCGGATCCGCACTACATCCGCCGCGGATCGATGCGCTTTGATGCCTGGGGCATGGGCATGCTGGCGCTGGGCATGGGATCCCTGCAGATCATGCTGGACAAGGGCCAGGAAGACGACTGGTTCGGCTCTCATCTCATCACCACCCTGGCCGTCACGGCTGCGGTCATGCTCACCGGCTTTGTCGTCCGCGAACTCAGATCCGCCAGTCCGCTGGTCAAGCTCTCGCTGCTGCGGCATCGCAACTTCGCCGCAGGGACCGTGGTGGTGGTCGTGCTCAGCTTTGTGCTTTACGGCAGCCTGATCCTGCTGCCGCTCTTCATGCAGGAGCTTTTGGGTTGGACGGCGGAGACCGCCGGACTGTGGACCAGCCCGCGCGGCCTGGCCACGGCCTTCTGCATGCCCCTGGTGGGTTATCTGGTGGACCGGCAGATGGATGCCCGCTGGATGGTCTTTGCCGGCTGTGTGATCGGCAGTCTGGCCTTCTTCGGCTACGCGAACATGAATCTGGATTCGGGAACCTGGGACATCCTGGGACGGCAGATCAATCAAGGCATCGGCCAGACGTTTATCTTTCTTCCCTTGACCATCCTGGCCATGGATCCCATCCGCAAGGAAGAGATGGCCTACGCCACCAGTCTCTACGCCGTGATGCGCAACATCGGCTCCAGCATGGGCATCTCGTTTGTCACCACGCTGACGGCTCGCCGCCAGCAGTTTCATCAGACCCGGCTCTCCGCCACTCTGGCGCCCTCCAGTCCCTGGCTGCGGGAGATGCAGCAGGGAACCGCAGCCTATCTCAACCTCCACGGCTCCAGCATGGCCGACTCCGTGCATCAGTCCCTTGGCTCCATCTACATGACGCTGCAACAGCAGGCGGCGCTGATGAGCGATATCGACGTCTTTTATCTGCTGGCCTGGCTCTTTCTGCTGGTTTCGCCGCTAGCGCTGATCATGCGAAAACCGCTGCATCAGTCCCACGCGGAAGCCGCCGCCGAGCCGGCATGAGCTGCTCCGAGGAGGCAGAGGAAGCGGATGGCGGCTGGCTCACATCCGCCTTCTCCGTCAAACTCCGGGCGCCTTGCATCTCGTTTTTGGAGATGTGGGTTCACAGCATGCTGGCCTTCCCCGCATGACGCAGGGGCTGGAGCGGCGCTGCGGCCACGGACATCGTCACTTCGTCAGCACATCCTGGCCAAGACGTCCGCCTTTCGTAAGCGACATTTTGTTCCATCGCGCCGGGAGCACTTCTTCGCTCTCGAACCTGGCCGACGCGCTGAGCAGGAAAAAGGGCCGGCTCTGCGAAGCCGGCCCCTCTTTCCACTGTCAACAAACTTGTCGAATCTCCGTCAGCGGCGCCGCTCTGAGGGCCATCTCCGCCGCAGCGAATCTCTATCAGCGATGGACCGGCGATGGACCAGCGATGGCGCCGTCAGCGGCTTGCGGCCTCTCCTGCAAGGGCATTGTTTTTCCCCGCAGGCATCCGGTAGGACTGCTAAACCGACATCTTCATCTTCGCCACGCCCGCCAACCCCAGCAGACCCGTGCCCAGCAGCAGCAGCGAGGCCGGCTCGGGAGCCATCGCCGGCGGCATCATGCCGCCGCCTACGTTGCCGGTGGCGATGATGGTCATTTGGCCATTGACCATCCCAGCCTCCCCAATATCGGTGGCAAAGTAATTGCCATCGCTGTTGGTTGTGAAGTCGGAGACATCCACGCCTTCCACGGTGAAGCTGAGCGTCGTCGGAATGTTGAAGGAGTTGCTTCCGCCGTTACCGCAATTGCTGGTGCATCCAATCGAATTGGTGAAGCTGCCGAACGTTGAGGCGGTCGCTGGGCTAGATCCAACGTCAAAGTAGGTGGGACTGGCCACATCCGTGATCGTGCCCGGCGTGCTCAGATTGAACGCCAGTGGGTTACCCGCTCCCGTATTCACAAAGTAATAACCGCTGGCCAGCGTCTCGGTGACGTCCACATTCGAGCCGCTTTGGGTCAGAGTGACGGTGCCGTAAGGACCGGCGCCGCATCCGCCCGAGCATCCATCCTCGGTCAAGGTAAACGAGTCGGCCCGGCTGACGCCTGCCGCCGCCACCAGAAACATACACAAACCTGAAAGGTACATCAGCTTCTTGAAGATCATCTTTCGCCTCCGTTGCGGAGATTCTTTTTACCCGGCTTCCAGCCCACTCCAGCCGGGGTCCAACAAACTTCAAACCGTCTCGCCCCCGCCTTCAGCCCTGGTGACCGGCTGAACCCGGAGCTTCCTTGCGAGGCTCTTGGCGCTCTGGCTGAGCAGAGGAGAAAAAGTCCCAGGCGAACGAACCAGCCATCCCAGCCGTCCGTGCCCTGAGCCTTCTCCAGCGGAGACCTGCCCTGTTTGAAGCTCAGGCCAGTCCCCAGCTCAGCCACTGTCTCAAATTGACCTCGGCATCTCTATGAGCAATTCAAATGCCAACGGTAAGTTATTGAAAAGATGATGGAATTTTTACCTTCTATGAGGAGCGGCCGCAACTCTTTGCATAGGGAACTGCCTTGAATTGGCAAAAGGTTTCCCTTCAGCGGGTTGGCGCCGGTGCAAGCGAGGTGGTTCGCGTCATCAAGGATGACCCAACCTATTCCGATGGCTCAGATGGAACGGGGACCGGAGCACAGGCAGGCGCTATAGAGCATTTCTCCTGTTGTTGGGTATCCCGCAGCGGGCGTGCGGTGGCGTTTTCTTTGGTGGAAAACGCCCATCGGTGTCGAGACCCCACCTACAACTACAGGAGAAATGCCCTAGCCTTTTCAGTGTCGGTGTAACGGGACGCCTCGACTTCGATGGGCGTCTCCCCCAAGCTTGGGGTCACCGGCAGGCTTGCCGGCTGTGGTTGAATGAAAACGCCGCTGCGAGCTCTCTTCGGGACGCATCCCCTTTCATAGAACCCATCAGCACTGAAAATGCCATCAACCGAGATTGCCCGAGATGCCTTGGACGCATCCGCAGCGCCTTACTCGGTCTCGGCAAGATAGCAGCCGCGCGATGGGACGCAGCGCGACAGATGGACGTAGTGGTCGTCCGGACCAGCCGGGCTCATGGTCAACAGGCACCAGTAACTGGAAGTTGCATCCACTCCGGGCAGCCACGAGTCGGAGTTCTGCGCCGTCGAGCCGTAGGGATTCTTGGTGCGCAGGCAACGGCAGGGCTGGGCGAGATTACCTTCTGGCTGTGTCATCTCCGGTTCGTCTTCCTTTCTGAGCAAGTTCGGTTAGCCTCCAGCAGGCCATTCTTCAGCCGGCAGCGCTGGGGTCGCGATCCATCTGCCCGGCGGCCAGCAGAACGGTTCTGTAGATCGCAACCGGAAACAACTGCACCTTGTAAGCATTCATCGAGAGCGGCATCGCGCCCTTCATCGCCGCACGCCCGGCAGCTCTAGCCGTCTCCATGGTGATGGGCTTGCCGGTGAGCTCGGCTTCGGCCTCGGGGGAACGTCGGACGACGGGTGAGGCTGCGCCCATGGTCACCACGGCCCGGCGGCAGACAGCGCCATTCATCTCCAGCACAACTCCGGCATCGGCCAGGGCCCAGTCGTGGCTCTCCTTGTCGCCGTACTTCTGATACGCGGAGCGCGTTCCGGCCGTGGGCCGTGGAATGTGAACCGCGGTGAGGATCTCGTCCTCTTCCTTCACGTTGAAGCGGTGCGGATTCGAATCGGGCTGTATGTAGAAGTCTTTAATGGCCACGCTGCGCTTGCCCTTCGACGCCGAGACAAGCTCGATGCCGGCGTCCAGGGCGAGCAGGGCAACGGCTGCGGAGGATGGCGCCACGGAAGGACATCCGCCGTAGTCCATGATGGCGTGATACTGATTCAGCCCGGAGAAGGCAAAGCACTGATCCTTGCCCTTGCGAATGCACTCGAACTGAGCGGAGCGAAAGTACCAGCACTGCAATCCCTGCAGGATGTTGCCGCCCACGGTAGCCACATTGCGGATGTGCGGCGTGGCGGCGTGCCCGCAGGCATCGGAGAGGACGGTGTACTGCGCGCGAATCGTCGGGTCGGCGGCGATCTCCGCCAGGGTGGTGAGTGCGCCAATGGTCAGCCCCTGATCCGTGGCGTGAACGCCGCGCAGCTCCTTGATGTTGCGAATGTTCACCAGGCGCGTCGGCTGGTCGGTTCCGTTCTTCATGCGGTCGAGAAGGTCCACGCCGCCAGCCTTGATCACCGCGCCGTTCTTCAACTGCGCGAGCGCGGCATTGACGGAGGTACAGTCGGCAAGAGAGAAGGAGTTCATAGCGCCTCCGATTGGGGTAGGGGCTGGTTGAGGGCCGCCAGGACCACAGCCGGCGTCATGGGCAACTGCCGGATGCGGACGCCAGTGGCGTTGTAAAAGGCGTTTCCGATGGCCGCCGGCGTGGCGATGATCCCGCCCGGCTCTCCGATGCCGGAGGCGTCCGTTGAACTCTGCCCAATGTAGGACTCGATCACGTGCACCTCGATCTTGGGAATCTCGCGGGCCCCGGCAATCTTGTACATGTCAAGGT
>DAHWOF010000197.1 GCA_027335345.1 Granulicella sp. | reverse complement strand
CATAGTCCGAGGCCTGGTACAGGTCATCCCAGGAGATCTTGTCGCTTGAATTCAAGGGCAACGGCTGGTTGGTGCGGTCAGCCTCCGTGGCGAAGGTGCCTGGGTGAGAGATCTGGTAGCGATGATAGAGATCCTGGGTGGGGCGATAGACAACCGGCTTGGCCAGGCAGATCAGGATCGGTTGCCGGGTGTTGAAGATGGGCGCCCAGAACTGGTCCATGGCGCTTTTTTGCTGCTTGTTGCGATCTGACCTGAAGGCGAAGATGGCGGCGGTAATGAGCAGCAGAAGAGCGATGCCTGCCGACAGCCGGCGCCCGAATCGAAATGGCCTGGCCGGAGCAACCGCGGGTGGGTCCGGCGGGAAGGTGGCTGAGTGGGACGCCTCCGTGTCAGGATGCGGAGCAGGGGTGGGCGGCGCTGTTTCCGGTCCAGTGGCAGTGGCGAGCGACCGCCAATGAAAGGTGGGAACGTAGGAGCCGCGGGGGAGTTCGATCCAGAGGGGCGAGTCGGCAGGTGTCGTTTGGTAGTAGGTCTCCAACCTGCGGCGTACCTCGCCGGCCTGTACACGAACGACCGGATCATCGCCCGTCGAGTAATGCGCCGGACGCTGAAAGACTTCAGTTCCGATGGTGCGTTCCTTCAGTTGCTCCGGGTGACCGTCAAGCTGGTGTTGAACGATATATTGAAGAAACTGCCTGCAGCGCGAGGCGCTGCGAAAGACGGAGCTGTCCAGGATAGCCTGAAGCTCTGCCAGCACGGCTTCGCGCCTTTCCTTGTCTTGTTCTTCCTCCACGTTCGGCGTCTCACCGCTCCGTGGAGAATCAACCGCCGCTTTCATCCCATTTCCCGCCTTCAGAAGGCAATAAACGATCGGCCGGATGACCGGCCAGAGCGCAACGCTGATTTGAGCGTCGGCAGGAGGCATGCAAACCATGGGCTCCTGACGGCAGATCAAACTCGAGCCGCAGCCGGCAGGGTTCAGCCAATTCCGGAAGCCTTGCAAAGCCTTCGCACAGTAGACAGGATTCCGGAGGATGGTGTCAAGGACCTCCGAAAGTGGCCTCAATCAGCCCTGCTCCTGGACTGCCGTGCAGCCAAGAATGCTTTGAGTATTCCGCTGTATCTGCATGAAAACAATGAAAATTTACAGTAAAACACCGAGTATTACTTGTCACCCGTTGTTTGCGCAACCTAGATTCCACGACGGATTCCAGAAGACCGTTCAGAGGATTTTTGCATTCGGGCGTCTTTTGGATCTACACCCGGTTTTGAATGCCGGAGCATGGAGTTTCAGGACTGAACAGGAGGGTTCAGAAGGATGAGATACGGGAGGAAAAGACGGTGATCCAGACAAAACGTATTCCCTGGGTGTTCGGGATCTTCCGAACGGCAAGGACGTTATCGATCGCATTGGCCATCGCTGCCGGCTGCATGGCGATGGGAGCTTCTGCCCAGATTGTTACCGGAAGTCTGTCAGGAACGGTGAAGGACACGAGCGGGGCGGTGATTCCGAAGGCGCAGGTCACGCTGATCGATGAGGCAACCAACGACCACCGTTCCACGGTGGCGGACGGCGCGGGCTACTTCACCTTCGCCGCAGTCCCAGCCGGGAACTTTACGGTGGAGGTTCGGGCACGGGGGTTTGAGACCTGGAGGAAGATCGACATCGTCATGAACTCGGGCGACATGCATATTGTCTCCGGAATTGCGCTGGCGGTTGGCTCGATGAATACGACGGTCTCCGTAACCGCTGCGCCGACACAGATCATCCCCACCGATTCAGGGGTTCGTTCGGACGTGATCACCTCCAAGGATCTGGAGAGGCTCTCGATCGAGAGCCGGAACGTCTCCGAGCTGTTGAAGATTCTGCCGGGCGTAACCTATGTACCGAATGGCACCTCTGGCGGCGGCTCGGTGGATTTTTCGGCAGAGGCTCCGACAGGGAGCACGGACGGTGTGGGTTACTCTCCCAGCGGCGCGCCCTACCGTGGCGGCACGGGATTTCTCCTGGATGGCGCCAACATCATCGACCCCGGCTGCAACTGCTATTCGATTGCCGTTCCCAACCCGGATATGACGGCTGAAGTGAAGGTCCAGCAGACGTTCGGGGCAGACGCGCAGAACGGGCCGGTGGTGATCAATACGACCAGCAAGAGCGGTACAAGCCAGCTTCACGGCGAACTCTATTTCTATGCCCGCAACCAGGCTCTGAACTCCAATACTTGGCTGAACGATGACTCCAAGCTGCCGAAACAGCAGGGGCAGTACTACTATCCGGGCGGCAACATCGGCGGCCCCATTCCGATCCCCGGGTATAAGCACAAGCTGTTCTTCTGGGTCGGCTATGAGTACTACAACCAGATACTGGCCGCATCCGCTCCGTTGGAGTCTTATATCCCGAGCGCCGGCATGTTGTCCGGCAACTTCACCTCCACCGGTGCCGGCAACTCAGCGCTGTGTCCGAACGGATTCAGCCCTTCGGCGGTGAACTGGTGTGCGGATCCGACGGGATACTTGGATCCGAACGGCCACGCCATCGACGCTGCCAACGTTCCGGTAGATCCTGGAGCCACGGCGCTGGCCAAGATGTTCCCGGCGCCGAACGCCAATCCGGCGACGACTCCCGGAGGCTACAACTATGAGCTGCCGTACTCCAACCGGCAGAACGGCTACATGGTTCGCGGCCGCGTCGATTACGACATCAACCAGAACAACAAGGTATTTGTCACCTTCCAGCAGGGTGCGACGACGTACATTACCGAGGCGCAACTTTATTACACGCCGGCGGACTCTGTGCAGTACCCTGGCGGTCTTATGAAGGAACCAAACACATCGCGCGTGGCAACGGTGAACTTTGTCAGCGTGATTCAGCCAACCCTGACCAACGAGTTCATCTTTGGCTGGGGCTGGGACAACTCGCCGACCCGGCCGAGCGATCTGTCGGCGATCTACAAGAGCACGCTGGGCTACCCTTATGGAACCGTCTACAGCTCGGCATCCGAGGTGGTGCCATCTATCAACTCTCCGTCTCAAATGACATTTCCCAACATCACACAGCCGGCTCTTTGGGGTCCGTCCGGGGAATACACGTTGAAGAAGGCGGTTCCCTCGTTTACCGACAACGTAACCAAGGTTTGGCGTACCCACACCTTCAAGTTTGGTGCTTTTACAGAGCTTGTCGGGAACGATCAGGGTTATTATGATTCGCCGAACGGCCAGTTGTACTACGGTAGCACGCCGCTTCCGAACGAGGTGACTGGAAGCAGCGTAGCGCCGGGAACGGAGATAGGCTCGAATAATCCGACGGCGAACTTCATGATGGGCATCGCCAGCTCCTTCCAGCAGCAGAGCGCAGCAGTGGTGCAGGATATGGCCTATCGCACGACGTCCGCTTACCTGATGGATACTTGGCAGGTGCGGCCTCGACTATCGGTGAACTTTGGCGTTCGCTTCGATCATGTGGGACGCTGGTACGATCGTCAGGGCGTAGGGCTTGCGACCTGGCTTCCGCAACTCTACGCGCAGGATCTGGACGAGAACCAGACGGCAGGGAAGCAGATTGTGGAGTATCCCGGCGTTCGTTGGCATGCAATCGATCCGGGCATTCCCAACGGCGGCTCGCCCACGCGACTTGCCTGGACCAGCCCGCGCTTTGGATTTTCCTATGATCTGCATGGCGATGGGAAGACCGTGATCCGAGGCGGTTGGGGTGAGTACGTCTGGAACGACCAGTTCAACGACTACAGCGGCCAGTTGAGCACCTCGCAGAACATAGCAACTTATGCCTCACCGCAGGGTCAGGCCATTACACTCCCGGAGATCCCGAAGCAGGCGGCGTTTGGCAACAACCAGCCTGCCGGCACCATCTACGCTGCGGACGCCAATGACTACTGGGATCCGCAGACCTATTCGTGGAACCTGACTATCGATCACCAACTGCCCTGGAATAGCATGCTGGACGTTGCCTACGTCGGCAACAGCACCGACCATCTGCTGATGGGTGGACAAAGCTCGGGCACGAACATTGGAGGTCTCGAGTTCACCAACCAAAACAAGATTCCGCTAGGAGGCCTGTTTGGCGCCGACCCGGTGACGGGAGCGGCGGCCCCGAAGGATCCGGACAATACCAGTTCCTACGCGTTACAGGATTACTATCCCTACGGCGGATGTCTGGCGAACGGTAAGTGCTACGGCTACGGCACCAATAGCCTGTACGTCTTTGAGCACGTTGGAAACTCAAACTACAACGGTCTGCAGGTGTCGTGGGTGAAGCAGACGGGGCATGCTTCCTTTGACTTCAACTACACCTGGTCGAAGTCTCTGGGTATCATCAACAGCACGCTGAATGGATTCAGCGTTCACGGGAACTACGGCATCCTGTCGATCGATCGTCCGCAGGTCTTCAACGCATCCTATGCGTATAACCTCGGCAATCTGTACCACGGCCGCCAAAGCGTAGTAGGCGCGGTGCTGAACGGTTGGACGATCTCCGGCATCACCACCTTCCAGGACGGTGGCAACCTGCAGGCCGAGTCATCACAGAATCTGGGCCTGACGGTGAGAGAGCCAACCGGCTTCGGAAACAACGTGAGCGGAGGAACGGAGACGCTGACGTCCAGAACCTGGTTTGGAACCGACGCGGACGAGATTCTGCCCGTCGCCACTTGCGACCCGAAGGGTGGTCTTCAGTCGTTGGGGCTGCTCAATCTGAGTTGCTTCAGCGTTCCCACCGTGGGAACTCAGGGCGACCGGCAGATTCATCCCTATCTGAGCGGTCCGGTCTATGACGACACCGACTTGACCATCTACAAGATGTTCAAGATCGTCGGTAGCCAAAACGTGGAGTTCCGGGCTTCCGCCTTCGACTTCATGAACCACTCGCTGTGGGGATCCACAGGAGGGAACATGTTGAATCTGACCTATCAGACGGAAGACGGCGGCCATACCTTCACCACCAACAGCGCTATTCTGGGCGCGGCTACCAGCGGAGCTTGCGGAGCGAACTCCGATGTCTGGGGTTGCGAAGACCAGAAGACGCCCTACTCCGGGGCCGGATACGCTCGCATCATTGAGCTTTCGGTAAAGTACAACTTCTAACCTCGACCGGGAGCCGGTTTGCCGCTACGAGTGAGAGGCGAACCGGCTCCTTCCTTGTAAAAAGTTGGCAAAGAGGTGCGCCAGGCAGGCTGCAGCGAAAGCGTTGATCCTGCGGCCTGCAGCCTGCCTCCTTTCTCAGCATGATGAGAATCTGCAAGATGGTAAGACTTCAAGAAGCGAGGCTCGCGGCCCTGATTGCCGCCATAAATAGACTAGGAGAACAAAGTTGCGAGAGTCGGTGTCTGGGGGATGAATGCGTAGGTGTTGGGCGGTTGTGGTACTGCTGGCCTTTGCTGTTGCAGGGAGCCCTTGGCGTGGCGTTGCGGTGATGGCGCAGTCTCCTCTGAAGCGCTTGGAGTTGGATCGTAAAGGCGAGACGATTGTACTCGAACCTTATGCGCCGAACATCCTGAGGGTGACCTTGAGTTTGCAGAGAGCGGCCGCGCTGGCTCGTCCTGGTTATGGATTGATTGCATCACCATCTGCCTCCGGCTGGCGTGCGAGCCGGACGAAAGGCGCCGACATTTATCGATCGTCGCGCATGGTGGCTACAGTGGATCGAGACGCTGATTCCAGCGCTCCACCGCTGCGGTCGCAGTTGGATATAGCGCGATACTTTGACGGCTCGACTCCCGGAGCGCACATCACCTTGCGTACTCCGGAGGGCAAGACGCTGTTGGAGTTGACGGGCTGGATGCAGGCGGTTCCGAACCAAAAGGATGGGACCGCGAAACTGGCGCTGGATCGGCGGCCGAGCGATCCTCCGTTCTTCGTGGTTGGCGCGACCTTCCGCTCGCCGGACGACGAACATTACTATGGGCTGGGGCAGAACCAGCAGGGGTTTCTCGACCTCCGCGGTCACTCGATTAATTGCTGGAACGACTACCTGGCGGCTGCGGGCCCGAGCACCTGCGTGCCCTTCTATATCACCAGCAAAGGTTATGGGCTGCTGTGGGATAACCCTTCGAAGACGACGGTTTCGATGGGCTTTAATGAGCAGACGCTGTGGAGATCCCAGGTGGGCCAGCGTGTCTCTTTCTTTGTGATCGCAGGCAAGACGCCGGATGAGATCTATGCAGGGTATCGCCTGCTGACCGGGTCGACTCCACTGTTGCCCAGGTCAGCGTACGGCTATATCCAGAGCAAACAGCGCTATTCCAGCCAGAAGGAGTTATTGGATGTGGCTGAAGGCTATCGCCGGCGAAATCTTCCTGCGGATGTGCTGGTGGTGGACTGGTTCTACTACACGCGCATGGGCCAGTTCGACTTTGACCCCAAGGATTGGCCGGATCCGGCGGCGATGAATCGCAAGCTGCACGATCTTGGCTTTGAGACCATGATCAGCGTTTGGCCACGCTTTGCGCCGGGTGACAGGTACTACGCCATGCTGCGGCGCAAGGGCTGGTTCATTCACCTGGCCGATGGAACGCCGATCAACGGCTTGCCTTACGATCGCGCCGGTTCAGACATTGACACCACTAATCCCAAGGCGGCCGAGTGGTACTGGGAGACCATCCGAGACCAGATTCTGAAGTATGGCTTCGATACGCTTTGGGCCGACGAAACGGAGCCTGATCTGCCGCCCAACGGAGCCTATCTCCACATTGGGCCTGGCACCGAGTTCTTCAATGTCTATCCGCTCTTCCACACTGCCGCGCTGTACGACGGAATGCGCCGGGACGAGCCGGGCCGACGAGCCTTGATTCTATCCCGCGACGCCTATCTGGGCGCGCAGCGCAATGGGACGATCTTCTGGTCTTCCGACATCTATCCCACCTGGGATACGCTGCGGCGCCAGATTCCTACCGGCTTGAACTTTTGCGCCTCCGGGATGGCTTATTGGTCCAACGACACCGGCGGATGGCAGTACTTGCCGCCGGTGCATCATCCAGCTCATCCTCCGCTGCTGGATCCATCCGATGCCCGCGCCAACATTGGAGGTTACGATGACTATCCGGAACTCTATACGCGTTGGTTCGAGTACGCCACGTTTTTGCCCATCTTTCGCACCCACGGCAGCCGCCTCTCGAACGAGGTCTGGTCGTACGGGAAGCAGGCAGAACCGATCCTGGAGAAGTATCTGCGGCTGCGCTATACGCTTCTGCCCTATATCTATTCCCAGGCTTACAACACCTGGCGTACGGGCGCTCCCTTCATGCGGGCATTGCCACTGGACTTCGAGGCCGATCCAAAGGTGGCCGACATTCGCGATGAATATATGTTCGGTCCGGATTTTCTGGTAGCCCCGGTCACCAAACAGGGCGCCACCAGCCGCAAGGTGTATCTGCCCGCCGGAACCGACTGGTACAACTATTGGACCAATGAACGGCTGAAGGGCGGGCAGACGATCACGGCGCAGGCGCCGATTGATGTTCTGCCTCTCTTTGTTCGCGCAGGCTCGATTCTCCCGCTCGGGTCGCCGGTGAAGGATGCTCGGCAGGCGCAGACGATCGAAGCGATCCGCGTCTACCCGGGAGCGGACGGCGACTTCGAGCTCTTCGCCGATGATGGGACCACCTACGCCTACGAGAATGGGGCGGGGAAGATCACCCATCTGCACTGGGATGACCGCAGCGGGAGGCTGACACAGACCGGGGCGGCAACGGCCTCCGGGCGCCCGGTGGTGGAGGTGATGAAGCGCTAAAGTTCCTTCGGTGGAGGTAACGCCATCGGTTTGCACTAGACCAAAGATGCTTTCGGCTCTTCGTGCGGCGCCCGTGATCGCTGAAGATGCTATAAGAAAGAAGAAGATGATTGCCGAACGCGTCTCTGGAGTCCTGCTGCACGTTACTTCGCTGCCATCAATGGGGGGCGTCGGCGACTTTGGTCCTGAAGCCTACCGCTTCGTCGACTTTCTCGCTTCGGCCAAGCAGAGGCTGTGGCAGGTGCTGCCGCTGAACCCCACTGGCTATGGAAGCTCGCCCTACTCTGCTCTGTCTGCCTTTGCAGGCAATCCGCTGCTGATCAGCCTGGAGTTTCTGGCTCGCGATGGGTGGATTGCAGCCGAGCGTCTGCTGGGGGTCTATGGCGATGCCTCCGGGGAGGAGACTGCTTGCGACTTTGAGCGCACCCTGGCCGGCAAGATGCCAGCGATTGAAGAGGCGGCGGCCAGTTTTCTGGACCGCGCCTCGCCGGAGGATCGCGGCCGCTTTGAGCACTTCTGCCATGAGAATGCCTTTTGGCTGGCTGACTATGCCCTCTATCGTGTTCTGCGCCGTCGCTTTCACTATGAGAGCTGGGACCGGTGGCCGCAGGAACTGGCTCGCCGCCATCCGCAGGCCGTCAGCGCCGTGCTGGAGGAGAGCGAGCGCGAGCTGGCGATCGAGCAGGTGGTACAGTTCTTCTTCAACGAACAGTGGGCCGCTCTGCGTTCGTACTGTGCGAAAAACAGCATCCGCATCCTGGGCGATGTGGCGATCTTCGTCAGCTATGACAGCGCCGATGTATGGACGCACCCGGAGATCTTTGATCTGGATGAGAGCGGGAGCCCACTTCGCGTCGCGGGTGTTCCCCCGGATTACTTCTCCGCAACCGGGCAGCGCTGGGGAAATCCAGTCTACAAGTGGTCTCTGTTACAGGAGCAGGGGTTTGACTGGTGGGTGGCTCGCATCCGTCGTGCGCTGGCGCTCTACGACCAGATTCGCCTGGATCACTTTCGCGGTTTTGAGGCCTACTGGTCCATACCGGCAAGCGAGTCGACGGCGGTCAACGGAGAGTGGGTCAAGGCTCCTGGCAAGGAGCTCTTTAGCCGCCTCAAAGAGATCTTTGGAGAGCTTCCCTTTATCGCTGAGGACCTGGGCCTGATTACCAGGGAGGTGGATGAACTGCGGGAGTGCTTCGGCATGCCGGGCATGCGCGTTTTGCAGTTCGGGTTTGCCGATCGCGGAGGTCATCTCTACCTGCCTCATCGCTACGTGGAGAATACGGTGGTTTACACCGGAACCCATGACAACAACACCACGCTGGGCTGGTGGCGCGAGAACGTAACTGAGGCGGAACGGGCCAACATTGAGACGTATCTTCATCCGATTCGGCAGGAGGGTGATGTGGTGTGGGCGATGATCAAGGCCGCGGCGAACTCTGTCGCCGCGACCTGTATCTTTCCTTTGCAGGACATTCTTTGCCTGGGCAGCGAGGCGCGCATGAATCGCCCTGCCGCGGAGACCGGCAACTGGACTTGGCGATTCAAGCCGAATGCTCTCGATCCGAGCCTGGCGGAGCAACTGGCCCGGGTGATGGAGATGGCGGACCGCGATAGCTACCATGTGCCCGTGGAGGGTCCGTTCGCCGGAGGGCCCACCGATGTGGCTTCGCTACGGGTGATCGAGGGTTCACAGTCATGAGGGCGCGGTAGCGGGTGAGGCGACAAGCACGTAAACTAGAGAAAACGAGGAGACCCCGTGCCACTATCCGGTGAAGCCATTCGCACCATGAATTATGTAGATGATATTTCTGTCACCCTGCGCCGCATCCTCTCCGTGCTGCCCGTGCTGACCCCTGAGGAGCGGGAGCGCATTGCCGAGCACATCCGCCACGCGGAGCCGAGCTATGAGACGGTGATCGCCGCCCTGACGGCCAAGTAAGACGCGTGTTGAAACCATCGGCGGCAGGAGCCTGAGGTCTTGCCGCGTCTCCCAAGGATCACTCAGTGGGGTTGAGGAGATCCGGAGTTGCGGACAGTAGCCGCATGACTGCGTCGGCGACGCGCTCGATCGGCGGCCGGGGTCGAGGTGATGCAGCATCGTCGTCCCGAATGAGGCGTTGTCGAACCTCTTTGAGCCCTTGAATCTGGCGCTCCCTCTCCGGACCCTCGTTCAGTAACGGCCCCAGGGCGGTGGCTACATTGACGGCGGTAAAGCGCTCCTGAAGCAGCTCCGGGACCAGCCGCCGCTGCGCGATCAGGTTCACCATGGATACGGGCAGGTTTCCATCCAGGTCCCGCCGGGCGTGCAACTCCTCCGGATACTGTACCAGCCGCTTGGCCACGGCAAACGTCAGGGCGGAGACGCGGTAGACCACCACGAAGGGGTTGCCCACCAGCGCCGCCAGGACAGTTGCGGTGCCGCTGGCGACGACTGAGGCTCGGGCATGGAAGAGCGCCTCAGCGGCGTCCGGAACCAGGGTGAGGCGCAGGGTGGAGGCCTCCGGGCCGAAGTACTTCAGGTGCTCGGCGTTGAGCTGATGGATGTACTGCTGGAGGGCGCTGCTCTCAATGGTGGAGGCCACGGGCAGAAGAAACTCGTAGTGCGCATAGGCGGCCGGGTTGGGTGGCTGCAGGGTGGTGTTGCCGTTGAAGGTGGTATGCGCCGCGGCGCCGCTAATGAGGTCGCTCATGGCCAGCTCATGCAGCGTGGGCAGGTTGGCGTGGATCTCCTTCCAGCGGCTGCCCGGAAGCAGCGCGATCCAGGTCTTGGCCGGGTCAAGATGATGCTGCGCCGCATAGGTGATCCGGGTGCCGTGCAGAGAGACTGCGGGCAGGCCGGACGCGTGCGCCTGGGTTGCCGGCTGCGTCGCTGGTTGCGACGCAGCCAGCGTTTCGGCCAGCGGATGCCCGACAAACTCCGCGTCCACGCCTCTGTTCCGGTAAAACGTCTCCTCAAAGGGAAAGATCACCAGCATCTTGTCGACACGCTGCTGCACCCAGCGCAGCCGGCCACGCTTCCACGCCCATAGCTGTGGACTGACGAACCAGACCACTGGAACGCCGGCGCGTCGCAGATGCTTTGCCAGCCGGAAGTTTACATCCGGGAAGTCGATCAGAACGGCCACATCGGGGCGCTGACTGCGGATGCTTGAGACCAGTCTGCGGTAGCTGGCGTAGATGGATGGGATGTGGTGCAGGATCTCGGTGAGGCCCATTACGGCGACGATCTCGGCATGCACCACCCGCTGCTGCCCGGCCTGCTCCATCTGCTTGCCGCCAAGCCCGGTGAAGGCAGCCTGCGGCAGGCGCCTGCGCAGCGCGGTGATCAGAGCGGCTCCGTAGGCGTCTCCTGAGGCCTCTCCGGCGGAGAGAAAGATGAGCGGGCTGGGTCGCATGGAGATGTTACCAGTTTATCTCTGCGCCAACCGGCTTGCCGTCGAGCGCGACACACCAGCCGTTTCGGCCATCTGCGGGACCCCCTGCTTTCAGTTGCGCTTGGAACCCTCGTGTAGCCGGACGCCCAGCATGCGCGAGCCAGTGGGTATGGGGCTCCGCGTCAAGGCGCAGGCCGAAACCCCCGCCTCCGGCTCTGCGGACCCTTGGCTCGCGGCCGCAAAGCGCCCACTTCTAATTTGCCGTCGTTCAAGAACACCTGGCCGGCTTAGCGACCGCAGGGCAACACCTCACCCGCTCGCCGTTTGTTCTGCAGCGACTAGCCTCTCAAACGGTGCAAACCCTGCCTGCGTAAATTATCCAGTTGGCGCGGGAAATATATTCAACGTCTGGATCGGGCGGCCATCCCGGCGAAAGCATGGAAGTAAAGGCCCTTGGCGGCAAGGTGGTTGCCGAGCCGGGTGTGTCTGGATGGTGACCAAATCGGCAGGTTTTGGCGCAAGCGGACGGCAGTGATGCTTCGAAATCGTGAGCCCACGGGAAACAGATTTACCGAGGCGCGGCCGGCTTCCGGCCGAAAGCCGAAGTCAGTTTCGCCGGAGGTCGCAACAGTGGAGGAGTGCCAGAGTCCTTCCGCAAAATGCTTTCCACTCGCCTTCATCCCACAAGGAGTTAGAATTGCCGAAACGCAGTTTACGGATTGATTCGTCGCACGGAGCGAAGGGATGCCTACTGCACAACAAATAGCTCGGACCTTTTCCTTCGTCACTGCGCTAAGGGCGGATCCAGTGCTCGCGCCGTTCGGTGACAACGCGCTGCCGCTCTTCGCGACGGCCCTGCATCTGGATATTGAGGATTTAGCGAGCTTTGCGACGGAAAGCCTGACTGACCATCCATCGGACAAGAATGCAGACATTATTTATATCAACGAGGCAGACGGCGTTGTCTGCGTGGCCCAGGGCTATACCGCTAAAAGCTGGGGGAAGCAGGTTGCGCCGGCCAGGAAGGCCAGCGACTTGAACGCGGCAGCGGCATGGCTGCTAATAACGCCAATTAGCGAAGTTCCGGACCAGATCAGGACCCAGGCGAAGTTGATGCGCGATGGCCTCCAAAAGAAGACTCTGACAAAAGTGATCTTTGCATACACCCACAACGCCTATGAGTCGCAAAATGTCGAGAACGAGCTAAGGACTGTGCGTTATCTGCTCAACGGCTTGGACTTGCTCAAGGGTGTGGATGTTGAAGTCATAGAGCTCGGCCTGCGGAGAATCGAGGCGCTTTATCTGACTTCACTTGGATCCATTCAAGTGAACGAAACTGTCGACCTTCCCGCGGGAGAAGTTATCCGCCAGAATGGCCCCGGCTGGAGCGCATACGTTCTTTCACTGAACGGGGCCGTCCTGCACCGCCTGTATGAGGACCATAAGAACGCCCTCTTCAGCGCGAACTTGCGCGATTTTCTTGGTGCCCGTCGGGTTGCAGGGAATGTTAACAATCGGATTAAGGAGACCGTAGAAAATAGACCTGGGGAGTTCTTCGTTCTTAATAACGGGATAACTATCATTACAAAAAAGGCGCGGTTAACTCGCAGCCGTTCCAGGGAGGGGGCGAAGCTTGGGATCACGGGTATATCGGTTGTAAATGGCGCACAGACGACTGGCGCAATACATGCTGCTGGGCCCGATCACGCGAAAAATGTGTCTGTCTTGGCAAGAATCATTACCGTCGACGATTCGGCGACGATCCCGGCCATTGTCGCTGGAAACAACACGCAGAATTCAATTGTCGCCTGGGATAGGCGTAGTAACGATCCCGTCCAAAAGCGAATCAAGCAGGAGTTCCGAAGCAAAGGCGTCGAATATATCCATCGCAGGGACAGCGCAAGAAAGGCGGCCACATGGATTTTCGCTGATCAGGTGGGACAGATGTTATGCGCGTTTAGCGGCGACCTCCAGACTGCGATTAGGGCAAAGGCGGACATCTTTGAGTCCGATGTGACATACGGCAAGATCTTCCCACAAACGCTGAGCATTGCACATATCTACGCTGTTCAAACTCTGGGCTGGGCCTACGATGGGCTCAAGCAGGAGCTGAAGGCGAAGTCGGAAGGGGGCGACATGACGGAGATAGAGCAGAAGCAGCTGCGCCTCCTGGACTTCCCCGCTTCGAAGCAGTTCGTGATGTTCGTAGCTGGCGGATTGCGTGAGGAAATTGCAGGTGCGAAGATGAAGGAGCCGAAAGGTCTTGAACTCGATGCTAACTCGCTTAAGGCTGATTGTGAAGATGTTAAAGCAGCCTGGCTCAAGGTGCTGAAATCGATCCTTCCCATTATTGTGTCGAATCTACCTGCTGAGGAATATCAAGTAGTTCGCTCCACTGAACATTCCGAGGCAGTCGTCAGGGCGACTAAGGCAGTCCTTGCAGGGGTGGAGATCATCCAGAGCACTTTCGGAGAGTTGCGGAGCATCTTGAAAGGTCGAGCTAGCACACGCTAGGCCTTGGAGTTGCGCGGCGAGTGATCAAGCTCTGCATAGGGCTTGCTATGCTCTTTGCACCAAGGCAGAGACTTTCCTGGTGCTGATCCTGTGTCCGGCATGGAGGGATGGGCTAGGCGGTTGCAGGTTCGTCTCTGACGGATGTGTCGGATGAGGAGTGGACGTTTGTGCTGCCGCATCTGCTGTTGTGCCGGGGAGACAACCGGAGCCGTCAGCACTGCCTTTGCGCGTTGTTCAGCGGGTTCGGTACATCGTCAAGGCCGGCAACCAGGCGTCGCAGGCGGTTTTCCGTCGGGTCGCGAAGGAATCGCTCGACCGTATTCAGCCACGAGCTGCCAGTGGGTGTGAGGTACGGTTGGAAGAGGGGTGGCGGCTGGGCAAGCGCTCGCCCGTATCTGTCGGGGCGAGTACACGGTTGAGGGCTAATGCGTGAAGTGATTTGGCTAGCTGGCTCGTCTGGCGGCGCAGGCTGGGGGGGCGTCTCGGCGAGGGATTGGATGGGGCGGTCGGCGAGCCTATGGGGAGATGATGATTTGCTTCAAGCGAGGTCCTGGCGTTGGCGGAGTTCTTCGGCGGTGACGCCAAGCTCGGCGAGGATGTCGTCGAAGGGGATGCCCTGATCGGGATGCTCTGCGAGCCAGGCCTTGGAAGCGGCGTCGGTGCGGTTCTCTTCGTCGGAGATCTCTTCGTCCTCGAAGGGTGCGTTCGCGAGGGCGCGGTCCACCGGATCGAGCATGGAGGTAATCAGGGTGACGACGGCGGAGGCCTGGGCGAAGGAGATGCGCTCGATAAATTCGTGGGCTTCCTGCTTCGGGTTAGTTGCGGCGTGAGGCATCGAGAAGTGTCTCCTTAGCTGCTCTGTTGAGCTGCGGCGAGGAAGTGGTCCATTGTGCTGAGCAGCACCCGTTGCTGATAAAGCGGCGGGGCTTCGATCTGCTCCATGCGGCGGACGAGCTTGATGCTGGGCTGCTTCCTGGCCTGGACGGTGCTCTTGCTGCCCCGCAGCAGTTCGTCGGCGGAGATGGCGAAGGCCTCGGTAAAGCGCAGGATCATGTCAGCGTTGAGGCGGAGCCTGTCCGTTTCGTAGTTGGAAACCAACTCCTGAATGAGGCCGGTGTTCTCGGCGACCTGCTTCTGCGTCAATCCACGTTCCTTGCGCAAACGGGCGAGTCTCTGTCCGAGGGGCTCTTCGCCTGTATCGACCGGGAGGAGCTTCAACCTGGACTTCTTCGGCATGGCCTGAGTGTAGGGAAGGGTCATCTTCGCGGGTGTTCTCTCGGTTTTCATGATGGAGCCTTATGCTCTATAGTGTCTTACACTGCAACCACCCAGGGACACTATCCCCCCTTAGGCGTCTCCACCTAATTGCTGCTTCGGGAATGAAAGGGAACAGATGATTCTAAGAACCTGTTTACGATCTTGGGACGGGATATCGGTTTTGAGGAAGAAAAGGGTGCTTTGCGCATGCACGGCGCGGTAATCGTAGAGTATGAAGCTACGAAAGCCGTATTCGAGCGACATAGGTGGGGAGCAGTTTGAG
>DAHWOF010000153.1 GCA_027335345.1 Granulicella sp. | reverse complement strand
GAAGTCACTCCCGGAGCCAGCTTTCAGGAGGATCTCGGAGCCGACTCACTCGACGTCGTCGAACTGGTGATGCAGTTCGAAGAGGCCTTCGACATCCAGATCCCCGATGAGGATGCCGAAAAGATCAAGACGGTGAAGGACGCGATCGAGTACATCGAGAAACACCAGAAGGCGAAGTAGTTTGCTCCGCTCGGTTTCGGATGGAATGCCCGACTTCGCCGCTGGCCGGCGGATCGGCTTGGCTGAAACCGGCCCATTGTTCCGGCGTCGATCCGGAAACAGCCACGGCTGGCGGAAAACAAGAGGATTGAGAGGAAGATGTCGCAGCGTCGTGTCGTTGTAACGGGTATGGGCCTGATCTGTGGAGTGGGGAACACAGCTCCGCAGGTTTGGGAGAGCCTGCTGGCGGGAAAGAGCGGCATGGCTGAGATCACTGCGTTCGATCTCACCGGTCACTCCGTCCGCATCGCCGCCGAGGTGAAGAACTTCGACGTTCACCAGTTTGTGGAGAAGAAGGAAGCCCGCAAGATGGGCCGCTTCATCCACTTTGCGGTGGCGGCCGCGCAGGAGGCCATGCAACACTCCGGCCTTTCCATCACCCCCGAAAACTCTGACCGAGTCGGCGTCCATATCGGCTCCGGCATCGGTGGCTTCGACATCATCGAACGGGAGCACACGGCGCTGATGAACGGCGGCCCGCGCAAGATCTCTCCCTTCTTCATCCCCGCCACCATCATCAACCTCGCCGCCGGCCACGTCTCCATCCGCTTCGGGGCCAAGGGTCCCAATGAGGCCACCGCGACCGCCTGCACCAGTTCCGCTCACTCGATTGGCGATGCCTTCCGCATCATCCAGCGTGGAGACGCAGACGCCATGATCGCCGGCGGGGCGGAAGCGGCCATTACCCCCCTCTCGGTGGGCGGCTTCGCCTCCATGAAGGCCCTCTCGACGCGCAATGACCAGCCTACCCTCGCCTGCCGGCCCTTTGACCGGGATCGTGACGGCTTCGTCTGCGGCGAAGGCGCCGGCATCCTCATTCTGGAGGAGCTTGGCATGGCCCAGGCTCGCGGGGCCCACATCCTCGCTGAGATCATCGGCTATGGCATGAGCGGAGATGCTTACCACATCACCGGCATGGCTCCGGAAGGGGACGGCTGCCGCCGCGCCATGCAGGCTGCGCTGCGCGTCGCCGGCATCTCTCCAGAGAAGATCGATTACGTCAACGCTCACGCCACTTCCACCGCGGTCGGCGACTCCCTCGAGTCGCAGGCCATTGAAAGCGTCTTTGGCGAAAAGGCCAAAAGCCATCAGCTTCTGGTCAGCTCCACCAAGTCCATGACCGGCCATCTGCTGGGCGGCGCTGGAGGCCTGGAAGCCGGCATCACCATCATGGCGCTGCGGGATCAGATCGCCCCGCCCACCATCAACCTGGACAATGTAGACCCCACTTGCCGCCTCAACTATGTTCCCAACCGGCCCCAACCGGCCAAAATCGACTACGCGATCTCCAACAGCTTTGGATTCGGCGGCACCAACGGTTCGCTGGTCTTCAAGCGCTGGAGAGCGGAGTAATCGAGCAGGGTTTCACCGTGCGTTATTCGGAACAGCCCGGCAGAGCGCCGGGCTATTCTTTTGTTTACCGCATCCAACTCAACCAGGCAGTGCATCTTGTGACCCGATAGCATTTTCAGTGTATGTGTAGACAGATGCCCCGACATCGATGGGCGTTTTCCCCGAAAAAAACGCCACTGAAAGCCTTTGTCAGGGAACCCATCAACGCTGAAAATGCTATAACAAGTCACCCTCGCAGGAGAGCAAGACGATGGCCTATCTGAACGTTGGCAAAGAAAACAGCGCAGAGATCGATCTCTACTACGAAGATCGCGGGACTGGCAAACCTGTACTTCTCATCCATTGCTGGCCGCTCAACGGATCCTCCTGGGAGCGCCAGACCGCGGCCCTGCTGGCCTCCGGTCACCGCGTCATCACCTATGACCGCCGCGGGTTTGGAAGATCCTCCCAGCCCAGCATCGGCTATGACTATGACACTCTGGCCGGCGATACCAACAAGCTGATCCAGCTCCTCGATCTGGATGGGGTCACGTTGGTAGGCAACAGCATGGGGGGCGGCGAAGTCGCCCGCTACCTGGGCAGGTACGCCGAACCGGGCCGCGTTACTCAAGCCGTCTTCATGGCCTCGATCACCCCCTCGCTCCGCCACTCCGCCAACAACCCTGCAGGGGTGGATCCGGCCGTCTTCGAAGGCATCAAACAGGCCATCGAGGCTGATCGTTTCGCCTTTTTCGACGCCATGCTCAAGAGCTTCTACAACCAGGAGCAGCTTTTAGGCGCTCACATCTCCCCGGCCGCCGTTCAGGCCAGCTTTGCAGCCGCTTGCTCGTCCAGCTACCAGGCCGTGCTCAACTGCGTGGATGCGTGGCTGGAGGACTTCCGCGAAGACATCGCGCGGATCAAGATTCCCACCCTGGTGCTCCACGGGGACAGCGATCAGATGGTTCCCTTCGAGGTCAGCGGCAAGCGCATGGCGGAGCTGCTCCCTGACGCCCAGCTTCACCTCGTCAAGGGTGGGCCCCACGGCATCTTCTGGACCCACGCCGCCGAAGTCAACCAGGTTCTGCTCCGCTTCATCGCCCAGGATCGCTCCGGGCTCGCGTAAGGCGTCTTCCCTGTGGACGGGCTGCCCGGAACCGGCGTGGGGTGGCGAGTCATTTCACCCCAGCAGGCGAGCCGGCCGGGGATGCCGAACTCTGAAGGAGCTATGCCTCCCGCGCCGCCTAGCCCAACTTCCGCAGTTGGAGCGGTAAGGTCTTTGTTTACAACGCTGGTATAGCGAAGTCTTCACTACAAATCCGCAAATTCGATCGCGGTGGGCAGTTCGAGTCCGAGCCGCTGGAGCAGGATGGCTTGGTGCTGGGTGGGGCGGCTGACGCAGCGTTTGCGGAGGGTGACGCCGGAGCGGGTGGGCAGCACCACCTCGACCAGACGGATCTGCTCGAGTTCGGCGAAGATCTTGCGTGGTTCGTCTCCGAGGCCCGCGTCGTGGCGCCAGAGGCCCAACGTTTTCCAGAGCACGTAGGTGAGAAAACAAACCAGGATGTGGGCCTGTACGCGACGCTCAAGATGGCGCCAGACCGGACGCAGCACCAGATCGCTTTTGTGGATGCGAAAGGCGGCTTCGGCCTCGGTCAGTTGCATGTAGGCGCGCCACAGCTCCTCGCCGCTCCAGTCGGTCACGTTGCTGCGCAGCAGATAACATCCCCTCACTGAGGCGCGCCCAATCACGCCAGTCCTCGCGCTTGCTCCACTCCAGGTGGGCCGCGCCGCGCGCGTCGGATTGGATGCGCACGTGAAACAGACCTGCGGCCCGGCTGTTGCGCCCCAGCAGCTTGCCCAGCCGTTCGGCCACCCGCAGCGGGTTCTGCCGGCGG
>DAHWOF010000013.1 GCA_027335345.1 Granulicella sp. | reverse complement strand
AGAAGATCATCATTCCAGACTCGGCGCACGGCACCAACCCGGCAACCGCGGCGATCTGCGGCTATCAGGTGGCGAATCTGAAGTCCAACGCCCTGGGCATGGTCGACCTGGCCGAGCTGGAGCGCATGGTGGACCAGGACGTGGCCGCCATGATGCTGACCAACCCCTCCACCATCGGAGTCTTTGAGAGCGAGATCCACAAGATTGCGGACATCCTGCACGCCAAGGGGGCCCTGCTCTACATGGATGGGGCCAACATGAACGCGCTGGTGGGCAAGACCCGCCCCGGCGACTTCGGCGTGGACGTGATGCACCTGAACCTGCACAAGACCTTCTCCACGCCCCACGGCGGCGGCGGGCCGGGCTCCGGTCCGGTGGCCTGCAAAAAGATTCTGGAGCCATTTCTGCCTGTACCAACCATCCGCACCAACTCAGACGGCTCGCTCAGCCTGGTCGACAACCGGCCGCAGAGCATCGGCCGGGTGCGCGCCTGGTACGGCAACTTCGGCATGTTCGTCCGAGCGCTGGCCTACATCCTGGCCAACGGACCGGACGGCCTGCGTCAGACCACCGAGGATGCCGTGCTCAACGCCAACTACATCCGGGCCAAACTGGAAGGGGTCTTCGACCTGCCGTACAAGTCGCCCTCTCTGCATGAGGTGGTCTTCAGCGACCGGCTGCAGTCCCAACGCAAAGATGGCCAGCCCGGCGTCAAGACCGGCGATATGGGCAAGCGGTTGATCGACTATGGCTTCCATGCCTACACGGTCAGCTTTCCTCTGGTGGTTCCCGGCGCCATGATGATTGAGCCGACCGAGAGCGAGAGCCGCGAGGAGCTGGATCTGCTGATCGATGCGCTGCGGCAGATCGCGCGCGAGGCTGAAGAGAACCCAGAGCTGGTGCGGACCGCGCCCCATACCACGCGGATGCAGCGGCTGGATGAGACTGCGGCGGCGCGCAAGCCGGTGCTGCGCTGGAAGAACCCCACGGCCGGCTCCCCGCAGCCGGCTGAATGAGCGGTTGCAGCCGCAGCGATTCATCCCGAAGCGAGGATCCGGTCGCTGGTCGGATCCTCTTCCACCCAGTTCTCTTGTAAAGAAGGAGCCGTCTTGGTTCAAGACAACCGGAATCCCAGGCAGGATGAAAACCAGCACTCCCCGTTTTACCGGCATGGAGACGTCTTCTACGCGCGCGCCGAGGAGCTGGAACGCGAGGAGTTCATGCGCGGCGAGGCCCGGGGGCGATTGAGTGTCGCCCTGGATGTGCTGACCGACGCGATGGTGCTAGTGGGCCAGCACGGCGTCTACTGCGCCAGCGAGCGCAACCCGGCGTTGCCGAAGATGGACCTGCAAGCGATCATGGCGGGCATCGGAGGAGCCAAGGAGCTGGTGGCCTCGGCGCTGTACAAGCTCAACGC
This sequence comes from Granulicella sp., assembly GCA_027335345.1. Taxonomy (GTDB): domain Bacteria; phylum Acidobacteriota; class Terriglobia; order Terriglobales; family Acidobacteriaceae; genus Granulicella. The sequence goes on along the minus strand of DAHWOF010000013.1, from coordinate 4,114 downwards.
CGAGGCTGAAGAGAGACGCTCCCAGCGGGAACGCTGAGCCGGACCGAGCGGCCATCCTGAGCGCCCTTCGGCGCACCGGCCCGATCGCGTGGATCTGGACTTGCAGATCTGGACTCGCCCGGCTCCTGCTTCCGGGCTTCCACTTCACTTCGCGGTCTGGATCAAGACCGACTCGTCCGTATTCTCCCAGCGGACATGCAGCTCCGTGGAGTGCTTGGTAGTGTGTTCGAAGCTGATAGTCAATGACTGCTGCGTCTGGGGCAGCTTGGCGCCGTGCATTGGGGTGCGCCCCAGATCGTCGCCGGCGGGATAAGGAATGCCCCACTCGCCGGTCTTCTTGCTGAGGATCAGCAGCCAGGGTTTACCCGGAGCCTGTGGCAGCGTAAACAGCGTGTAACTGCCGGCCGGAACGTGCAGCGCGCCAACCTTCAGGTTGCCAGTCGTCACAAAGCTGGTTGCCTTGTTCGCTCCTGTCCGCCAGACCTGCCCATAGGGCACCAGGCCACCCATGATGACCCGGCCGCGCATGGCGGGCGAGCCGTAGTGGATGGCGATGCGTGTCCCGTCGAGCGATACGGAGGTCATGGCGGGGGGGCTGAGCAGCTTCTCATTCTGAGCGGCGCTCGGCGCTCCCACTTGGCCACTCATCTGGCCGCCCATTTGGCCACCCATTTGGGCAGTGGCGCTGAAACTGACGGCAAGGGAGAGAATCAGGCTGAGTGTGGCGAAGAAGCGGGCAGGATTTTTCATGGCGATCATATTACTCCAGGAACGTTGATTCGGAACACGGCCCACCGCGCGTGGAGGGGTTTCTGCTAGGCTAAAGATGTGCGCCCGTAGCTCAGCTGGATAGAGCGGCAGCCTCCGAAGCTGTAGGTCAGAAGTTCGAATCTTCTCGGGCGCACCATCCTTCTTCCCGCCCTTCCCTTCCTGGCTGCCGCTCTCCGCAGCGCGTTAGAGCGACAGCCTCCGAAGCTGTAGGTCAGAAGTTCGAATCTTCTCGGGCGTACGAATTCTTCTTCTCTGCCTACATTCCACGCTGCCGCTGGCCGGGGCCAGGCCTCAGTCAGGGTGGCTGAATGATCTACCGTCGCCCGCCTGCGCTTCCACGCAAAAAAGTCACCCACGCCCGTTGTTCTTCGCTTGCAATCTCCTCCATAATCCGTGGGTAGCAAAAGGGCGGAACTATTGGCAGTGCGCAGAAGCCGTTGTGGAGCAAGAGGATGAGGGCTTGTTCGAAGGTTTCCAGGTCCGATTGTTTTGCATCTTCCAGGTGCAAGTTGCGGGTAGGATGAGGTCATGAAACTGCTTGGCAAACCCTCACCAACCGAACATCCGCTGTCGTTTGAGATCGACGACAAGCCGTTTGAGGAAACGCTGACCGCTTGGGGCGGCGTGCCGCTGGTGGCGCAGGCATTGCGCTCGTTGAAGACGCCGTCCGGCGTGCGGCAGCATGTGCGCATCAAGCAGCGCGATCGCGGTCTGGAGGAGGCGGCGGTGGTGGAGAGCTTCGTGGTGCTGAACGCGGTGGGCGGCGAGTGCGTGGATGACTTCGCGCAGCTGCGGGCCGAGGCCGGGCTGAAGGAGTTGCTGGGTCATGAGCTACCCTCGCCGGAGGCGGCGCGGCAGTTTCTGAACCGGTTTCATTCGCAGGAGAAGTTGGATGAGGCCAAAGAGAGCCGCAAGCCGGAGCAGTTGGCCTTCATTCCCGAAGAGGGGGATGCGCTGGCCGGATTGGGCGCGGTGAACCGCGAGCTGGTTCGGGAGCTGGGTGGTCGTTGCGCCGGGCAGCGCATGGCCACGGTGGATCAGGATGCGACGATCATTGAGAGCCACAAGCGGGAGGCGCTCCGGACGTACGAAGGCGAGCGCGGTTACCAGCCCACGTTGGCGGTGTGGGCGGAGATGGATGCCATCCTGGCCGACGAGTTTCGCGATGGGAATGTGCCGGCGATGATGGCGCCGCTGGAGGTGGCCAAGCGAGCCTCATCCCGGTGAGATTCGCGAGTGCGCCGAGGTGGGCTTTGTGCCCGCCGAGCGCAGCGAGCGCAAGGAGATTGAGCCCTTGCGTTATGTGGCGATTCGCATCCGGCGCCGGCAGGAGGAGATGTTGGCCGACGGCAGCCGGGAGAAGCATTTCGCCGTGCTGAGCAAGCGCTGGGAGTTGACGCCAGGGCGGCTGATCCAATGGCATCGCGAGAAGGCGGGGACGATCCAGGCCGTGCATGACGTGCTGAAGAATGAGTTATCCGCCGGGGCGATGCCGAGCAAGTACTTCGGCGCGAATGCGGCATGGCTGCGGCTGGCGGTGATCGCGCACAATGTGCTGACGGCGCTGAAGCGGATTGCGCTGCCGGCGGAATTTCTGCGTGCGCGGCCCAAACGGCTGCGTCTTCTGCTGATCAACACGGCGGGGCGCATCGTGCAGCATGGGGGAAGGACCATTCTGCGGCTGGCTGCGCTGGTGGACTGCATCGCTTTCTGGAAGGAGGCGTTGCGTCTATTGCCGGTGGCCACCGGAGAGGCAGGCAGCCGCGCTTATCGACGGATTTTACTGGCCTGTCTTCGGCCGGCTGAGCCAGACTACGCCTGCGAAGCGCGTTCGGAGCGGTTTTTGCCTACGCGCCGGGCGATTCGTCTCTCCGGCGCCCCAGCGGTGCAGGCCAGATCGGCATCCCCTTCCCCGCCGAGGCGAAAAATCACGTTGCCGTCGACTCCTCGGAATCTTATCGACGGATTATGGTCTCCTTCTTGCGTCTGGCAATTTCCCTTCGACCGGCATATACTCTGTTCACTTACCGAAGAGGATAAGTTCGTTCAGCATCAACAGGCTGTGCCTGTTGGGAGCCACCCAGGCAACATCTGGCTCTCCGCTGACGGAGGAGTCTGTCTGTAGCCTCACCAGACAACGGCAGGTCTCCAACAAACTTCCCGGCCTCACCGCCTCGAGCGCGGCGAAACCGGCTGGTTTGCCCTACGCACCCAGATCCTTGAATCGGGACGGCTCAGTTGAGATGAGCGCCTCTAGATAAGCGACTCCAGGGGCAACAACTCTCTCCGGACATCCTGAGCGACCCGAAGACGGCGCTTCTGGACTTGCGAGTCGGGCAAAGCCTCAACCCGTCGTGATGCGAAGAGGGGGCAAGAGATGAACGGTACGAATTGGCGAACGCTCTATCGGTCGGTAACCTGGGCCTTCGCGGCAGTAACCCTCGTCGCTGTCTATGTTCCCGTTACGCCTTACCTTCCCTGCAGAGGGCTGGATTGCTCCTGGGCCTTCGCGATGGGCCAGGCGATCGAGCAAAGGATGGTCATCGGACGAGACATCCTCTTTACCTACGGTCCGTATGCCTCGATTGCCTCGCGCATCTACACTCCTCACACCAATGGACTGATGCTCGCCGGCTCTTTCTTTCTGGTGCTGACGACGCTGGCGATGCTGACGATTGTATTTTGGCGGAGAGCCGGCTGGTTCGTCGCCTATGCATTGTTTCTTGCATTGACGCCCCCGACAGACGCAAACTTGTTCGCGATTCCGCTGCTGGCTATCCTCGCCATCGACGTGCTGGCGCGCAGTGACCACATACGGCCACAAGATCCGTGGATCATCACGCTGCTGGTGGTCATCTTTGCGCCTCTGGGCTTGCTGCCGCTCATCAAGACGACATTGCTCGTCAGTTGCACGGTTGCAGCCGTCCTGTCCTGTCTCCGGCTCAGGACGGCTGCGCCCCGACTCGCGCCGCTTGCCCTCATCGTCCCCACGCTGTCCATGCTTGTCTGGTGGACATTCGCCCGGCAGCCCATCGTTTGGCTTCCTTTATTCTTTGCGCGAAGCGTTCCCATCGTTCTCGGCTATTCCAGCGCGATGTCCTTGTATTCAGACAGTCATACGGATGTTCTGTTCGGCGTGATTGCTTCCGTCAGTGTTCTTCTTGGAGTCGCTTTCTTGCCCTCGCGGTTCAGGGAATCGCGGTGGATTTTGCTTGCAATATTTGTTGTATTTTATTTTCTAGCCTTCAAAGAAGGGTTTGTCGAGGATGTCCCGGCTGTAGTTGAAAGTTGAGCGGCGGTTCTACCCGATTCTGCAAGAATCGAGTTGTCAACCCTTTTACAA
>DAHWOF010000095.1 GCA_027335345.1 Granulicella sp. | reverse complement strand
CCCCCCCAACCCTGGCGTTCCCATAGTCGATGGCGACCAGCACTATCACAGCGAAGCGAGGCGTCTGATCCTTGACGACCTGAGTGGTCATCAGGTGATCGACGTTCCCAGCCAGTCGCCCAAGTGGTCGCAGCCCCGGGTGCGCACTTCGCTAACCAGGCAGCAGCGTGCGGCGCTGCTGGATCGCGACATCCAGGAAACAACCAGCGCCCAGCCGCGCTGGGACGCCGTATGGAAGGACGCCATAGCGGCTGAGCCTCTGATCGATCCCGCGCGGCGCAACTACTATCAGGAAGCGGTTCTCACCATGATCACCATCAACCGCCAGAGCAATCGGATGTTGCTGGAGGTGGCGCAATCGATCAAGGACAAGAACGCAGGAGATGACGTCAAGGCGCAGGCCGAAGCCGGCCAAGCCTTGCAGGCGCTCGACTCTGTGCTGGCCTCCATGCACGCCGCCGAGTACGGCAAATGGAAAAACTGGTATCGCGGCGACTGGCTGACTGGTGTTTACCGCACCCGGGAGCTGGTGCAGGCATACTCCGACCATTTGAAGAACTCCATGGCGAAGCTGCCGGCGCCGGTTTCCTGGAGCGGATGGGAGGCATACTTCCATATCATGCAGTACGAAGACGACCGCTCAGTAAACGTGCAGAAGCGATAACCGGATCCGCTATCGCGCTCAGTGTGGTTGTGAGCTCGCGTCTCGACCTTGATGGACATCTTTCCTGAAGCTCTGAATCTCTCAAACTCCTTTTCCCAAAAACTCGGCATCGCAAAACCGGGTTTGCCAGAATCCCAAGGGTTCCCATCAGGCAAACCTGCCGGACCCTTGGGAAAACGCAGGTAAGGGGTCTCAATGCCGGGTTGTACCTATTTGGAAAGACTTAACCCAACGGCTCCAGCATCTCCTGCATCTCTCTGGCTGCGTGAGCATTTCCGGTGCGCTCGCAGGCCGCCAGCCCAGCTCGCAGCCGCGTCCTGGCTTCCTCCACCCGGCCCATCCTCAACAGCGTTTGCGCCGACATTTGAAAGGCGGGCACATAGTCCGGGTTGTACTCCAGGGTGAGGGCATACTCTCGTAGCGCCTCTTCGGTTTTTCCCTCCGCCGCATAGGCCATCGCCAGACCGTAGCGCGCAAACGCATCTTTCGGGTTCTGTTCCAAGATCCCGCTCAACATCGCAATCCTGTCCATGAAGCTAGGATGCGGCATGCCCCCGGCAGATGCAAACCAGGAGCCATTACAATAAAAAAATGCCCGATCGCCCTCCATCAAGTCCGGTCAATGCCTCCCAGTCTGAACGGAGCGAGATCATCTTCCCGGCTGACGCCAACGCTCTTGGCAACCTCTTCGGTGGACGTCTGATGCAGTTCATTGACCTGGTTGGGGCTACAGCCGCCAGCCGCCACGCTCGCGCCTTTACCGTCACCGCCTCCATGGATCATCTGGACTTCGTCGCCCCGGTCCATGTCGGCGACCTGCTGATTCTCAAGGCCAGCGTCAACCGCGCCTTCCGCACCTCCATGGAAGTTGGAGTCAAGGCCATGGTGGAGGACGTTCGCGCCCAAACGTTGCGCCATGTCTCCAGCGCCTATTTGACCTACGTTGCCGTCGATCTCGCCGGCAACCGCCTCGAAGTCCCTGAGGTCATCCCTGAGACGGATCACCAGATCCGCCGCTATGAAGCCGCTCTTCGCCGTCGCCAGTTGCGCTCCGAAGAGATGGCGCGCAAGAAGGAACACCACTCCAACCTGCCGCCGGAGTGGCTACTCTAACTCTCCATGAAACTGTAAGCGAAACACTCCAAAGAGGATCCTATGTCTCACCCTCATGCACCCGCAGCGCAAGGCCCACAACATCTTCCTGGGATCCGGCACATCCTGGCAGTTGGTTCCGGAAAAGGAGGCGTCGGTAAGACCACGGTCGCTGTGAACCTTGCCGTCGCTTTGAGCAAACTTGGCCACCGCGTCGGGCTCATCGACGCCGACATCTACGGCCCCAACGTACCCACCATGCTCGGGGCCACCCGCTCACCCAGCATCGTTGATGGAAACCTGATGGAGCCGATCCTCGCCCATGGCGTCCGGTTCATCTCTATCGGCCTGATCTCTCCTGGCGACAAACCGATGATCATGCGCGGCCCCATGCTGCACCAGATCATCCGCCAGTTTCTTCAGCAGGTGGCCTGGGGAGAGTTGGATGATCTGATCATCGACCTTCCCCCGGGAACCGGCGACGTGGTGATCTCCCTGGTCCAGACCGTCCCGCTCAGCGGAGCCGTAGTGGTCTCAACCGGTTCCGCAGTGGCTCTGGAGGATGCCCGCAAGGCCATCGAGATGTTCCATCAGGTCAACGTCCCGGTGATCGGCCTTGTCGAAAACATGTCGCAGATGACGTTGCCAGACGGTTCCATCGTCGACGTCTTTGGCGCCGGCGGCACCGAACAGACAGCCCGCCGGTTCAACCTTCCCTTTCTCGGCTCGGTGGACCTTGATCCGCAGATCCGCACCGGTGGCGATAGTGGGCTTCCAGCCGCGCTGGCAGGCTCCGCCACTGCGCGAGGAAAAGAGTTCCTGGCCATCGCGGAGAAGATCGCCACCAGCACCCAGGAGCTGGCCGCCAAAGATGGCGTGGTCCTGGAGATCTCCTAGCCGGCTTGCGACCGCCCGCCACTGGATGACCATCCCGCAACTGTCGTCCGCCGCGTTCCAACTGCGCCATCTGCGACCTTTCCAGGTCGCAGATGGTCTAATCCATAGCCAACTTCTATGTCCAAGCCGATCACAAACCGCCAGCGAGAGATCCTCACCGCCGTCGTGGAGAGTTACATCTTCAACGGCGAGCCGGTAAGCTCCGGCACGCTAGCCCAGTCGGCCTTTGCCAACGCCATGAGCTCAGCCACCATCCGCCACGAGATGGCCGAGTTGGCCGAAGCCGGCCTCCTGGAGCAACCCCACACCTCTGCCGGGCGTATCCCCTCGGCGGAAGCTTTTCGCCTTTACGTGGGGCAACTGACCAGCGCTCAACAACTTTCCGGCGCTTCGCGCGGCGATCTGCAGATGCACCGCGAAGCCTTGCAGGCCAAGATCGATACCAGTTTTGCCGGCGTCGCCGGAGCCTCCGCCCTGCTGGAACGCACCTCGCACGTACTCGCCTCGCTCTCCAGCGGGGTCGGGTTGGCCATTGGAGCGGCCGCAGCCTCTGACCTGTTGGAGCACATCCACTTCAGCCGTCTTGCCCCGCGCCGGATCCTGGCGGTTCTGGTGACCCGCAGTGGCATGGTGCACGATCGAGTCTTGTCCCTGGAACCAGACTCGGGCCATGAACTCTCGCCCCTGCAACTTGAATCTGCGGCCAACTACCTGAACACCCACTTCCGCGGGTGGAACATCGACCAGGTCCGTCGCGAACTGGCCCGCCGGCTGGAGGTGGAACGGAACGCCTACCGTCAACTTTCCGACGCCAGCCAACTCTGGTCCTGCACCCTGCCCACAGACTCGGTCCAGCAGCAGTCTGTCTATGTCGATGGCGTCGCCAACCTGCTTGGCCTTTCGGCCGACCGCGACCGGCTCCGCGCCGTGCTCTTGGCGCTGGAGGAGAAGCAACGCCTCATTGACTTGCTCAACGCCTACGTGGATACCGCCAAACACTCCACCCGCGTGGTCTTCAACCTCGAGCGGCAGGATCCAAGCATGGCGGATCTGGTCCTGATCGCGGCTCCAGCGCAGGTCTCCGGTGAGAGTGCCGTGGCCATCCTCGGTCCCAAGCGCATGGACTACGAGAGCGCCATCAGCGCTGTCGGCTACATTGCCCGTCTTTTGCAACGGATTGACACCGGGCAACCGGCTCCGCCAGCTCCTTAAGCCTCTAACTGGTATCAACTTTCAGGACGAACCCATGAGTACCGTGAAAGATCGCTTAAAGCGCTGGCCACGAACTACCTCCCGCAAGAAGGAAGACAATCAGAAGATGAACACCGAACAGATGGAAACCACTGAAGCCAGACAGCCTGAAGCTGTACCCACCGTCCCTCCCGCCGAGCCGTTGGAGCTTCCCAGCGAGATCGAGCAGCTTCGCACCGAGCGGGATCAGTTAGCCCAGATGCTAGCCCAATCGCAGGACCGGCTTGCTCGCCTGCAGGCAGAGTTTGATAACACACGCAAACGCGAGGCAAAAGAACGCCAGGACATACGCGACTTCGCCATCCAATCCGCTATTGAGCCCTTTCTGGGCGTCCTCGACAACTTTGCCCTGGCCCTGATGTCGGATGGCGATGTAGCCCAGCTTCGGACTGGCGTGCAACTGATCGTGAAGCAGATGGAGGATGCCCTGCGCGGCCTGAACGTCCAGCCCGTGGACGCCGTCGGCGCACAGTTTGACCCTCGAATCCACGAAGCTCTCGGCAGCATCGAAACCGTAGAACATCCGGATCACCAGGTTCTCGAGGAGATCCGCCGTGGCTACAAGCTTCGCGACAAGCTGCTGCGTCCCGCGCTGGTCAAGATCGCCATCAACTCAGCTCAAAAGAGCGAGTAAGGCCAGCAACTCCTCTTTTGGCAGCCGCCTCCCCGGGGCGGATGAAAAAAAGCGTTGGGCCGAGCCGCTGGAAGGGCCCAAGCAAACAATCGATGGAACCGGGCTCTGCCGGGCAAGACCGCTGACGAGACCAGCCCGTAACATACCAACCGCCCCGTCGACTTACCCGGAGTAGACTTCAGGATCCAGGAATGGCAACCGCAACGATGAAGACCGACTTCTACGAGATTCTCAGTGTCGAACGCACGGCCTCCGATGCCGAGATCAAGAGCGCCTATCGCAAGCTCGCCATGCAGTACCACCCCGATCGCAACCCCAACAACCCGGAGGCGGAAGAAAAGTTCAAGCAGTGCAGCGAGGCCTACCAGGTTCTCTCCGATCCGGACAAACGCGCCGCCTACGACCGCTACGGACACGCTGGCGTCAGCGGAGCCGGTGGCTTCCCCGGAGGCAATCCCTTCCAGGGCGGCGACCTGAATGACATCTTCGGCGACCTCTTCGGCGAAATGTTCAACATGGGCGGCGCCGGTCGCCGCGCCACCCGGCAGCAACGCGGCCGCGACCTCAAGTTCGACATGAAGATCGAGTTTGAAGAGGCTGTCTTCGGCGTCGAGCGCGAGATCACCATCCGTCGCGCCGAGGCCTGCGAAGACTGCCGTGGCACCGGCTCCGCCAAAGGCAAGCAGCCTGAGACCTGCCAGCAGTGTGGAGGGCGCGGCCAGATCCGCTCCCAGCAGGGCTTCTTCGCCGTCGCCCGCACGTGCCCCGTCTGCAGCGGAACCGGCTCTGTCATCCGCACACCGTGTCCCACCTGCAAAGGCGACTCCAGGATCAACCGCGAGCACAAGATCCTGGTCAAGGTACCCGCCGGCGTCGAGACGGATACCCGCATCCGTTACTCTGGCGAAGGCGAGGCTGGCCGCTTCGGTGGCCCCAACGGCGACCTCTACGTCGTGCTCGAAGTCAAACCCCACAAGTTCTTCGAGCGCGATGGCGATGATCTTCACTGTGTGATGCCGATCAGTTTTCCCCAGGCCGCTCTCGGAGCCGAACTCGAACTGGAGACCCTGGACGGAGTAGAAACGATCAAGGTTCCGGAAGGGACGCAAAGCGGTCGCGAAATCCGGCTGCGCGGCAAAGGCGTCCCGCACCTCAACGCCCACGGCAAGGGCGATCTGATCGTCGAGCTCCGCGTGCAAACACCCTCTCGACTGACCAAGCACCAAAAGGAGCTGCTGAAGCAGTTCGCTGAGACCATTGACGTGGAAAACACTCCAACCTCCCGCGGTCTGTTCAGCAAGGTGAAGGAGATCTTTAGCTAAACTCTGCCTTTAGGGATCCTGAACCGCTCATCGAAGCCCGCCGCACAGCTTCACCCAATCTGCACGGCCAGCATCGAAATCGAGCCCCCGTCGACGCCTTCCACAGGAAATTGAATGCGTTCTCCCTGCTGCCAGGCGCCCAGCACGTACAGCATCGGCAAGTAGTGGTCCGGCGTGGGAACCGAGAGGATGGCCTCCGGCCCCAGCCGCTCGTAGTTGATCAGCGATTTGTACTCACCGGCAAGCATCCTCTGTTTCGCTTCCGTTTCAAAGCGAACGGCCCAGTCATACGGGTCGGGCATGTGCCGCCCCCACGCGTAGGCATGAAGGTTGTGAACCAGATTGCCGCTGCCGACAATCAGGATCCCTTCTTCCCGCAAAGGAGCCAGCTTTTTGCCAACCTCAAAGTGAAAGGCTCCTGGCTGTCTTTCATCGATGCTGAGCTGCACTACCGGAACGTCGGCATCGGGATAAACATGTGTCAGCACGGACCAGGTGCCGTGATCGAGCCCCCAGGAGTCATCCGGTTCCACCGGCAGCGGAGAGAGCATCTCCTGTACACGGCGAGCCAGATCAGGGTCACCGGGAGCGGGATATCGCACCTGGTACAACTCACGCGGAAATCCGCCAAAGTCGTGAATGGTCCTCGGCGACGTGCTCACGGTGATGCCTGTTCCGGGCACAAACCAGTGGGCGGAGATCGAGAGGATCGCCTTCGGCCTTGTGATCTGTCCTCCAATCCTCTGCCACGCCTGCGTATAGCGATTGGTGGTGACGGCATTCATCGGATTACCGTGCCCAAAGAAGATTGCAGGTAACCTCTCACTCATCTCCAGACCCTCCTTTCAAGACCCATCCGTGGCAGACGTTCCTGCCTCTCCGGGTGTCTCCCTCTGTCCGGCGGATATCCTGTTTGAAGCAGTGGCCAGGGCTGCCATTTGAAACGCCGGTGCCGGTAGATGGCCAACAGGGCATCCCCTTTGATGCCGCCGTCCGAAAGATCCGCCTGAAAGGAAAAATTGAGAGCCTGCATCTTCTTGTTCACTTGTTATGCTAATCCTTATGCTATCCCTGAGCTCACAGAGATCAAGCTGCGCCGTGGAGGAACCTGACCGATCCCGCGGATCATTCGATTCTTATTGAGGCGAGCAGGCGGCTTGAACCATACGATCTCGATCGTTACCAGCGAGGTCTGGTCAAGATTCAACTCCACCGATTGCCCTGCCGTATCTCCTTCTTGTTGCTCCCCTTGGAAGTTACGCTTACCGAGAAACCGCGTTGCTAATTTCTGCGTCTAATCAGTCAAGTTTGTTGTCGGAGAAATCCTTGGAAGGGTGATCCGGCGAGAGGCAAAAGATCCAAGAGGTGGTAAGGAAAGGGTGGAGATGGTTCTACCGGACCAGGATGCCGTTAGGCTCGCCGGGCGATGCATTGGCGCACTTGATGCTTCACGGTCGTCAGGATCGCTGGAGCT
>DAHWOF010000059.1 GCA_027335345.1 Granulicella sp. | reverse complement strand
CGGCGGAACAGTCGCCCAAGTCCGCCTTGATCCTGTCCAGGCGGCGCGGCGGGTTGAGCTGGTCCTTGTACTGCGTCGGATGCGTGGCGATGTAGATCTTGAGGTCATCGCACAGCTCACCGACGGTGACCCGGTTCATATTGGCTTGCCGACGAGCTTCCTTCTCAGCGAGGGTGAGCAGCGGTTCGGTTGCACTGGTGGGCAGAACGTCGGCGCCTTCCTTCCGTCTGAGGCCACGCGCGATGTCTAGCCATTCGATCGCCTCCCCACGGTCTACGAAAGACTTGCGGACCCGGTGGGGACCGACCTTGTACATGGCTTCCCACAATCCACGTTCATCCCGGTAACGAATCCCCTTTACCTTCTGCGGCTGTCTCGGCATCGAGTACCCCTGAAAGGCAGTCTACGGGATCTGGTGGCACTTTGGTGGCACTTTGGTGGCACTTTGTTCCGGTTTTCCGTGCAGCTCCGTGCAGCACCCTGCGGCGAGATGAATCTTCTATCTACATGTAAACAAATGACTTTTGCAAGCGCTTGCAGCTAGATGCAGCTCCGTGCAGAAACCTATGTATCGCACTCCTAACGCGAAGGTCGCAGGTTGGACTCCTGCCCGGGCCACCACAAAATATCCCTCGCCCAATCGCCTCTCTGCTCTCTCTTTCACCCGGTCAGCCATCTGCGCCTTCGTACTGAGAACCGCCCTCGAACCCAGCCCCGCGCAGCGCCTCTATCTTCCGAGAAGGACTCCTTGGCCCTCCTCCCAGAGCCGTCCAATGCGGAGCGGTGGACAGGACCGGATCCGATCGTCATTTGGCGAAATCGTTATATCTAATTGATATTACATGCTTTAATGGGGTCGTCCAGCTCATGACGCAGGAATCGGCTTGCGTGTAGGCGCAGACCGAAGCCGCGACTTCCATAGGCATCTTCCCCGGCTTCAGGGTCCCCGGCTGGATTGCCTGCTGGGGTGGAAGGGCAGCGCCTCCACTCGCCGGTTCTGTGGATCCGGTCCGCACGGAAAACGCCAAAGCCGTCGGTCGCTGGCCAAAGATGAAGATCATAGTGGGCCCTGTCCGCGGTCTGCCCGCACTCGGTCTCGCCTGGCCCAACCTTCCGGCGAACCTGCCCAAAGAGTGGGCTCAAGGTGACCGCGGCCACCTTCCTGCCGGGAAGTGAGGTTTATGATGCTAGCGGAGATTCACGAATACCTACCGCACGGCTCGGGAGATTCGGGATCTTTTTCTGTAACGATTTCTTCAAACCGGTATTCCTTAGGGGGAAAGGAGAGCAATGTCGCCATCCTCCATCAGGCGCCGGCGTGGAGAGATTGCCAAGAGATTGCAGAATCGCCGGGGAGAGTTTGTGGAGCAGCGCATCGCAGAACAGCAATGCTATCTCGCCAGCGATGGACCGCTCAGCGAAGAGACACAGATTGCCCTGCATGGCGTCACGCGGGTTCTCGCATCCGTGGGCCGGGCTTTTGTGTGCCTGGATGCCTCTTTTCACATCGTCCACGCCTCTTACCTGTTGGATGATTTGATCGGCAGCGGCATGGCCCGCACTCTGGCCGGCCGCAGCATTGAAGAGTTGCTCGGCGCCAACCTGATTGGGCCGGGCACACCGTTGCGGCAGGCTCTGCTCGAAGGCAAGCGGCGCGAAGGCTGGCGAGCGATGTTGCAGTTTGACGAGGGAGTGCAGCGCCTGGTCTCCATCACCGCTGCCCCCATCCTGCACGGCGACTCCACCGTCTGCGATCCCCGCATGACCTACGTCATTCTGCTTCGGCCTGCCGAAGCAGAAGGGGTCTACTCCACCACCGCAACCTTCATCTCCAACGCCATCGTCTGCTCCCCTGCCATGCAGCGCATCTTTCGCATGGTGGAAGCGCTCCAGCACAGTGAGGCCCCTGTGCTGATCACCGGCGAGAGCGGTGTCGGCAAGGAAGTCGTCGCCCGCGCCATCCATGAAAATTCGCCGCGCAGCCATGGCCCTTTCGTGGCCGTCAACTGCAGCGCCGTCCCCGCGGACCTGCTTGAGAGCGAACTCTTCGGACACATCTGCGGCGCCTTTACGGGAGCGGTTCGCGATCGCGTCGGACGGTTCGAGCTGGCCTCCGGAGGAACGCTCTTTCTGGATGAGATTGGAGAGATGCCGCTGGTTCAGCAGGCAAAGCTTTTGCGCGTCCTCCAGGGCGGCCAGTATGAACGCGTCGGCGAAAGCGTCGCGCGCACCGCCAACGTACGCATTGTGGCCGCCACCAACGTCGACATCCGCACCGCCCTGCAGCAAGGCAAGCTCCGCGAAGACCTCTACTACCGCCTCTGCGTCGTTCCCATCGAGGTTCCTCCCCTGCGCCAGCGCCGGGAAGACATTCCACCCCTTGCCGAGTATCTCCTCAACCGCGTCACCACCCAACACGGCCTCGTCCGCCGCATCTCCCCGCAAGCCATGCGGCTGTTGCTCGACTACCCATGGCCCGGAAACGTGCGCGAACTCTCCAACGCCATGGAGTACACCGTCGCCGTGGCCAAGCGGGAGACCATCCTGCCCGAGGATCTCCCCGAAGAGATCCGATCCTCGCCCCCCACCAGCCGTCAGATCGCGATCGAGCGTGAGGCGCGATCCTCGCCAGACGCGCTCTCCAGCCTTCCTCCGTCCAGCGAGTACGAGCAACTCCTGGCAGCCCTCGAAGCGCACCACTGGAACCGCTCGGAGACCGCGCAGGCCCTCGGCCTCAGTCGCTCTACTCTCTGGCGGCGTATGCGCGAACTGCACCTCAGCGAACATCGCTAAAGGTTGAAACAAAGTGTCTCAGCAATGCGACGCGGCGTTGCGACACTTTGTGTCAGGCCAAGCTCCACTCCACGATAAAACCTAGAAAAATCGCATTTGCCTGTTTGGCACCCGAGTTGCTTCCTCTGGTCAACGGAAGGCGTACTTCGCTGCCGCCGGATGATCGCTGCAGCGACCGACACATGACCTGGGATTGCGCCTGAGCAGTCCACGATGAAAGGGGCTCGGTGTTGAAGGTGAATAAGGCATTTCGATTTGCGTCCGTTTGTAGCAAGACCACTCTGCTGGCGTTTCTCCTGGCTTCTGTTAGCACCCGCGCATTTGCGGCTGATCAGGAACGCCCCTTCGAGCTGGCCTACACCACAAGCGGAAACGTAGCCCAGGTCGTTCAGCAGGTAGAGCAGAAGCTCTCCGCCGCTGGATTTGAGATCGTTGGAGAGTACGCTCCTTACACCAACGCGAAGTTTTCCAAAGGCGAGATGGTCAGCGCCGAAGTCATCGGCGTCACCAACGCCACCCTCAAGCAAGCCGCTGCGCAGACTGAATTCGGTGGCTATGCCGTCGTCCAGCGCGTCACCGTCACCAAAGTCAACAATCAGATCCAGGTGGCCTACACCAACCCCGCTTACATGGGCAACGCTTATCGCCTCAAGACCAGCCTCGCCAGCGTCGAAGCCCAGCTTGGCAAGGCCCTTGGCGCGCAACAGGCCTATGGCTCCAAGAACGGTCTCACCCCGGCTGAGCTTCAGAAATACCACTACAAGATGATGATGCCGTACTTTACTGACCAGAATCTGCTGGCCCAGTACGACAGCTATGACAAGGCGCTTGCCGCTGTTAACGCAGGCCTGCAGGCGCACAAAGGCGGCACAAGCAAGGTCTATCAGGTCGCCATCCCCGGCAAACAGCAGACACTCTTCGGAGTCGGCCTCTCTGGAACCTCTGACACCGCCTGCGGCGCCGACCTCCACATCATGAGCATCATCGACTCCGGCGCGATCAAGTCCACCGGCCATCTGCCCTATGGCATCCTCGTCTCCGGCGGCAACGTCTACGCCTTACCAGCCAAGTTTCGCATCGCCGTCAACTTTCCCGATCTCAGCATGATGGGCTCCAACGGCTTTATGGCCATCCGCTGTGCTCCCGGCGCCATCGACAAGTCCCTCAAGGAGGCCTCTCACTAACACCTCAAGACGGGTCTGAAACGGCTCTGCCGAACGGAACTTGGCAACCGAACTCTGCCGCTGGAATCAAGCCCGTAAGCAACCAGAAAGCGTACTGCGATGCATAGCGATCCAAATCCGATGACCTCCGCCAGATATACAAAGCCCTCCGGGGCGGTCCGCAGAGCGATCCAGGCAGCCCTTTCAAGTCTTGCGCTGCTCTCCTTCAGCACAGCAGCCTGGGCCACCAACGGATACCAGTTGATCGGTGTCGGCCAGTGCTCCATGGGAATGGGGGGGGCGGTCGTCGCCGCACCCTGCGATCCCATGACCGCCATCAGCAACCCCGCGGGCATGGCATGGCTACCTTCGCAAACCGCCTTTTCCGGCGAGATCTTCAACCCCGAGCGAAACACTAACTTCGGCTTCGGCGACGTTGGCAGCCACACCAACGTCTATGCCATCCCAGCTCTTGGCTGGTCGGCTCCCGCGTTCCGTCCCAATCTTTACTTCGGTGGCGGCATCTACGGCACCTCCGGACTCGGCGTGAACTATCTGCAGCCCAATACGCCCATGGGCACCATCCAGGCCTTCAGCAGTATCGACTTCATGCAGATGGCGCCGGCTGCCGCGTTCAAGATGGATGACAAATTCAGCCTCGGAGTCGCACTCGATGTCGCCGCCGAACAAGTGTCCTTTGATGAAACCTTTGGTGGCCAGGGCTTCAATCTCACCAGTCCCTCCTGGGCCTATGGCATCGGAGCAACCGTCGGCGGCATGTACAAGTACAACGACAAGCTCACCGTGGGCGCCTCATATAAATCCGTCATGAAGTTTACCAACCTCTTCTGGCAGGAGAACAACGAGTTTGTTCCCACTGGCGTTAGCGCCACCGGACCCGTAGGCATCACCGGCGGGGAAGGCTCTTACTGCGCCCATCTCAACTATCCCCAGCAGGTCGCCTTTGGCGCAGCCATCTATCCGGTTCCCAAGTGGCTGATCAGCGTGGAAGGCCAGTGGCTCAACTGGCACAGCACGATGAATCAGTTCAAAGTCTTTGGTCCCTGGAATGGGGTCGGCGATGTGGCCCTGCCTCTCAACTGGCAAAACGAGTGGGTGGCCAACTTCGGCACGCAGTATGACTTGAACAAGACATGGCAGGTTCGGGCCGGCTTTACCTATGGCGGCAATCCGATCCACACCTCCGATCTCCAGGCCAACCTCATCATGCCGGCCATCGTCACCACCGCGGTCACCTTCGGGGCAACGCAGAAGCTGCCCATGCGCTGGAGCCTGACCGAAGCTCTCATGCACACCTTCAAGAATGACGTTACCGATGGAACCCTCTTTGACATGCCCATTCAGCCCCTCAAAGCTTCCATGTCAGAAAACTCAATCGGCATCCAGATCGGCTATTACTTCTAGCCTTCAACCCCACCAACGATGGTGGGCCGTGCAGCGGCAGGGAACAACAAAGAAGAGGGGCGGGTGAAGATGAAGCTCCTCACTCGCCCGAAAGTTGCAAAGATTCGCAAATAAAGAACTGCGCACAACAAACGTACCGAAGGGAGGGAAGGATGATCACCAAAATGACAGATCGCGACCGTCACCTGGACTGTGTGCGCATGGGTGATTTTTTCATGATCTTCGCCCACGCCACCCGCATGCGTATCTTCTGCGCCCTGCAGAACGGTGGAAAGACCGTGACACGAATCGCCGAGGAGGCGGAGATCTCCGTCTCCAACGCCTCGCAGCACCTCCGCCTCATGCGCGACCGGGGCGCGGTTGTCTCCGAGCGGCGCGGGCAGACCGTTTTCTACACCATCGCAGATCCCAGATTCTTCGATGCCGCCACTCTCATTCGGGACGCCCTCGACGATCGCAGCTATGACCAGGATCCCAGTCTCGAAGATCAGCCGACTTGCACCCTCTCAAGTGACGCGGATAAACCCACTTCAAGACTGATTTCAACAGCAAAATCAATCACGTTTCTCACCTAACCCAAAGGAGCACACCATGACCACCGAACAGCTTGCCACCATCACTCCAGACAAAGTCATCGACGCCCGCGGCACCGCCTGCCCCGGCCCACTGCTTGAGGCCAAAAAGGGCATCGGCGCAGTCAAAGTCGGCCAGATCATCGAGGTCAAGTCAAACGACAAGGGTTCGCGCAAGGATCTCGCCACATGGTCCTCAAAAGTAGGTCATGAATTTCTCGGCATCGTCGAGGCCGACGGACACGACCGGCTTTTCGTGGCGCGCAAGAAGTAGAACGTCCAAACGGTTGCCGCCCGGCGGCGACCATCGCAGCAGAAAGGAAACATGGCGAGCGCGGTAATGAACCCCGCGCTCGCCCCCGAGGTGCGGCATGGCTGATGGATTCACACCGAAAATACTTGTGCTGGCAACCGAGAAGTGCGCCTACCCTGGCGCTGACGCTGTAGGCAAAGCCCACCTGGAGTACCCCTCCGAGGTGTTTATCCTGCGCGTGCTCTCTCCCGTGCTATTTCCCGAGGACTATTACTTCCGAGCCTACAGCAAGGGAATCGACGGCATCATCATTGCATCCTGTGGCTCGGATTGTCCCTACCACGGAGCCTACGAACGGCTGGCGAAGCGGATCGACGACCTGACGATTCACATGAAGGACGGCGGACTGGAGATCGAGCGGATGCGCCTGACCGCAATCTGCACCGTCTGCATCAAGGCGTTCCTGAAAGAGATCGCCGAGATGGAAGAGAACCTCATCAAGCTCGGTCCCGTCGATCGCGCTCTGGCGGAAAAGCTGCGCCAGGAGTCGCGCCAGCGGCTGCAGTTCTCCGGGCGCTATGGTTTGACAGGCAACGTAGCAATGGCAGAAAGGGTCGCATTATGACAACCAGTGCGAACGGCAACAATACGTATCGCCCCGACGCTATCATCGTGGGCGCAGGCATCGCCGGCATGCAGTCGGCGCTCGATCTGGCCGATCAGGGGCTGCAGGTGCTCCTTGTAGAGAAGGATTCCAGCATCGGTGGCCACATGATCTCGCTGGCCAAGGTCTACCCCACGCTCGACTGCGCCAGTTGCATCACCGCGCCGAAGATGTCCGCCTCCGCGCACCATGACAACATTCGGATCATGGTCAACACCGAGGTGCGTGGCATCCGTTCCGTCAGGGGCTCCCACTTCGTCAAGCTGTTCAAGAAGGCCACCTACGTCAACTTTGACAAGTGCATCGGCTGCCGCCTGTGCGAGTACGCCTGCGACAGCGAGTACCCGGACCCCTTCGAGATGGGCCTCGGAGCCAAACGCGCCATCGCGGTTCCCTTCACCAACGCCATTCCGCAAAAGGCCGTCCTCGACCCCGAGATCTGCACCACCTGCGGAAGTTGCGCCCGCGTCTGCCCTACGGATGCGATCGAGTTTGATCAGCAGTCAGAAGAGGTCGAGATCGAAACGGACGCCGTCGTCGTGGCCTCTGGCTTCGCACTCAACTCCCTCGGCGTCAAATCACAGTACCACGCGCTGCAGAACAAGAACATCATGACCGCGCTGACCATGGAGCGTCTCCTGGCGCCGCACGGGCCCTACGGCCGCGTGCTCCGTCCCTCCGACGGCAAGATCCCATCCTCTGTGGCCTTCGTGCTGTGCGCAGGCTCTCGCGATGCATCCATCGGCGTTCCCTACTGCTCGCGCGTCTGCTGCATGTATGCCATCAAGCAGGCGATGCTGCTCTCCGGCGCCCTTCCCATCGCAGACATCACCATCTTCTACATGGATATCCGCGCCTTCGGCAAAGGCTATGAGCAGTTCTATCAGAACGCCAAAGCCATGGGCATCAACTTCGTGCGCGGCAAGGTCGCACGCATCGATCCCCTCGAAGACGGCGATCTCTCCCTCCACGTAGAGTCCACCGAGGAGCCGGAGAACATCCTGCAGGAGCATCGGCACGATCTGGTGGTGCTAGCCCAGGGTATGGTTCCAGAGTGGAATCCATCCATCTCCACGCCGGTCGCGGTAGCATCCGACGGCTTCGTCGCCACTCCCTTGCTGACGGCCCCCACATCGACGACCGCCAACGGCATCTTCGTCGCAGGCGTCGCCTCCGGCCCCAAAGACATCGTGGACACGATCGCGGAAGCCGGAGCCGCCGCCATGCAGGTCAGCCAATACCTCTACCAGAAGCGCGCCGCGGTCACACCGGAGTACGCGCAGGGCCCGGTCTTGGTCGGATGAGCCGGATGAACTGAACAAGAACGATGGAAGAACCTCGAGAGGATGCATATGAGCGACAACAATCATTCCACAGGACAGCCCGGCAACGACCATCACGAGGACGCCGTGCTCAAAGAGGACGCCGAATACCGGCGACAGCATGAGACGATCAAGCGGCAGCAGGCGGAGGACCGGGAACGGGCCGGAGAACCGGCCGAGCCCAAGGTCGGCGTCTACATCTGCCGCTGTGGGGGCAACATCTCCGACGTGGTCGACGTCGAGCGCGTGGCGCAGGTCGTCGGCATGGTCCCCGGCGTCTCCGTGGCCAAGGTCCACACCTTCATGTGCTCGGACCCTGGTCAACACACCATCAGCAACGACATCCTGGAGCAGGGCCTGGACCGCGTGGTGGTGGCATCCTGCTCTCCTTTTCTGCACGAGCAGACCTTCCGCGGAGCCGTCTCTCGCGGCAAACTCAATCCTTACCTCTATGAGCATGTCAACATCCGCGAGCAGGGCTCGTGGGCGCACAAGCATGATCCAGAGGGAGCCACCAAGCTGGCCATCCAGATGATCACGGCGGCTGTGGGCAAGCTCCACAATGCGCAGCCGCTGGATCTGATCAAGCTGCCCAATCACCGTAAAGCACTGGTGATCGGCGGCGGCATCGCCGGCATGAAAGCCGCGGCGGAGTTGGCGGCGCGCGGCATCCAGGTCATTCTGGTCGAAAACTCCGGACGCCTCGGCGGACGCCTCAATGACCTCGGCCGCATCTATCCCTCCGAAACCATGGCCAGCGACCTGGTCGCCGATCTGATCAAGCAGGTTCGCAATCACAAGAGCATCGACGTCCTGCTCAACAGCAAGGTCACCGCGGTCAGCGGCTTCATCGGCAACTTCAAGACCGTCATCGAGGGCCCCTTCGGTCCTGGGGGCGGCCCCGACAAGCGCGATGCCCTGGTCGGAGCCATCATCATGGCCACCGGCTACCGCCCCTATGTTCCTCGCGACGGCGAGTTCCTCTATCACCAGGACCGTTGCGTCGTAACCACGCCAGAGTACATCCAGATGATGCAGAAGATGGATCCTGGAGCCAAGAGCCTGGTTTACGAGGGCCGCACCATCCGCAGTGTCGCCTTTCTGCACTGTGTCGGCAGCCGGCAACTCGACGGCATTCATGAGCCGCAGCCTGATGGAACCCTCAATACCTACTGCTCTCGCACCTGCTGCAGCACCATCCTTCACCAGGCTGTAGCTCTGCGCAAGCGTTTCCCGCAGGTTCAGGTCTACGACTTCCACCGCGACATACGCACCTACGGGCGCGGCGAGGAGGAGTATTACGCAGAAGCCAGCAAGGCAGGCGTCGTCTTCTTCCGTTACAACGGCGAAGAACCTCTCCAGGTCGAACGCACACCCGGAGCCTCTGCAAAGCAGCCGATCAGCCGCAAACAAGGCCCCATCACCATCACCGTCAAGGACATGCTCACCTGGGGCGAAGAGATCGCCGTTCCCGTAGACATGGTCGTCCTCGGCGTCGGCATGATGCCCTCCCATATCGAGGACCTGGTGGAAAGCATCAAGCTTCCCACCGGCGAAGATCACTTCCTCCAGGAGGTTCACCCCAAACTGCGCCCCGTTGAGGTTTCCGTCAACGGCGTGTTGATCGCCGGCACCGCTCAGGCTCCGATGAACATCCAGGAGACCCTCAACGCCGCCGGTGCAGCTGCCGCCAAAGCCGCGGCGATGTTCTCCCATGAGATGGTCGAACTCAATCCATTCGTCGCCTCTGTGGACGCATCTCTCTGCTGCGGCGAGGGACTTTGCGTCACCCAATGCGACTACGAAGGCGCCCTGCAGTTGGTCGAGAAGGAAGTCGACGGGCAAAAGGTGCAGCGTGCCGAAGTCAACGCCGGCCTCTGCGTCGGTTGTGGCGCCTGCGTGCCCGTCTGCCCCCATCGCGCCATGGAACTCAACGGCTGGCGCCTGGATCAGTTCGAAGCGATGGTGGATGGCCTCATGGCCGACGTCCCCTACGCGAATTGCGAGCCTCAACTGGTGAATCTGGGCTGAGCCGGACACCTCACGGGAGATACGATCATGGCAAGAAAATCACTCACACCGGAACAGAAGCAGGCGCTGATGACCATGCGGGAACGCATGGGCGGCATCAGCGAACCCAAAAAAGAGCACCAGAAGCAACTCGTCGCTGCACGCAAGGCAATCCGCAAGATGCTGTCGGAAGCTCCAGCCAGCGTCCCCCAAATCGCCGCAGCGCTCCATCTCCCCAGCGATGAGACCCTGTGGCACCTCACAGGCATGCGCAAATACGGGTTTGTCACCGAAGCAGGGGAAGACGGCGACTACCCGCTCTACACCCTCGTCCAGGGTGAAGAGTCCACCGCCGGTCACTAACAAGAACTCCGAGGAATGGTCATGGCACACGCGATCGATGTCAAAATGATGGAGAAGATCAAAAAGCACGGAGCCGGCGGAGAGCTGGATGTCAGTGCGTGCTTCAACTGCGGCAACTGCACTGCCGTCTGTCCGCTCGCGGAGGACTCGGCAGGCTTCCCTCGCCGCATCATGCGCATGGCTCAACTGGGCATGGAGAAGGAGTTGCTCGCCCAGGAAGACCTCTGGCGCTGCTACGCCTGCGGCGAGTGCACCAAGACCTGCCCCCGAGAGGCTGATCCCATGCAGTTCATGGCAGCAGCCCGCAGCTACGCCATCTCTCGCTACGATCCAACCGGCCTCTCTGGCCTGATGTATCGCTCTCCGGTCTTCAACATCTTCGTCTTCCTGGTCCTCTCCGGCTTCTTCTCCGTCCTCCTGCTCTGGCATCAGGGTCAGCGAGGCATGGCGAGCAACGGCGGAATGTTCAGCGGTTATGGCTCTACCCAGCTCTTCCGCTTTATCCCCGGCGAGTGGGTCCACTCCATCGGCATTGCGCTCTTCATCGTCGTCGGCCTGGCTCTCGCCTTCGGCTTCTTCTCCATGACCGCTCGCGTCATGGGCAAGAAGAACCAGGCCGGAGAACGCCGCCCCTTCCCCATCTCCGCGCTCATCCCTTCCGTCTACTCGGCAGTCATGGACGCGCTCAACCATAGCCGCTTCCGCCAGTGCGGCGAAGACGAAGCACCGGATGCCAAACCACTCCTTCAGCGTTCCTGGTTCGTGCATGGCGCCATCATGTGGGGCTTCCTCGCCATGCTGCTCGCCACGACCTTGGACTATCTCTTCAAGCCCATCGGCTCTCCTGTACCACCCTGGTATCCCATGCGGATCATGGGCTTGGTCGGCGGCCTGGTCTGTCTCTATGGCCTCAGCATCGCCATTGGCCGCAGAATCAGCGCCAAAGAGACGCCCTACGAAAAGAGCTCCTTTGGAGACTGGTTCTTTCTGCTGCTGCTCACCGCAACCGTGTTAACGGGCCTGGCCACTCTGATTGTCGTCTACATGCCGCACCCCACCACCTTCGGATACGTCACGTTCATGAGCCATATCGTGCTGGCAATGGATCTTATCGTCCTTCTGCCGTTGACCAAGTTCGCCCACGTCGTCTATCGGACCCTGGCGCTTGTCCTGCATGAGTGGGCCAAGGCTCCCGCTTCAGAACCCGCCGTTGCGGTGGCAACTCATCAGTAACCGAACTTTGACCCGGAAAGGAAGGTCATCATGCCTGAAACCCCTACGCTCCTTGAGATGCAGCAGGCAATCGAGCAGATCAACACCCGCCTGGACACCCTCGAACATAATGCCGGCGACAACCGCCTTGCCCTCGGCGTCATGTCCGGGAACTTGGACACCACCATCGCTGCCTTCATCATCGCCCTCGGCGCCACAGCCTACGATATCCAAGTCGACATGTTCTTTACCTTCTGGGCCGTCGCCGCTCTACGCGATCCCCGCAAGTACGCAAAGAAGAACTTCATGGAGAAGATGTTCGGCTGGATGCTTCCCGGCAGCT
This sequence comes from Granulicella sp., assembly GCA_027335345.1. Taxonomy (GTDB): domain Bacteria; phylum Acidobacteriota; class Terriglobia; order Terriglobales; family Acidobacteriaceae; genus Granulicella. The sequence continues at coordinate 4,633 of DAHWOF010000059.1, read as the reverse complement.
CCATGAAGCTTCCTCTCTCCAAGATGCAGATGTGCGGCATGGGCCCGAAGATGATTCGCGCCGTCATGAAGAAGCATGGCGTCAAATCGCTCGAACAGTTGATCAAGGAAGCCGGAGAAAGCGGCATACGCATTCACATCTGCGAGATGTCCATGGGCGTTATGGGCCTCAAAGAAGCGGAGATGATCGATTACCCAAACCTCGACTTCGTCGGCGTGGGCACCTTCATCCAGCTTATCGGCGAGGCGAAGCAGTCCTTCTTCCTCTAATGACATGGTGCTGCCGCGCGTACTTCGCTGGGACGTGCGGCAGCACCGCTGGGCGACGCTGAAGCGCCGACGCCTTCCTCAGTTGCCCATTATCCAAGGGCTGTGGCGACTGGTCTGTGCCACGGAGTAGAGATGACGTCTCTGGATCAAAAGCGAATCGTGATTGTTGGAGGTGTAGCCGGCGGCGCCAGCGCTGCCGCGCGCCTTCGCCGCCTCTGCGAGCATTGCGAGATCATCGTTCTGGAACGTGGACCGCACGTCTCCTTCGCCAACTGCGGCCTTCCCTACCTGATCGGTGGAGAGATCGAGGACCAGGAATCCCTCCTTCTTCACTCGCCTGCCTCGCTGCGCGCGCAACTGAACATCGACGTGCGCATTCGCTCTGAAGTCCGCTCCATCCACCGCAAGGATCAGATCGTCACCGTCACCGAGCTCGAAACCGGCCGCGAGTATGAATTGCCCTACGACGCACTCATCCTCGCCACCGGCGCATCCCCTGTCCGCCCCCCCATTCCTGGAATCGACCGCCCCGGCCACTTCTCGCTACGCAATATTCCTGATATCGAACGCCTCGAGGCCTGGATCAAGGACTGTTGGTACTGCCGCGCTGTCGTCGTTGGCGGAGGCTACGTCGGTCTCGAGATCGCCGAGCAGTTCGAGCGCCGGGGCCTTGAGGTCTCCGTGGTCGAAGGTCTGCCTCAGGTCATGGCTCCTTTGGACCCGGAGATGGCTGCATGGCTTCACGATGAGCTCCGGGAGAATGCGATCGATCTCTACCTCAACGATCCCGTCGCCGCATTTGAGGAGCCTCGGCCTGGAGAAACCGCCCTCGCCTCGATGGTCGTGCTCAAGAGCGGCCGCCGTATCGAAGCCGACGTGGTTGTGCTTGGCCTGGGCGTCCGCCCGGAGTCGCATCTGGCCAAGGAAGCCGGTTTGGAGATTGGCGCGCTGGGCGGAGTTCGCGTGAACCAACATCTCCAGACCAGCGACCCCAGGATATGGGCCGTCGGGGACGTTATTGAAGTCCGCGACCGCGTCACCGGCGCGTGGAGCTTTCTCCCTCTGGCCGGTCCGGCCAATCGCCAGGGCCGGGTCGCCGCGGATAACATTTGCGGTCGCGCCACCACTTACGAAGGCTCCTGGGGCACATCCATCCTGCGTCTCTTCCGTCTCTCCGCCGGCTGCACCGGGGCCAACGAAAAAGCACTGCGAAAAGCAGGCATCCCCTTCCACCAGACCCACCTGCACCCCAACTCGCACGCCGGATACTTCCCCGGTCCCGAGCCTATCGCCATCAAGATCCTCTTCTCACCGGGCAGCGGGAAGCTTCTGGGCGCACAAGCCATTGGCCGGTCTGGCGTCGACAAGCGCATTGATGTCTTCGCTACCGCCCTCAAGGGCGGCCTCACCATCGATGATATCGTCGACCTTGAACTCGCTTATGCACCCCCGTTCGGCGCAGCCAAAGATCCTGTCAATATGGCAGGAATGGCCGCACAAAGCGTGCTCGCCGGCGATGTACATCTCCTGCATTGGAACGACCTCGCAGGGCTCGATCCCGAAAAGACCCTCCTGCTCGATGTCCGCCGCGCTGATGAGCGAGACCGCGGCTTCATCCCCGGCTCCATTCACATTCCACTCAACGAGCTCCGCTTCCGCATCTTCGAGCTTCCGCGCGACCGCGAGATCATCCTCACCTGCCAGTCAGGCCAACGCTCCTACTTCGCCTTCCGAGTTCTGACTCACCACGGATTCCGCGTGCGCAATTTGGCTGGCGGTTACAGAACATGGAAGACCGCCACTCGAGCTGCGTTTGACGCCGCTACGGAAGATCCAACCTCTACAGACACCCACTCTCCAGCCCCCGCAGTATTCTGATCGCGTCTTTACCCCGATGTAGGATCCGGTCGCGAGCCTCTTGACGCCGGTAGGAACTCCGACGAAAGCCTGAGATCGATACTGGCCACATCACCTTTCTGCTGCGCAATGGGGTTGCAGCGCCGACCACGTCATCCCGACGCGGACAGCATGGGCTGGCCCGAATTTGAAGTCGATCGCAAACTCTTCTCTGTCAGTCAGGTATACAATCTGGTGGACGGATGAAGACCAGCGCAGGGCGGTCCGCAAGCCTTCCCCAGCCACCTCCGAAGAGCCCGGACGGCACGCTCTGAACTGATAAAATCAGGGTCTATGCCAGCTATTTGCCGCAGGAAATCGATTCCGGTCACTATTGGCAACATCCGCGTCGGCGGTGACGCACCGGTCGTCGTCCAGTCGATGACCAATACGGACACTGCCGATGTCGCGTCCACCGTCCAGCAGATCGCCGCCCTGGCTCGCGCCGGCTCGGAGATGGTGCGCATCACCGTAAACACCGACGATGCCGCCAAGGCCGTTCCCCATATCGTCGATGGCATCCGCGCCAAAGGATGGAACACTCCGATCATCGGCGACTTCCACTACAACGGACACCTGCTCCTCACTAGATACCCGGCTACAGCGGAAGCTCTCGACAAGTACCGCATCAATCCCGGCAACTGCTCCATCGGTCGCAAAGACGATGACAACTTCCGCACCATGGTTGAGGTTGCCGTCAAGCATCAAAAGCCCGTTCGCATCGGCGTCAACTGGGGCTCGCTCGACCAGGCGCTGCTGACCAGAATGATGGATGAGAACTCACGGCTCCCCGAGCCGCTCGATGCCCGGGACGTCATGATGGAAGCCATGGTCGTCTCCGCGTTGGACAACGCTGCGGCCGCCGAGCGCTATGGCCTGCGCCGCGATCAGATCATTCTCTCCGCCAAGGTCTCCGGCGTCCGCGATCTGGTCGACGTCTACACCGAGTTGTCCAGCCGCTGCGACTATGCTCTCCACCTCGGCCTCACTGAAGCCGGCATGGGCATGAAAGGCATCGTTGCCTCCACCGCCGGTCTCTCTCCGCTACTTCTGGCCGGTATCGGCGATACCATCCGCGTCTCGCTCACTCCTACCCCTGGCGGTGACCGCTCTGAAGAGGTCCGCTGCTCCCAGCAGATCCTGCAATCTCTCTCCATTCGCAGCTTCATGCCGCAAGTCACCAGTTGTCCCGGCTGTGGCCGCACCACCAGCACCTACTTCCAGGAGCTTGCCGAACGCATCCAGCACTACTTGGTAGAGTCCATGCCGCAATGGAAGAAGATCTACCCCGGCGTCGAAGAACTGAAACTGGCCGTCATGGGTTGTGTCGTCAATGGGCCGGGCGAGAGCAAGCACGCCAACATCGGCATCTCCCTGCCCGGAACCTTTGAAGAACCCAAGGCCCCGGTCTACGTCGACGGTCACCTTTACACCACACTCAAGGGCGATCATATCGTCGAGGAGTTCCAGGTGATCCTCAACGAGTACGTCGAAAGGCGTTACGCCAAGCGATAGACTGGTGCCTGACTTTCCGCTACTTCTGGCTTGACGCGCCGGAGCCTGGAACCACAGACCTTCAGCTCCGTCGCCACGGAGGAATGTAGATCCAATCTGGAGCAACCAGGTCGGCGGGCCTTGTCGCCGCTGCTGCCGGCGTATGGGGACTGCCTGGATTCGCCTTCAAGTTCGCATAGGCGCTCTGAACATTCGCCGGGAACGTCGGAATCAGAGCCTCGATGTCGGCTTGCAGCTCCTTGACCTTCTCCGGATAATCGACTGCGGCATCGTAACTCTCGGCGGGATCCCGCTCCAGGTTGTAAAGCTCCGGATGCGGCAAAAGGAGGTGCCGTCTAGGCCCGCACGAGCCGTTGAGCCAATCGTTGATATAGATCTCTCCCGGCCACTGAGAGATGCGCAGCTTCCAATTTCCCTTTCGCGCGCACTCCAGAATCTGCTGGTCCTGGGAAACTGCGAAATAAAGCATGGTTCCACGATCGAGATGATCCGTCTTTCCGGTCAGCAGCCCGGAGATATCCATCCCATCCAGAGAGTTTGGCGAGGGCTTCGCTCCACAAAGCGACGTCACCGTGGGCACAACATCAAGGTTTGATCCCCACTCATGAACCACCCTGCCCGCCGGGATGACCCCCGGCCAGCGAGCGATGAACGGAATGCGCACACCCCCTTCAAATCCGGTTGACTTGCGGCCCCGGCGCGGTCCTGGACATCCCTGGAACCATGGGCCGTGATCGCTGGTAAAGAAGATCAGCGTGTCCTGCTCCAACCCCTTGCGGCGCACCGCATTCAGGATCTCCCCCACGCTCCAATCGATCTCCTCAATGGCATCACCCTGGCGGCCTAGCCCGGAGTGGCCGCGGAAACGTGGAGAACCGGTCGGCGGATCGTGCGGATAGGAGTACGCAACATAGAGAAAGAACGGAGATGACGTGGATTCATCAATGAACTTT
>DAHWOF010000046.1 GCA_027335345.1 Granulicella sp. | reverse complement strand
GCCTCTTCGAACTTGCCCTCTTTGACCAGGCGAGCGAACTTCGGCGAGCCAGCCACATTCGTCCGTTCGCCAATCATGATGAAGACGCCCCTCTGTTGGGTGAAGGGCTGGCTGCCGGAGAGGCGCAGGGGTTTAAACTCGCGGTCGTGCGAAATCTCGGCGGGAAGGTTCGTGCTCAAGCGCTCACCCCACGGTCTCCCCGCTGGTGCTGCTCCAGTTCGCGAAGCTCTCTCGGGTGCATGCCTTGCAACGCACGCGCAATCTCCGCGATATGCTCCGGCGTATTGCCGCAGCAGCCGCCGGCGATGTTGATCAGGCCTTCCCCGGCAAAGTTCTTGAGCCAGCCCGCCATATCCTCAGGGCTTAGATCAAACCCGGTGGGAGATAGCGGATTGGGCAAGCCGGCGTTGGGATAGCAAGAGATGGCGACCTCCGCCTTGGCAGACAGATCGCTCAGAAAGGGATACATCAGCTCCGGGCCAAGCGAGCAGTTCAGTCCCACCGAAAGTGGCCTAACATGCTTGACCGCGGTCCAGAAGGCCTCTGTGGTCTGCGCGGAGATCAGCGTCTCTCCTCCTCTTCCCACCGCAGCCGAGATCATGATGGGCAACTGCCTGCCCGTGGTGGAAAGGCCCTGCTCGTCGAAGACCTCGCCGATGGCCACCAGGGCAGCCTTGGCATTGAGCGAATCAAAGATGGTCTCCACCAGGAGCAGATCTACTCCTCCAGCGATCAAGGCACGCACCTGATCAGCGTATGCGGTCTTCACCTGATCAAAGGTCACCACTCGAAAGCCCGGATCGTCTGCATCCGGCGAGTTGGAGAGCGAGACCGTGAGAGGCCCGATCGCCCCGGCAACGAAACGTGGCCGGCTAGTATCTTCGGCGACGCGATCCGCCCACTGGCGGCACTGGCGCGCCGAGGTCTCATTGATATCCCCGGCCAGTTGCCGGAGCGAGCTATCCTCAATGATCTTTTGATAAAACTCCGGGTCCTTGCGCCCACCGCGCTCACGCGGATCCTCCACAAAAAACTCGCTCTGGGCGATGCTGGTCGCTCCAAAGGTGTTGGTTTCGATGATGTCCGCCCCGGCTTCCAGGAAGCGCCGGTGAATGTCCCCAATCATGGCCGGCTGGGTGAGTGAAAACAGATCTCCGTTATTGAGCAGATCCTTGCCGGCGTGCTGAAATCGGTCTGCTCGAATATCGGACTCCTTCATGCCATAGGTCCGGATCGTTGTGCCCATGGCGCCGTCGAGGATGGCGATCCGTTCTTCCAGCAGCTTCTCCAACGGATGAATCTGTCTCTGCATGTAATTCTCCCAAGGGGCTCAAGGGCCGCGTTACCCGGGCGCAAGAAGGCGAGCCGTATTGGCTCGCCGTGATCTCTGAATGTAAAGCTTCAAGGCCTACGTGAGGGCTTCAACCTCTTCTTGAGCGGCGGAGAGCGTCTCTTTGGCGGCGGCCATGGGAACCAGCAGATCCTCTTTGCGCATCACCATGGTTGTTGCATTCAGACTGGCCAACTCAAAGCCATGCCCATGGGTGATGGCATCGGTAGGGCAGGCCTCCACGCAGTACCCGCAGAAGATACAGCGGTTGTAATCGATGTTGTAGACCTTGGCGTAGCGATCGGCCGAGGAGATGCGGGTCTCGCTGGTGTTGTCAGCGGCCTCAATGTAGATGCAGTTGGAAGGACAGGCCGCTGCACAGAGGAAACAGGCGACACACTTCTCCAAGCCATCTTCATCGCGCTGCAACTGATGCTTTCCGCGAAAGCGCTCCTGGAACTGCGCGCCGCGCATGGGTCCCTTCCCGTCCGGGTAGTTCTCCACCTGGGAGGGCTGAAAGGCTTCCCTCAGAGTGATGCTCATTCCTTTGGCGATAGCGGCGGCATTGCGAATGATCGACATGGCTTCAGTATACGTCGGTTTCAGGAAGGCTATATACCGTTCCGCTTCTTGGAGATAAGCTTTTGATCATGAACAATCCTCCAGTCGGCTTCTCGTCCCTTCCTCGATCGCTCCGTCTGCCGAATCTGGCCTTCGCCCTGCTCTTCGCCGTCACACCCGGGGCTCTCTGCGCTCAAGCCCAAACCGGCGCCCAGACCGGCTCCCAGCCGGCGGCCAAAGCATCCAAACCGCCCGTTCCGCCGTCTTCCGCTGTGGTGCTCGAGTACCAGGGCAAGAGCATGAGCTTGTCGGTCAGTGAACTGCTAAATCTGCCCCAGGTGACCGTGCAGGTACACAACGCCCATCAAGGTGGAATTCCAGAGACGTACAGCGGTCCGTTGCTCTCCACTGTGCTGGCCAGGATAGGCTTCGTGGCCACCCGCCAGACCCAGCCGCTCATCCTGCACAGCGTGGTCATCGCCACCGGAACGGATCACTACTACGTCCTGTACTCAGCGGCGGAGGTCGAGCCTTCGTTCTCCTTGAGCAAAGTTCTCGTCGCGGTGATGAAGAACGGACTGCCGGACTCCGCGGGCGGCGATATAGAGCTGATCAACACCGACGGCGCCAAGCCCGCACGCTGGGTACATGGGCTGATGGGCCTCTCCATCATGTCGTTGGAGCCGCAGAAGTAGGTATTCAGGATCGCAGTCGCGCCGGATGGAAGGCTGACTGAGAGCAGAGCCGTCGGCTATTGCAGCGCTGCACGCATGACGCCGAACTGGCGGATGTCCTCCGCCAGCCCACCGAGGAGATCCTGCCTCACAGGCTCCATGTGAGCCTGCATCACAGGACCGCTGCCTGCAGGCACGTTTGCTCGATCGACCGAGGTTCTCAGCTTGCGGGCAGTGGCCAGATCGAAGCCCTCACTCACCCAGACCGTCTTGCCCTGGATACTGAGCAGAACGTCACCCTCTGATGTGCTATAAACTCGCTCATCGGAGTTGGTCTCCTCACTCCGGCGGCGCTTCAGGCCGTCGTACTGTCGCGGCAGCTCTTCCTCAAAGATGTGAAAGAAGCTGCGGGCCGAATCTTTCTGCTTCCACTGCGAGCTGTACAAGATGGCCAGCGAGGCGGTGGTCTTTTTCTCATCCGGGGATGCGTCCTTGCGCTGCGCCGCGTAGTAGACGCCGCCATCCCACTCGGGCGCAAGCGCCTGGGCCAGGGGCCGACCGCCAAAGAGCTCAGCGGTCATGCTGACATCGAGTTCTCCCATCACACCCACATCGTACGGCACGAAACCTGCGCTCTTCAGCAGCGGGTGGATGTCGGGCAGCTTCATCAGGGGAACTGGATGGTGACGCAGATAAGCCTCAGGAGTCATGACCTGGAAGCTGGAACTGGGTGGATCTTCGAGCACGCCGCTGAAGGCTCTCCCAGATCCCCGCCGGGACAGAATGGTATCCTCAAAGGCCAGGCCGTAGGTATAAGGAAACAAAAGTGACTCCTGCAAGACTAGCGGAGCCCGCGCCAGCACGGGTGAACCGGACATGTCGCCTGCATTGGACTCCAGCTCTTGGGCCAGGCGAGGGACGTCCTTCAGCGTTCGGTCAGGATGCCCGGCTTGTGCCAGCATGTAATCGGCAAAGCTGACCATGGCCTGCCCCTCCAGGACGGCCTCGCGAGCAGTATCCGTATCATCGTTGGCAATGTGCAGGTTATCCTGCTTCACGTTCTTCGCCGTTCCTTCAATCTCCTGGTTCTCCCACCTCTTCAGGTCAACCTTCTGGTCCTGCAATGCGTGGGTAAGTTCATGGGCCATCACCGGTTTCTGCTCTTCGATCGGCACCCAGTTGAGAAGGGTCATCTGTCTGGTCTTGTCGTCGTAATAGCCGGCGATCTGCTCGGTGAGCAGGCGAAGCAGAAAGGGCCGCATCTGAAAATCCTGATCCAGCAGGCCGAACTTCTTCAATACCAGTTCGCTGCGCTCCATGCGCCGCGTGTCCTTGTCCTCGTCAAACTTCTTGCGCAGTTCAGCGTTGACCTGCTGGCGAGAGACAAAGCGGCATTTGACAGGAGACTTGATGGGCAATTGGGTTACCCTGCTGACAAAGTGTAGTATCTGGTCTTCATCCTCCAGCAAGGTTTGCTCCTGCTGGGGGGTCAACACTGCGTCCGCACTCACCGACCCCTTGGCAGGCGCTGCCGTCTGCTCCCTGGCCCTGGGCTGTGCTCCTGCGATCCCCAAGCCGATCCCTACCCAAACCCACGCTGCCAACACCTTCTTTTGCCAGGTCAAACCGCCTCCAGACAACCAACCACTCTAACAACCAGTGTACGCAGTGGAGGTCTACGGCGAAAGCCAGCGGGCCGCAGATGACCTCGCAGGGCTGATGCCAAGCTGGCCCCCCTCGCCAGGCGCCACCGACTGAAACAAAGCTATCCTTGAAGAGAAGGGACGGGGGAAACCAGGCTAGCCCGCATCCTGTCCGATCCTCGATAAGGATCGACACAAAACAAAAGGTAAAGACCAACAAGGAGCCTGAAAGAGGTTCATGTCCATGCAGGATCAACTGGAACTCTCCATAGTGCTCGACGCCGCAGGATTTGTCCCGGTGCGGGACAGCGCCCTCTTGCGCATTACCGGCTCGGACGCCACGCGCTGGCTGAACGGCATGGTGAGTAACTCCATCAGGTCGCTCCAGCCGGGCGAGGGAAACTACAACTTTCTGCTCAACGCTCAGGGGCACATCCTGGGCGATGCGATGATCTATCGCGGGCCCGCTCCGGAACCCCCCACGTTTCTGCTGGCAACCTCGGCTACCCAGGTGACAACCATCCGCAGTCATCTGGAGCGCTTCATCATCATGGATGACGTCGAAGTTCAACCGGCTGAAGACTATCCGGCAGGATTGTTGATCCTGGGACGCAAGGCGGCTGAGATCCTTGAAGCGCTCCGCCTCCCAGTTATCGAACGGTCGCGTCTGGCCCTGACCGATACCCCGCACTGCCAGCTGCTTTTGCTTAGCCCGGCTAGGGGAGCGACGCCGGTCTATGAGCTGTGCGCAACGCCGGAAACCATCGAGAGCGTACACTCCGCTCTTCAGCGCCTCGATGTTCCACCGATCTCTTCTGCGGCCCTGGAGTGGCTGCGCCTGCTGGAGGCGTGGCCGTTGTTTGGCAAAGATATTCGCAACACCGAGACAGCCCATGATCTTCCGCAGGAGACGGCTCAGCCGCACGCTTTGCACTTTGCCAAGGGCTGCTATCTGGGCCAGGAGATCGTGGAGCGAATCCGATCGCGCGGTCAGGTGCATCGCAGCTTCACGGCGTTTCGTCTGCAAGGCAAGCTTCCGGCCACGCTTCCAGCGCCGCTTGAGCTAGCGGGAAAACCGGCCGGGGAGTTGACCAGTGCCGGGCTGGTGCCTCTGCCGAAAGGTCCGGAGCTGCTCGGGCTGGGTTACCTGCGCCAGGCCGTGCTCCACGCAGGGCTCGGGCAGGAGGCGTCCAGAGCCGCACAGCAGCTTATTTACCCAGGCGGGGTAGCCCTTCCGCGCCAGGGATCGGTTGGCCCGGGTTAGCATCAGAAGATAGTTAGAGAGTTGAGCGTATGGCTGAAATCAAAGAGTTTGTCATCAATGACCGTCGCAAGTTCACCGCTGAGGGCGAGTTACGTCCCGAGGCCCTAACCGCCCACAGGCGCAGCCCTGAGCTGAAAGACAGCCCTGAGCCCAAAAACAGCCCTGAGCCCCAGCCCAGCGCAGCCTCCCGGGATACCTCACCCCGAGCCGCCTCCGCCGAGCCCGCCGACGACCCAGCGCCCGCAGCCACCCAGGATCAGGAGAGCCAAGATCAGGAGAATCCGCTTCCAGCGGCCCCGACCGCCGAGCAGGCGGAACAAGCCAAGCGCGCCTATGACGCCACCGTCGACCGTCTGGACACCGCCATTCGAGCCACCAATCCGGGCATGGAACGGCCACCGGAGATCAACTTGCAACAGGTCGTTCAGTCGCTCTACATGCAGGCCCTGATGCAACTGGGCGGAGCCGCCATGCCCGGCCAGCAACCGCAGGTGGATCTTCTCGGAGCGCGACAGACCATCGACATGCTGAGGGTTCTTCAGGAGAAGACCAAAGGAAACTGTACCCCATCTGAGACCAGACTGCTGAACACGGCGCTCTTTGAGCTGCGCATGGACTTCCTGGAGGTAACCCAGGCCCTCTCCCGCTCTGCGGCTGCCCGGCAGACCCAAGGCGCCGGATCTCCTGCGGGTCCCTCCATCCCCGGCATAGGGCCACGCATCGTCCGTCAGGGGCTTGCGTAAATCCCACGCAAGGATCATCCAGGCGCGCCCCACTCACCGCCTTCAACAAGGTTTGCAAGAACAGACGTTGGTAAGAAGCGGTCTCGGTTGCGTCATGGCTGAAGACCTGTGGATCTGCAAACTCCAGGCCAGGAATCCTTCCCGGTTCGGCCTCAAGCGGGCCAAAGGCTCGCCACCGAGCAGGATGCACAATAGCGGCTCTCCGGCGACATCAAGCTCGCCCAGCAAGATACGGACACCAGCATGCAAGCGACGCTCACGTTTCTCGGAAGTGGAACCTCAATGGCGGTCCCTACCCTTGGCTGTCCATGCGCGGTCTGCGCGTCAGCCTACGAGCCAGGATCTCCCAACCGGCGCACCCGGCCCTCCGTGCTGGTCGCCTACGGCGGCCACCAGGTGGTGATCGACACCGGCCAGGACTTCCAAGTCCAGGCGGTGCGGGAAAAAATCACCCGCCTGGATGCGGTCCTTTATACCCACGGCCACGCCGATCACGTCCTGGGGATGGACGACCTGCGTCCGCTCAGCTTCCATCATCCAGGTGGGCTTCCTCTCTATGCCGACGATGCAACGGCGACGATCATCGAACGAATCTTCGCCTACACCTTCAGCGAGGTTGATCGCTATCCAACCAGTGCGCGGGTCACGCTGCACCGCATTCCAGCAGTGGCCGGCTTTGAAGTGGCGCTCTTCGGTGCCGTCTTCATCCGAGTCCCTGTCATCCACGGGCCAGACACCATCGCCGGCTACCGCTTTGGAGACGCCGCCTACCTTACCGACATGAGCGATATTCCCGAGGAGAGCTTCCTTCTGCTGCAGGATCTGGACATTCTGGTGCTGGACGCTTTGCGCCCCGAGCCACACCCCAGCCACTCCCATCTGGCCAAGTCCGTGGAACTGGTGGAGCGGATCAGGCCACGCCGGGCCTTCTTCACCCACATCAGCCACGGACTGGATCATGAGAGCACCAACGCGGCGTTGCCAAATCACATACGGCTGGCTCACGATGGCCTTAAACTGACATTTCGCATTGCAGAGTAACTAACCTCCCAGCTTCAAGGTTCCCCATTCTCGACAGGACGGGCCCCACCCGGGCTTCGCCTCTTCTCCAATGCAGATCTATCGCTCACTTGCTGAACTCGGCTCGTCTTCTTCCCCCTCGGTGATCACCGTCGGAAACTTCGACGGGGTGCATCGCGGGCACCAGATGGTCATTGCATCCCTCCTCGAACGGGCCCGCGTCCACCGGTCGCGCGCCGTCGCGGTCACCTTCCATCCCCATCCGGCGCAGGTACTGCATCCCGGCTCCCCTCTGCGTGTGATCACCCCGTTGGAGGAGAAGCTGAGACTGCTGGCCGAAACCGGCCTGGACAGTGTTCTGGTGCTTCCCTTCACGAAGGAGCTTCGCCGTTGGACGGCGCTCCACTTCGCCCAACAGGTCCTGCATCTAGGACTGCATGCCATCGAAGTCCATGAGGGGGAAAACTTCCGCTTCGGGTACCAGGCCGAGAGCGACATCGCGGGTCTCTCCGAGATGGGGCGGATGCTGGGCTTCGCCGTGCGGGCCTATGTTCCCCGCATGGCGCGTGGAGCCCCGATCTCCTCCAGCCGCATCCGCACCGCCATAGCCGCTGGCCGAATGCAGGAGGCGCGCGCCTTGTTGGGCCGTCCCTTTTCGGTGATCAGCACCCCCGCCCCGGGCCGGGGCTACGGCTCAAAGTACGTGGTGCCTACTATCAATCTTGCGCCCTACGCCGATCTGCTGCCTGCCAACGGCGTTTATGTCACTAGCCTGCGCATCGGAGCCCACCCCGTCTTCTCCGGCGTGACCAATGTCGGCAACCGACCCACCTTTGGCGCGGACTCCTTCGCGGTTGAATCCCACCTGCTGGACTACGAGCCGGTCGATTTGGACGAGACGCCCCCCCTGCAACTCACCTTTCTCCACCGGCTGCGCGCCGAGCAGCGCTTTGCCTCCCCGGAGGCCTTGCGCGATCAAATTCGGATGGACGTGCGGAGAGCTACTCGCTACTTCGCATTGGCCAAGGCGCTTGGCTGCAGATAGGCACGGTGCATAAAGAATTGCGTCAGCACGGACTGATGGTGTAATTCCAATCACCTTGGAAGGCATGGCGGGTGAACCGCACTTTGGCCGACTGCGCATCGCAGACACGCGTGGATGTGCGTCCACCGCCGGGCGGGCGGATCCGCTCACTCCCCGCGTGAGGCCTGTTTCCGGTCTTAGCCATGCCGCGCGCCATGGTGGCGAGCCATCCCCGTGGTCCGCAACAAAGCACTGACTCCGCGACAACCGTAAGCACGCGCCACAGGCAAACAGCCTCCCAATCCGTTCATCCAACGCGGGTAACACCTCCCCGAAACGCTTCCTAATCTGCGTCGCAGACCTTGCCACACGCAGCCGCCGTCAGTCGGCAAAGCTCAGGTGAAGTACTCGTTGATGCACAGGGACTAACTGGCAGGAGAGAGTAGACCGGTCAGGCTGAGATGAATATCCACCACCTTGGCGACTCGAAAGACAAACCAGCTAGGATCTTTGAGCCCCCACTGAACGTATGGGACTTTGAAGTTCGTCGTCGCCGTGCACTTGCTGCCTTCGATGTGAATTGCCATGGGCACTGTGATGGTGTGGGGAACTCCGTGGAGAGTAAAGACGCCCGTCACCTGAAGAGTGGAGTCGCCAGCAAGGGCCATGGAACCCGTGTAGCTCTGGGGGGCAAAGGTGATATCGCCGAATTTGCTCGCCTGCAGGACCTCCTTGAGCATCTTCTTGTCGCGACTGGCGTTGCCACTATTTCCGCTCGCAGCGGAGACCAGAATCAGGCCAGTGAGCTGGGTTGAGGCAGGATCGAAGCTAACGCTTCCCTTCTCCACATGGAAGGTTCCCTTAGTGGTGTCGTCATTGCTCGTCAGCGTGAAGTCCACTGTGCTGAGGCCGGGATTGATGTTGAAGTTCTGGTGCTGCGCAAGGGCAAAGGGGGGCAATGAGATTGCCAGAGATACAAGCAGCATGCGTGCGGTCGTCTTGATCATCATCAAGGAAGGTCTCCATGGAGGGTTTGTTGTTTGCGTTGGTAAGGAGCTTTCGCTCCCGTGGACGTCATGACTGGTCCCCACGGGCCGACTTGTCACTCTGCCATAGCTTGCCGCTGGCAAAGGCAAAATCTCGGTCCGGAGGCCCTCAAGGTCGGAACTATCAGTATCCGGCCCAACGAACCTGAACTGCTGCGCCATGCGCCCGTACCGCTGGGTGCTTGAAGTAGCATTTTGAACGAGATGGCTGGGTCCGCAGCAAGAGAGGATGGAGAAAAAGAGCGGAAAGATACGGAAAATCATCCGACACAGGATGGGCTCGAGCACGAGAGCGAGAAGAATCAGCCGTGCGGCAGCGCCACACGGCTGAGGGCTGGGTGGATGAAGAGAAGATGGCGGAATGGATCATCGAGTCGGCTTCCATCCTCGCGCGGTTGGAGCCTTTTCCTCTACCGGCAAAGAAAGCTCGTAGTATGCAGTCGAGCCCCGGTATGAAGTCTTCGTGCAAAGGCTCTGGTAGCTGTTCGATGCCCAAGGAGAGCAGATGCAGGAAAGAAAGAGAAGCGCCTCGGGGGGCGAGTGCAGCCTCATCATCAGGCGCAGCGCGAGCGAGGGTGCGAAGAGGAGGAGGAGGCCGGTGGAGATATTAGATACCGCTCTGCGGAGTTGGTAGACGAAGAGAAAAAGCTTGGGACGGATCATGCGTTCACCTTCCCTTCTTCAGCATGCCGGCTTGCCCGGCATTCGAGACAAGGCTCGAAGAGGTTCGCGATAGGCTACAAGCCAAAGGGTTACTTCAGCAGTAGCATGACAGGCAGGGAATAGCCCTACCCGCAGGAAATCTGGTTACACAGTGTGGGGTATTGCTTCCATGTCTTGATGATGCACTGATGACGCACTTTGGCTGTGTTTGTGCTTGCCGTTGTTCATCAGACGAACCGCGTATTCTGTTGGTAGCATTGAAATCCGCGGCGCCCAATGACAATTTGTTCATGCGGAGAACGCCATTGGAAGAGTCTATGAATCAACGGGATGAAGGGATTACCATCACTTCATGAAGCTGCTTTTGGTAGAAGATGAGCTCGAGATTCAAGATTTTCTGAAGCCGTCGCTGGCCGATGCCGGCTATGAGGTGGACGTCGCAAATGATGGTCAGGCCGCGGAGAAGCTTGCTTCCGCTCACGTCTACGACGCGCTCATCGTTGACCTGGGACTGCCCGATCAGGATGGAATCGATTTGATCCTGCGGCTGCGAAAGATCGGCGTAGCCAGTCCGGTGCTGATTCTCTCCGCACGGCGGTCAGTAGACGACCGTGTAGCCGGCCTCGAACTCGGTGGGGATGATTACTTGACCAAACCATTCGCCTTGGCCGAGTTGCTGGCGCGTCTGCGGAATCTACTCAAGCGCAATATAGCCGTCAGCGCGGGGCCGACGATGCTCCGGGTTGGCGACCTGGAGTTGGACTTGCTCAGGCGCAGAGCCTCACGCGCCGGAGATCTGCTGAACCTGAGCCCGCAGGAGTTCGGGCTTTTGGAGTATCTGTGCCGCCATGCGGGACGCGTGGTGACACGCTCGATGCTGCTGGCAGAGGTATGGGGGATGCGAATTCAACCCGATACCAACGTGGTGGACGTGCATATTTACCGCTTGCGCGGTAAGGTCGATTCGGAAGGACGCGTGCCGCTCATCAAAACACTGCGAGGTGTTGGATATGTACTCGAAACTCAAGAAGCGGCAACCGCATAGCGCAGCCTGGAGGGTTTCACTGTGGGCAACGCTGGCCTTTACCCTTGGAGCCTCTCTAGTGTTTGCCGACCTGCACCGGTTTGTGGCCAAAGACATTCAGCGGCGCAGCGACGCCTGGCTCTCCGGCGAGGTGCAGGTGCTGAGCGATGTGGCTGAGAGAACTCCCAAAGATCGTCTCTATCGCCGGGTGGTCGGCGAGGTGGCCGAACTGGCCAGCAACGAGGTCCCGAATCGGACAGGCGATGAGCACGAAGAAAACGATGCTGTGTTCTTCTTGCAGGCGGATCCAACCGGACCAGCCAAGCTTTGGGTGGGAGCCGGGAACGGGAAGGCGAATCTGGAAGCAATTCGAGCCAGCCATGCGACACCCGACGTCCCTTTTCATCTCAAGGTCAAGGGTTTTCCCATACCATTTCGTGTGGTCGCGTTGCAGATCGACGATGGGAGCTATGTCTACCTGGGCCTGTCCGAGAGGGATGAACTTCGCGTCCTGAGAAATCTGCGCTTACGGTTTCTTTCGGTGGCGCTATGGATCATTTTGTTGGAGTTCAGCCTGGTGTTCTACACCACGCGACGGATGCTGGGTCATGTCCGGCGGATCAGTCAGGTGGCGTCACAAATCGGCGAATCGGATCTCAGCCAGCGGGTACCGTCGACGCCGCGCAACGACGAAATTGGACAGTTGGCCGTGACGTTGAACCGCATGCTGGATAGAATTGAGAACTCCGTCCGTCAACTGCACACCATCACCGATTCGCTGGCGCACGACCTGCGCAGCCCGTTGACGGCGATCCGGGGCAAGCTGGAACTTTCGCTATCAACGAAGCGGCAGGAGAGCGCCGAGTCTGATTGGAAGCCAATGATCGTCTCGGCGATCGACGAGTTGGACCGGTTGACCGACATCCTGAACACCTCCCTCGATCTGGCTGAGGCGCGAGCCGATGCGCTGCGCCTGAGACGATCGGAGATTGATTTGGATGAGCTGATCCGGTTAATGATGGATCTTTATGCCCCGTCCATGTCCGAACGAGGCCTGAATATGCGACTGCGCAGCAGCAGAGCCTTGATGGTCTCCGCCGACGCCGCGCTGCTGCACCGCGTCGTCGCCAACCTGCTGGACAACGAACTGAAACATGTGCCCGCAGGCTGTACCGTGACAATCTGCCTGCAGGCTGAGAACGGCTCCGCCAAACTGACAGTGGAGGACGATGGTCCGGGATTTGAAGAAGAGCTAAGCCAGGAACTCTTCGCGCGCCGCACAAAAGGGAAGGCATCCACCGGGCACGGGTTGGGATTGGCGTTTGTGGAGGCTGTCGTGCATGCGCATGGGGGCAGCGTTTCAGCCTGCAACCGAAGAGAGGGTGGAGCTTGCTTGACAATTACGCTACCTCTTTCACCTGCAACGCAACAGGCGGCGGCTCCAGAAGTCAATTCGGGCGCTATCGCGTAAGACATTTTCAGTGTTGACCGATCCCCGGAAGGGACTCGCGGTTGCGCCTTGCTTCCACCCCGGCAGCCAAACCTGTTGCAGGCCCGGAAATGGAGGAAGCGCACGTGAAAGTTGCGGCGCTGGAGGATACCTACGCCGAAGATGTTTCTGCTACGCAGAGAGAACCAGTCTGCCTTCGCACTACACTCTAGAACCCCAGCGACCGGCAGATTGCATCCATCCTCGATTTCACCTCTTCGGGCATGGCCACCATCTGCGGCCAAGGGCGATGGAAACCCTCCGCAGGCCACTTGCGAGTAGCGTCGATGCCCATCTTGCTGCCGTAGTTGGGCAGGCGGCTGGAGTGGTCCAGCGTGTCGATGGGTCCCAGCGTGAACTGAATGTCGCGCTCCGGATCGATGTTGTTGCTCACCCGCAGGGTCACCTCAGCCAGGTTCTGCACATCACAATCCTCATCCAGAACGATGATGCACTTGGTGAACATGGCCTGTCCCATGGCCCAGATGCCATGCATCACCTTGCGCGCGTGGCCAGCATAGCTCTTGCGGATACTCACGATCATCAAATTGTGAAAGACACCCTCGGCCGGAAGATGGATGTCACAGATCTCGGGCAGCGTCAATCTCATCAGGGGCAGAAAGATGCGTTCCACAGCCTTGCCCATCCAGGCATCCTCCATCGGTGGTTTGCCGACGATGGTGGCGGCATAGATGGGATCCTTGCGATGGGTAATGCAGGTGATATGGAAGACTGGGTACTCGTCCTGCATGGTGTAAAAGCCTGTATGGTCGCCAAAGGGTCCCTCGGTGCGTAGCTCCGCCAGTTCCACGTAGCCCTCCAGGACGATCTCGGCGTGGGCTGGAACCTCCAGGTCCACGGTCTCACACTTCACCAGCTCCACCGCCCGTTGACGCAGGAAGCCGGCGATCAGATACTCTTCCACCTCGGGTGGTGCGGGAACGATCGCCGAGAAAGTTGTCGCAGGGTCAGTGCCAATGGCTACGGCAACTTCCATCCGTTCGCCGTGAATGCGGGCTGCCACCTGCGGCGCAATCGTTCCCGGCGCGGCCGCTGCAGTCCCGCCAGCGGTCAAGGCCATCAGTTCCACCTCGTCGGCTCTCGCCGACGTTGTCGCCCGCAACCGCTCGCGCAGATGCTCGGCGGCGTTCTTCTGGCGCTGCCAGTGCATTCCGGTTGTCTTTCCGTCATAAACCTGCATGCGATACATGCCCAGGTTGCGCTTGCCGGATTTAGGGTCTCGAGTGGTAACGCAAGGCAGGGTGATGAAGCGTCCCCCGTCCTGGGGCCAGGTCTGCAGAATGGGAAACTGCAGCACGTCGATCTGTTCGCCGCGCAGGACCACCTCCTTGCAGGGAGCCTTACGGGCATCGACGGTCTTAGGAAAGAAACTGCCGACCTCAGCCAGCATGGGCAGCATCTTGAGCTTGTCCATGATTCCACTGGGGGCCACCGGATGGAGCAGCGTCTCGATGCGTTTGGCCACATCGTCCAGGGAGTCCACCTCCAGCGCCAGCCGCATCCGGCGTTCGCTGCCGAACTGATTCATCAGTACCTGCGCTCCCTTGTAACCGGTCACGTTCTCAAACAGGAGCGCGGGGCCACCCGCGCCTGCGCCACCTCGGCCGGATTTGGCGGCACGGTCAGCAATCTCCGCCATCTCCAGAATGGGCGAAACCTCGGCGCGGACTCGCTTCATTTCTCCTGCCTTTTCCAACGCCTTCATCCAATCGCGCAAACCTTCAAATGCCACGCCCTTCCCTCTTCCCGGTCCTTCCGACCTAAACGACCTTTCCCTCTATTCTCCTACCGAACCCTCGCGCCAAGTGGAATTTCTCGCGATCTTCTTCCGGAAAGTCTGCGCACTCCTATCATCCAGCCACCCCAGCGGTCCGGCGAGTCTTCCACTTCAAGAGAGCGCCTTGCCAATCGCATGCATCCAGATAGCATCAGCGAGAGCGCGCGCCAGGCCGCAGGGCGAACGATATACTGCTAAAGGAAGTGGAATCTGGCGCTGCGGCTTTCCCAGAATGCCAGGGACGACGCATGGCAACGCCGCGGTTCAGGCGCGGGCCACATGGAAGCCTGACGAGAAGATTAGCAAGGCGGCAGGAGTACACAGGAGACAGAATTTGGCCAAGGCAGAGATCGGCATTATCGGTGGTAGCGGACTGTACAACATGGAAGGCCTGACCAACGTCAGCGAACACCGGATCCCGACTCCGTTCGGCGATCCCAGTGAGGTATTTCTTCTGGGCTCCCTGGAGGGACGTCAGGTCGCCTTCCTGGCGCGCCACGGCAAAGGTCATCGGATTCTACCCTCGGAGCTGAACTTTCGCGCCAATATCTACGCCATGAAGTGGCTTGGAGTTTCCAGCATCCTCTCGGTCAGCGCTGTCGGCAGCCTGAAGGAGGAGCATAAGCCGACCGAGTTCATCATCCCCGACCAGTTCATCGACAGGACCTTTGCGCGCTCCAGCACCTTCTTTGGAGATGGCGTGGTGGGCCACATCGGCTTTGGAGACCCGGTGTGCCCCATCGTAAGCGATGTCTTTGCCCAGGCCTGCACCGAGGTGGGGGTGGTTGGCAAGCGCGGAGGCGTCTACGTCTGCATGGAAGGCCCACAGTTCTCTACCCGCGCCGAGTCGAACTTGTATCGCTCCTGGGGGGCGGACGTCATCGGCATGACAAACCTGCAGGAGGCCAAGCTGGCCCGAGAGGCCGAGATCAGTTACGCAACCCTTGCCATGGTGACTGACTATGACTGCTGGTTCGAAGGCCACGACGCGGTTACCGTGGAGCAGATCGTCGCAGTGATGCAACAGAACGCCGGCAACGCTCAGAAGGTGATCAAGGCGGCGGTTCGCCGGATGCCTGCTGATCTGAGCGCCAGCCCGGCGCAGACCGCGGCAAAGTTCGCCATCATGACCGATCGCTCCGCCATTCCGTCCCAGACCAAGGCCAGGCTGGAACTGCTCTTCGGCAAGTACTGGTAGCACTGTCGCTCTGTCGTCACTGCGGTGCAGGATTGGAACAGGCCGGCTTCAGCCCGTGCCTGACCGGCGGCAAACGATGCCGGAAGCAGAAGAGAAACGAAAGAAAGAAAAGGAGAGACTTTGTCCGTTCTGGTTGTCGGTTCCGTAGCTTTTGACACTCTGGAGACCCCCAGCGGAAGGCGGGAGCGCGTGCTGGGCGGCGCCGCTACGCACTTTGCCCTGGCCGCCAGCTTCTTCACCAAGGTCCGCGTAGTAGGCGTGGTGGGTGAAGATTTTCTTCCCGAACATGAGGCCGTGCTCACCTCCCGCGGCATCGATACTTCCGGCCTGGAACACGTTGCGGGCAAGAGCTTCCACTGGAGCGGAAGCTATATGCGGGATCTGAGCACGGCCGACACCCTGGCCACGGACCTGAACGTCTTCGCCGACTTTGCTCCCAAGATTCCAGCCGGCTATCTGGATAGCGAGTACCTCTTCCTGGCCAACATCGATCCTGTGTTGCAGGAACGCGTTCGCAGCCAAATGCCAGGAGTGAAGTTGGTAGCCGGGGATACCATGAACTACTGGATCTCAGCGCATCGCCAGAACCTGCTGAATGTGCTCCGCGAACTGGACGTTCTGGTGATCAACGACAATGAAGCTCGCATGCTCAGTGGAGAGACCAACAACGTCCGGGCAGCCAAGGGAGTCCTTGCGCTCGGTCCCAAGTCGCTGGTGGTCAAGTATGCCGAACACGGATCGGCGGCTTTCTTCTCACCGAGCAGCTTCGGTGACGGCCGGCAGCACAAGCCTTTTCGCGCCCCGGCAACGCCCACGGAAGATGTAGTGGATCCAACCGGCGCGGGCGACTCCTTTGCGGGCGGCTTCTTTGGCTACATCGCCTCTCAGAGGCAACTCACTCCAGATGTCTTCCGCAAAGCCGTGTTCTATGGCTGCGTTCTGGGGTCGCTTTCGGTGGAAGACTTCGGCACCGAACGCCTGCAACGGACCACCCGGGAGGAGATCGATCGGCGATTCGACGACCTCAAGGAGATATCCCACCTCTAAGCGCCTACTGGAAACGCGCCGCAACGCCGAGCAGTGCATAACTGATGGTGAAGCGTGAGCCGGAAGATGCAGAAGAGGCAATTTTGGGAAGTTCGCCGGCTTCCTTTGTCTTTAAACAAGCACCCAAGGAGGCTCGAATGCCACCAGGATACGCAGCCCGTAAGCAGCCTGCGCTCCCCGTGCCAGGCCTGAACAATCTTCGGCAATCTCCGGCACGGCGACTGCCGCGCCACAACAAGACCAAAGCTTGCTTGGAACTTCTTTAACCCTTCCATCCCTCTATGCCAAGATCAAAGTCAGAACGGAACGATGCCCCGCTCCACGAGCAGGGCAAGGCTGCTGAGCCCCTGTCGCCCACCGATGCACACATCACGGAGGGTAAACCCAGTGAGACGCCTGCAGGCAAACTGCTGGCGAACCGCAGCCCCAACAAGCTGCGCAGTCGGGGCTCCCAAAGTGAACAGCGCATCTGGGTTCAAGTCGACCCAGAGACGGTGAGCCCGGCGGTCCCGGGTGAAACCTATCCGTTTTTCGCAGCCGGAATTGTTCTGGCCTTTGTGTCGCTCTACATTTGCTATCGCCAGAGCTTCCTGCTGCTCTACGGCGATGCGGTGGCGCACCTGGCTATCGCCCGCCGCATCCTGGATGCGCGCTGGCCGGGCCTGGCGCAGCTTGGCAGCGTTTGGCTTCCCCTGCCGCATCTTTTGATGCTTCCTTTCATCATGAACTTGCGCATGTGGCAGACTGGCCTGGCGGCGGCTCCCATGTCCATGTTGAGCTATGCGGCCAGTGTGGCTGGCATATGGCGGCTGGCGCGGCGCATGATGCGGCTGCGCTGGGCGCTAGTGGCGACAACGTTCTACGCGCTCAACGCCAATCTGCTCTATCTTTCCACCACTGCGATGACGGAAGCGCTGTTTCTGGCGCTCTTCATATGGTCCGTGGTAGCCGCCATGGAGTCTATCGCCGCTCTGCGTCAGGGAGACCTGACGTTAGCTCGCGCGCGCATGATGCTGGCCGGGCTGCTCATCCTCGGCCAGGTCTTTACACGCTACGACGGCTGGGTGATCGGCGCTGTGATCTGGCTATGCTTCGCCTGGAACCTGTGGCGGAGCACGCTGGATGTACGTCGCCGGATGACCCCTTGGTTTGTGCTTTTCACTGTGTTTGTGGCCATCGGCCCGCTGCTTTGGTTCTGGTACAACGCCCACTTTGAAGGCGACTGGTTGGACTTTCTGCGCGGACCCTACTCCGCCCAACAGATTGAACGCCGCACCGCGCCGCCGGGGCAGCACTACCGAGGCTGGCACAACATGGGCTGGTCCGCGCTCTTTTTTACCCGCACCGCTCAGGTAGACGCAGCAGCCTGGGAGACCGGCTTTGGCCTGATGGCCGCAGCGCTCTACGGCCTCTGGATCGCCGTGCGGCGTCGTGCGGAAGGTGCGGCTCACAGCCGCGGGGAGTTCCTCGCTCTTCTGCTCTGGATTCCGCTGCCCTTCTACATCTATACCATCGCTTACAGCTCGGTTCCCATCTTCATCCCTCAGCTCTGGCCTCACGCCTACTACAACTCCCGCTACGGGATGGAGCTTTTGCCGGCCTTGGCGGTCTTCGCAGCGCTGGCCGCGGAACGCCTGGAGGTCTGGCTCAAATCACGCGGCGCGGCTGGAGTGCGGTTGATCGGAACGCTGTGGCAACCCACTGCGATGATGTTATGCGTTGCCAACTGCATCGTGATGATGCACTTCACTCCTCTGGTGCTGCAAGAGGCCGCGGTGAACGCCACCACCCGGATGAGGCTGGAAGCCAACCTGGCCTTTGCGCTGGAAGAGTTGCCCAAGAACGTACCCGTGATGATGTCGCTTACCGACCACGTCGGCGCCGTGCAGGACGCCGGCCGCGATCTGCGCAGCATGATCAGTGAAGACGACCAGCAGGAATGGAAGACGGCCCTGAAGGATCCGGCCAGGTACGCCGCCTACGTCATCGCCATCCAGGGCGATCCAGTATCAAAGGCGGTCGCCGCCAACTCCAACGGCCTGGCTGAACTGGATGTGATCTGCACCAACGGCCAGCCCTGCGCGCATATCTACCAGTCGCTGATCTATCGGCCCGGCCGAGGAAACTGATTCTCCCCGAAACTTGCTCAGTCATGGCCGCGAGCACGAGACTTGCCTTCATCGAGTGTTATGCTGAGCCGATGAGTTGGCAAGACGATCCCAGGCACCGGTTCGCGGGAATTGCGGAGAAATTAAAGCGGGTAGGCGAGTCTATCAGCAACCTTGAGCGCGAGATTAAACTGTTCTTTCAAGACGGAGAATACCCGGTCCTACCTGAACCCTATAGCGAAGAATGGCCGGCGGCTGTCAAATATCACCAGCATCGCCCAATTCCGCTCCGTTTCGCCGTGCTGACCGGAGAGATCATCCACCATCTCCGCTCCTGTCTGGGCCACGCCGTCTGGGCTCTGTCGGACGACAATTCGAGGGAAACTAAGGACCGAGAAATTGAGTACCCGATCTTTGACAGCAATCCGGAAGGAAACAAGAAGTACAAAGACTACGAGAAGAAAATACAAGGAATCAAAAATCCGGAGATCAGGGATCGGATCGAGGCCAGCCAACCGTACCACGCTGGCGACCAAGCTAAGGACCACCCTCTTCTGATCCTTCACAACCTCGACAGGTCCGAGAAGCATCGGGAGATCGTGCTCGTCTCGTCCGCTGCGAATGTAGGCATTCCGAATAGTCAGCCCGCGCTTCAGCAACGGGCGGAAGAGTCCCAGAAGCACAAGGAGCCGACCTCCGAGGACATTGACCTTGTCAACGCACTGAAGGTGGGGGGCCTCCTCATCGAACCCGGCATAGCTTTCGGGCAGTTCGGAACCCGGGAACGCTACCCGCTTATAAAAGGCCTCAAAGAGCTTCGTGGCGAGGTCGAACCCATCGTCAATGACCTGGCTGCTTATGTCCGAGCTTGAGGTAAGGTCTCATCTCATAGAGCGTAGCGACGCGGGAGGCGGATTGTCCGGGCACGGCAAGGGCGAAATCCCTCGCGCCACACTCAGCGTTACGCCCTGCCTGCGTGCAGATCCTGCAACGACTCCACGTGATACTCACCCTTCTGCAAAGCCTCAATTCCATCGGCTGCCGCTCGCGCAGCTGCCAAGGTGGTAATCGTGGCCAGCCTTGCGCTTACCGCTGCTCTTCGAATCGCCGCCTCATCGAAGACGCTCATCTGGCCACTGGGCGTGTTCACGATGAGCTGAATCCGATCGCTCTTGATCAGATCCACGACGTTTGGCCGGCCCTCCTTGACGGCGAAGATGCGCTCTACCTGCATCCCAGCGGCTTCCAGCACATCGGCGGTGCCGTGTGTGGCCACCAGCTTGAAGCCCATGTCCACAAACCGTCGCGCCAATGGCGCCAGCACCAACTTGTCGTGGGCGTTCACGCTAAAGAAGACCGTTCCCTCGGTGGGCAAGCGCTGGCCCGCCGCAATCTGCGCCTTGGCAAAGGCCTCGCCAAAGGTCCGCCCCACCCCCATCACCTCACCGGTGGATCGCATCTCCGGCCCCAGCACAGGGTCGACGCCCTGAAACTTGCCCCATGGGAACACAGGCGACTTCACGAAGAAGTGTTCTCCTGTGCTGAGATCCTTGCCGCCGGCCACCTGCTCGGGAAGCAGTTCCTTGAGCGTCCTGCC
The DNA here is from genome assembly GCA_027335345.1 of Granulicella sp. Taxonomy (GTDB): domain Bacteria; phylum Acidobacteriota; class Terriglobia; order Terriglobales; family Acidobacteriaceae; genus Granulicella. The sequence continues at coordinate 4,337 of DAHWOF010000046.1, read as the reverse complement.
GGTCATAAGCCGTGAAGCAATCTTGGCCAACTGCACGCCCGTCGCCTTGGAGACATACGGCACAGTGCGCGACGCGCGAGGATTCACCTCGATCACAAACACCTTGCCGCGCTGCACAGCGAACTGCAAGTTGGCAAGCCCGATCACATTCAGCCGCATCACCAGTTTGCGCGTGTAGCCACGGATCGTCTCCAGCACCTCTGCGCTCAGGTCCACCGCCGGCAAAACGCAACTGGAGTCGCCGGAGTGCACGCCGGCCTCTTCGATGTGTTGCATGATCCCGGCGATCACGACATCCTTGCCATCGCAGAGCGCATCCACGTCTACCTCTTGCGCATCCTCCAGAAAGTGGTCGATCAGCACCGGTCGCTCCTGCGAATACTCGATCGCCGTGGACATATAACGCACCACATCGGCCTCGTCGTAGGCGATCACCATTGCGCGGCCGCCCAGCACATAACTCGGCCGAACCAGCACCGGATACTCCACCCGCCGCGCTCCCGCCAGCGCCTCTTCCACGCTGGTCGCCATGGCGCCCTGGGGCTGTGGTATTCCCAGCTCCTCAATCAGCCTCCCAAACCGCTTGCGGTCCTCGGCCAGATCGATCGACTCCGGCGAAGTGCCAATAATCGGCACACCGGCGGCCTTCAGCGGCAGGCTCAGATTCAGCGGCGTCTGCCCGCCAAACTGCACGATCATCCCGATCTTTGCTCCGCCACTAGCTTCATGTTCGTAGACCGCCAGCACATCCTCCAGGGTCAGCGGCTCAAAGTACAACCGGTCGCTGGTGTCATAGTCCGTGGAGACCGTTTCGGGATTGCAGTTCACCATGATCGTCTCATAGCCGTCGTCACGAAGCGCAAAGGCGGCGTGGCAGCAGCAGTAGTCGAACTCGATTCCCTGCCCGATCCGGTTGGGCCCGCTGCCAAGAATGATCACCTTCTTGTTCAGGGTTGGCGGAGCCTCATCCTCTTCGTCATAACAGCTATACAGATACGGCGTGCGGCTTTCGAACTCCGCCGCGCAGGTGTCCACCAGCTTGTACACCGGCTTCACTCCCAGCTTGTTGCGCAGCTCTCGAACCGTCCTAGCGCCAGAGCCCGCTTCTTCCGGAAGACCAAAGGCCGCCGCCAACCGGGCATCGCTCAGCCCCATCCGTTTGGCTCTACGCAGCTCAGCGGCGCCGATCTTCTCCAGTCCTTCCCCGGCAACTGCCTTCAGCTCATCGGCAATCTGCTTCATCTGATGCAGAAACCATGAGTCCATCTGAGTGAAACGGGCTACCTCGCGCACGCTCCATCCGTGCTCAAAGGCGTAGCGAACGTAGGCCATCCGGTCCGGGCTGGGCGTCACCATCTTCTGCCGCAAACGGCGCGGATCAATGCTGTCTCCGGTTCCCTTCTTGCCCGTCTCGAGCGACCGCATGGCCTTCATCAAAGCCTCTTTGAAGGTCCTACCAATGGCCATCACCTCACCCACACTCTTCATCTGCGGGGCCAGCGTGTCATCGGAGCCGGGAAACTTCTCAAACTGCCACTTGGGAACCTTCACCACCACGTAATCGATGGTCGGCTCAAAACAGGCAGGCGTGGCCTTGGTAATGTCGTTTCGCAACTCATCCAAGGTGTAACCCACGGCCAGCCGCGCGGCGATCTTGGCAATGGGAAAGCCGGTAGCCTTGCTGGCCAGAGCGCTGGATCGCGAGACGCGCGGGTTCATCTCAATCACCGTCATGCGCCCATTCTGGGGGTTCACCGCGAACTGCACATTGCTTCCACCCGTCTCGACGCCAATCTCTCGCATCACGGCGATCGAAGCATCGCGCATCTTCTGGAACTCGCGGTCGGTCAGCGTCTGCGCCGGAGCCACGGTAATCGAATCTCCGGTATGGACCCCCATGGGATCAAAGTTTTCAATCGAGCAGATGATGACGACGTTATCCTTCAGGTCGCGCACCACCTCCATCTCGTACTCCTTCCAGCCCAGCACGCTCTCTTCCAGCAGGCACTCGTGCACCGGCGAAAGATCCAGTCCGCGGGAGAGGATCTCCATCAACTCCTCGCGGTTATAGGCAATGCCGCCCCCGGAGCCGCCCAGCGTAAAGCTGGGCCGAATCACCACCGGATATCCGATCTTGCCGGCATACTCCAACCCGCTGCCGGTGTTGTTCACCAGCATGGACCTGGGCATATCCAGCTCGATCTTGTTCATCGCGTCCTTGAACAACAGCCGATCTTCGGCTTTTTTGATTGCCTCCAGCTTGGCTCCGATCAACTCAACCCCGTACTGCTCCAGCACTCCCTCATCCGCCAGATCGACGGCCAGATTCAAAGCCGTCTGCCCGCCTACTGTGGGCAATAAAGCAAAGATTCCTGACTGGCCGAGGCTCTTCATCCGGTCGGTCTCCTCACGCAAGATCTCCCTCAGGTAACCGACCGTCAACGGCTCAACATACGTCCGGTCAGCCACCTCCGGATCCGTCATGATGGAAGCAGGGTTGGAGTTCACCAGCACGACCTCATACCCTTCGGCCTTTAGCGCTTTGCAAGCCTGCGTCCCGGAGTAGTCAAACTCCGCGGATTGCCCGATCACAATCGGCCCGGAGCCGATCACAAGTATCTTCGTGATGTCATTCCTGCGTGGCATCTGTTCCCTGTTCTCCTGAACCTACTGCTCACCTTGCCTGAGCGAAGGTTGCTGTTTCACCGTTCCTAATTCGGATAGGGGCCAACCCTGACCTGCCAAAGAAGAGAGAAGCTACGGCAGCCCCGTTCTATCCGCTCACTTTCACTCGGGCTCCCCGCAAGACCAGAGGGCGGCCTTCTCTTGCAGCTACTGCTTCCATCCTCGTAGTCCATCCGCTAGCTGAATCCATGAGCGCACAGGCCAACGTTGGGCATGGATCGATGCTATTGGCCGCCATCACGGAACCCATGGTCGACCGCCGGCCTGCTTACCTTGCGGGCCTCACTTCTTCCATCGCTCCATCATGGTTCGGAACTCCCGGAACAGATAATGCGAGTCATGCGGCCCGGGGCTAGCCTCCGGATGATATTGCACGCTGAACATCGGATCCGTCTTATGCCGCAGCCCGGCCAGCGTATTGTCATTGAGGTTGACATGAGTCTGGACGACATCGGCCGGCAGGCTTTCAGGATCCACATTGAAGTTATGGTTCTGCGCCGTAATCTCAACCTTGCCCGTCTCCAGGTTCTTGATAGGGTGGTTCCCGCCGTGGTGGCCGAACTTCAACTTGTAGGTCTTCCCTCCCAGCGCGATGCCAAAGACCTGGTGCCCCAGGCAGATCCCAAACATCGGCACCTTGCCCTTCAGCTCCCGCACGTTCCGCACCGCATACTGCAACGGCTCCGGGTCCCCCGGACCATTGGAGAAGAACACTCCATCAGGAGCCATAGCCATCACCTCACCGGCGCTGGTCGTCGCCGGCACCACCGTCACCCGGCAGTTCTCTCGGGCCAGCATGCGCAGGATATTCTGCTTGATACCAAAGTCATAGGCCACCACGTGCAACGTAGCCCTGGAGCCTGCCTCCTGGTCAGCATCCGGAAGGAGTTTGTCTCCAGTCTCATTCCTCGGCTCACTCTGGTCCCACACATAGGGCTTCGCGGTGGTCACCACGCTGGCCAGGTCTGTCCCTTCCATCTTCTTGTGCGCCCTCGCCTTGGCCACCAAAGCGTCTGTATCGTCCACGGCGGTTGAGATTACCCCACGCAGGCACCCCTTATCACGCAGATGCCGCACCACTGCACGGGTATCGATCTCGGAGATCACCGGCACGCCGTTTCGCTCCAGATACTCGTCGGCTACCTCGGTTGCTCGCCAGTTCGAGCTCACCAGGGAAAACTCCCGAACCACCAGCCCTTCGATATAGGGGTGTGCCGACTCCGCATCGCTTGGCGAAGTTCCATAGTTTCCCACATGAGGTGTGGTCAGAACCACAATCTGACCCGTATAGGATGGATCGGTGAAGATCTCCTGATAGCCGGTCATGGAGGTGTTGAAGACCACCTCACCGACGCGCTCGGAGAACGATCCGTGTGCCTTACCCCTGAACAGGCGCCCGTCTTCGAGGGCGAGAATCGCTTGCATACCCTCTCCCTTATGCTGAGATTGATCGTTCGCCCCGTTTCCGACCAGTTAGCGAGAGGATCACTTGATTCTATCAGCACACGCCCTCAAAGTCACTCGGAACAAAGCCTCCGGAGCGAAGCCTTCCGCATGTTGGGGCGCCCATCCAGCCGAGCGGTGAAAGACGCTCGCAAACTCCACAGTCTGCTCTCCACTGGTGCAACCAAGAGCGCAGACCAATGGCAACG
>DAHWOF010000005.1 GCA_027335345.1 Granulicella sp. | reverse complement strand
CCACTGCTCGATGCTCTGCCGAAACGGCGCCCACATATCGACGCACGCGGCCCGCACCGCACCCCGCTGGAAGGCGCTCAACTGGGTCCGGAAGAACTCGTCCAGGGTCTCCTTCTTCCGCTCGGCGCCGAACCACAGCGGCTCGCCGGTGTCCAGATTGCTGACCACGGTGACGAACTTCTGCTTCTTGCCCAGGTAGATCTCGTCCACGCCCATCTGCCGCAGCGCCGGCTTGCGCCGCGTCTCCGCCCAGCGGGCCAGATAACGCTGATCGATAGCTCGCACCGTGCTGGCCGAAAGACCAAACTGCAGGGCCACTCGACTCGCCGCCGCACTCTCACAAGCTTGCCCAACCGCGTCCTCGAAACGCTTGCTGAAGGGCGCCTTCGAAGGCAGAAGCGGCGCCTTTTCCGTCCGCACACCGCAGTCCGGGCAGCGCACTCGGTAGAGTTCCACAACTACCGTCGCTCTGTATTCGGACCAGGGTAAATCCCGCACTTCCCGTTCGTAGCTCTCGACCATGTCGCTCACCAGCTTGCCACAGCCCGAGCACACCCACTGCTTGTTGGCCCGTTTGCGCCGCGCCCACAGCTTCAATCGCTTGCCTCGTTCGTCAAGCTCCTGCCGGTATACCTTGTAGCCCGGCCAGCCCAGAATCCGCGTCCAGTCATTGACCACCGTAGCCCTGAGAATGGCAAAGACCGTCGCACTCGCGAAACCTAGCAAAAAACGGCCCTTTTTACACTTTCCTGCGCAGAGCCCGAATTGCTATGACAGAATTCGAAAAGAAGGAGTGCGGCGCCATGAAGCGTCACGTATCCGGGATGTTGATTTTTTCCTTGCTGACCATGGCTTGCCGCTTGGGCGTAGCGCAGTCGGGATCCGCAGCGATAGAGCAGGACTACGCACGCGCCCGAGCGATCGTCGCGAAGATGACACTCGACGAGAAGATCGCCGAGCTGCATGGGATTCACACCGCCGAGCATTATCGATATGTCCCGGGAGTTCCGCGTCTGGGTATCCCGGCATTCCCCATGACGAATGGTCCGGCCGGAGCAGGTCCCGGAGGCGCGAGTCCGCAACTGCGTGCGACGGCGCTGCCGGCTCCCATCGCCCTCGCCGCATCCTGGGATCCGGCGCTCGCGCATCGCTACGGCGTCGTCGCCGCGGAGGAGACGCGCGACCTGGGTTCCGATCTTCTGGAAGCGCCGGACATCAATATCATCCGCATTCCCCAGAACGGGCGCACCTTCGAGAGCTACAGCGAAGATCCTTATCTGGACGGCCAGATTGCGGCAGCCACGATTCAGGGCATCCAAAGCGCCGGAGTGTTGGCCAATGTCAAGCATTACATCGCGAACAACCAGGAAGAGAACCGGCACAGCATCAACGAAATCATCGACGAGCGCACTCTCCGCGAGATCTACATGCCGGCCTTTCGGGCCGCCGTGCAAAAGGGCGACGTTGCCTCGGTTATGTGCGCCTATCCGAAAGTTAACGGCGCCTTCAACTGCGAGAACAAACCGCTGCTCTCGGTTCTGGATGATGAGTGGAAGTTTCCAGGCTTTGTGCTCTCCGACTGGGGCGCCGTGCATAGCACCGTTCCCAGCGCTCTGGCCGGGCTCGACCTGGAGATGCCGACCGGCGTCTACTTCGGCGATGCCCTGAAGACGGCAGTCCAGCAGGGCCAGGTCCCCATGGCCACCATCGATGAAATGCTGGTGCGTCGCTTTGCGGCCATGATGCGCTTCGGGCTCTTCGACAAGAAGCCGAATCAGCTCAGGCCTATTCCGGCGCCCGAGGACGGCCGGATTTCGCGAGAGATCGCCGAGCAGGGCATGGTGCTCCTGAAGAATCAGAACAGCACTCTGCCCATTGACACAACCGCTCTCCGATCCATCGCGCTGATCGGCCCTGACGCCATGCACGCAGTGACAGGCGGCGGTGGCAGCTCTCATGTGATCCCGCTCTACAGCATTGATCCGGTGGACGGAATCGAGGCGCATATGCCGCTCCAGAAGAATGTGGATCTGCTCGACGGCTCTGACGTCGAGGCGGCGGTGCGCGCGGCCAAGCATGACGATTTGGCGATTGTCATGGTCGGCGACGAAGAGACCGAGGGTCGCGACCATCCCATCGAGCTGCCCGCGGCGCAGAATGCGCTCATCTCCGCAGTAGCGGCGGCCAATCCAAAAACCATCGTTGTGCTCAAGAGTGGCTCGGCGCTGCTGATGCCCTGGATCGATTCCGTGGCGGCCGTGTTGGAGGCATGGTATCCGGGTGAAGAAGACGGCAACGCTGTGGCCGATGTCCTCTTTGGCGTGGTGAATCCCTCCGGGAAACTGCCCCTGACATTTCCGGCCACCGTCAGCCAGACATTTGCGCAGAATCCGGAGTGGTATCCAGGCAATGGCCAGGAGGTCCACTATGGCGAAGGGCTGGATGTGGGGTATCGCTGGTACCAATCCCAGGATCTTACGCCCCTGTTTCCATTTGGATATGGCCTCTCTTACACCACCTTTTCCATCTCAGACCTGAAAGTAACGCCGGCAGCCGGTAAACCGCGCACAGCCACTGTTCAGCTCACCGCGACCAATACAGGACGCAGGGCCGGCGCAGAGGTGGCCCAGGTCTATGTCGGCTTCCCGCATATTCCCGCAGGGGACGAGCCGCCGCTTCGACTAGCGGCGTTTTGCAAGATCCTGTTGGCTCCCGGTGAATCAAAACGAGTCACGCTACCGCTGAGTGCAGAGGCATTCTCCTACTGGTCGGTCGCCAGCCACGCCTGGCGCATCCAGCCAGGAACCTACACCATCAAAGCCGGAGATTCCTCGGCGAATCTGCCGCTTCAGGCAAGCCTGACGATGCGCTGAATGTGGCGGAAGAAAGACCACGGGGACGCTGCCGCCGGCAGCGTAGATCGTGAGCGCCCAAGGGACCCCCGTCTTGAGCGGAAGGTCGCTCCGCGTCAAGACTCGACAGGTGCGGAAAGCGAAATGTCGCTTCGTGGAGTGTGGGTAGGGACCATTCTTGCGAACCGTTCCCCACGCAGATCCGTGCGCGCGGATCTCCCGCGTGCGGCTCCTGGTTCGGGTGTTTGGCGTATAGCATTTTCAGTGTCGGTGTAGACAGACGCCCCGACATCGATGGGCGTTTTCCCCAATGAAAACGCCGCTGCAAGCCATCCTCCGTGTATCCATCAACTGAAAATGCTATAGGCCATGCTCTGATCCGCTGCAAGCAAGCAAAGACTATTTACGGATTAATGTCTAGCCAGCGCCGCTTGAATCGCACCTGTGCATCTTGATTGCCCATCCCTCAACAATGAAGCGCCGCACCCCTCAGCACAACATGTGGCCCACTTCGCGCTCACGGCTGTTCCCTGCATTTGGCGACGGCAATCACCCTGGCAAGCAACGATTCGACGAAATTGCTGAAACTCAGCTCAGAGGTGGGCTCCTTATAGCGCCCCTTGGCGCCATCAGCAGCGCTGGACATCAGGAAACAGGCGGAGTCGTAGAGCCGCTCGCGCACGAGCTTCGTGAGCAGAATCTCGTAGCGCTTGGCATAGGAAGCCTCTTTGAACTCAGGAAACACATTGAAGTGCGGCTCTCGAGCTCGCACAGCACTGAGCGAGCCCGGAGCTTCATCGAGGAGCATCAGATATCCGAGCCAAGGGCGAGAGGAAGGCTTGAATGCCCCCTCGCGATACGCCGCCCATAGGTCGGCCGCGCTGCCGATAGCCTCCTCGGTACGGTTATTGCAGTTGTTGCCGAACGAACCGACTTGCGATTTGAATTCAATGCCCGCAAGGAACCGGCCGTCCGACACAACGAGCAGATCCCACCTCTTCTCGGGACGATACCAGCCCGGCAACTCGGCGTATTTCCCGCAGTAAACGTCGGCCTTCGGCAGTCCGCACTCGCACAGCAGGTCACGTACAAGGTTAATAAACCCATCCATCTGCGCGCCGCCAGTAACGGCGGAACGCGCCCCTGCGTCTTTGCTGCCGGACGTGGTTCCCTGTTTCTGTGCTTGAGTTTCGCGCGTTCTCCAGAAGTGCTTGATTGCTCCCTGCAGGCGCTTTTCAATTTCAGGATTCAGGCTCATCCCTTACGACCCGGGGTGCGAATTTCAATCGTGTTTTTGTTGAACAGCGACGAGGTTTCTTGCTCGACGCGCTGGCGCGCCATCTTGAAATAGTGCTCGTCGATTTCAAAGCCAATGCTGTTCCGGCCGGATTTCGCCGCGGCGACTGTCGTAGTGCCGGTGCCCATGAATGGGTCGAGCACGGTATCGCCGACAAAGCTGAACATGCGAATCAGCCGCTCGGCGAGCTCAACCGGATAGGGGGCGGGATGATGCCGGGTGGATGCACCCGTTAGGCCGGTCCAGATCTGTTGGAACCATGCCTGATGGTTCTCACCGGAGATAACGCTGAGGACTCGAGCTGACAGCTCGGGCGTGCGGTAGCCGCCTGGCTTGCGCTGCATCAGAATGAATTCGATATCGTTCTTGATGACGGAATTGGGTTCATAGGGCTTGCCAAGAAAACTCGACCCATTCTCGACCTCATAAACCGCATTGGAGATCTTGTGCCAGATGATTGGGGCAAGATTGTCGAAACCCAGTGTACGGCAATGCTCCTGAATCGAGGCATGCAGCGGCACGACGGTGTGTCGGCCATTATTCTTGCGGCGCGACAGGCAGACGTCGCCCACGACGCAAACCACTCTTCCGCCCGGCGCCAGCGCCCGAAAACAGTGCTCCCACACCTTATCGAGTTCCTTCAGAAATTCGTCGTATTTCTCGATATGGCCCATCTGGCCTTCCGAGTCCCGGTATTCCTTCAACGTCCAGTAGGGCGGGGATGTGACGACGAGGTGGACAGAGCCCCCCGGCAGTCTGCTCATGTCTTGACGAGCATCGCCGAGGTTCAGCCTGTGAGTGGTCGGGATGCGCTGTACGGCTTCGCCGATCAGCTTGACCAGATGCTTGTCCTTGGCAATGCGAGGAATGTCAGTCTGCGGGTCTTTGAGCGGGAGGGCTTCAGCAGGCACGAATTGCGATAGGTCAGCCGCACCACGATGAGACTGGGTGTCGGCATCCGGAACTTCCTCAAGCTTCAGCGCTACGCTCATGAAGGATCAATGGTTTGTTGCGAGAGTAAACTGTCTTGTATGGGACCGCACATGCAGGCGTTGGGTCAGCTTATCTCTCCATTTTAGACTCCCGTCCGATGCTTCTAAAGAATTTCCGTGCGGCTGTGTCCCGGCGCCCCGACCGTTTTGGGCAGTCTCCCCAAGGCCGTGGGTCCCCAGCAGGCTTGCCAACCGGGGTCGAATCAAAACATCACAACGGGCGCGCATCGGATGATCCATCGAGACTGAAAAGCTACAGGGCCATCGGCTCGCCAGATAACATCTTCAAGGCAGCCGTAGCCAGAACATCCCTCAGCGGACAATGTTGCTCAGTACCCCAATGCCGTCGATACGAATCTCGATGCGGTCGCCGTGCGCCAGCGTGAAGCTGTCCTCCGGCACGATGCCGGCGCCCGTCAGCAGATACGCGCCGGTGGGAAAGCTGGTCTCGCGGAAGAGATAGCCGGCCAGCTCGCGCGGTTCGCGCTTCAGCATCTCCAGCGTGGTCTCTCCCGCAAAGACCACCGCGCCCTCGCGCGCAATCGTCAGCGAGATGCCCGTCGAGCGCGGCAACGCCTGCTCAGCCACCAGCAGGCACGGGCCTAGCGCGCAGGAGCCGTCATAGATCTTGGCCTGCGGCAGGTAAAGCGGGTTTTCGCCCTCGATGTCACGCGAGCTCATGTCATTGCCAATGGTGTAGCCCACAACCTCCCCGCGCGGATTCAGCAGCAGCGTCAGCTCCGGCTCCGGCACGGACCAGCGCGCATCCCTGCGAATGCGCACCTCTGCTCCCGGACCCATCACGCGGTACGGCGTCGCTTTGAAGAACAGCTCCGGCCGCTCGGCCGAGTAGACGCGGTCATAGAAGCTGCCTCCGCCCGCATCTTTTGACTCTTCCATGCGCGCATTGCGGCTGCGGAAGTAGGTGACGCCCGCGGCCCAGACCTCCTGGCTGCCAATGGGCGGCAGCCACTCGTCCGGCCCAGGCGCCTCGGCCGGCGCCGGACCCGAAGCCGGGCCAAAAGCAGCGCGCGCCCGCGCCGCCAGATCGTCGCTCGCCACCAGATCATCCCAGCCGGTCACATCCAGCCGGCGCCAGTTACCCTCTTCGCTCTCCGCAAAGATCCCTCGTGTCGTGTTGTAGATCTTCATCGATCTCCTCTCCTTAGTTCATGCAGATTCCGCCCGGCCCGTCAGCCGCGCCACAATGGAGTCCGCATCATAGACGCAGCCACCCCAGACCCCGCCTGAAGCCTGCACCAGCGCCGCCCACAGCCGCGTAGCCGCGGGCAGCGCCGGATGCGCTGCCAGATCTTCGCGCGGCGCTCTTCGGGCCAGCCGCTGCGCGCCTTCCTCAGGCGCAAAACGCTCCGAACCTTGCGGCCCAGCCTCGCCCACCAGATGCACGCTGCCCTCCAGCGTCGCGCCGTCGATGCGGATCTCGATCCAGTCGCCATCGCGCACCCGCCCAATGGGTCCGCCCGCCAAGGCCTCGGGCGAGACATGCCCCAGACAGGCTCCGGTGGAAACACCGCTGAAGCGAGCATCGGTGAGCACCGCAACATGCTTGCAGAAGGGCAGGTTCTTCAGCGCCGCCGTCACCTGGTAGGTCTCCGGCATGCCCGCGCCCATGGGCCCTCCACAGATGAGCACCAGCACGTCACCATGCCCAATCCTTCCGCTCTTGATCGCCTCCATCGCAGCGGCTTCGGTCACAAAGACGCGCGCCGGGCCCGCATGGCGGTAGTTCCCGCCGGCATCGAGCAGCGACGGATCGATGGCCGTGCTCTTGATCACGCTGCCCTCCGGCGCGAGATTGCCCACCGGAAAACACAGCGTCCGTCCGATGCCCCGCGCGCGCGACTGCTCTGGGGAAAAGATGACATCGTCCGCAGCCACGCCATCCAGGGCCTGCAGGCGCCTCTTCATCGCCTGCCGCCGCTCGCTGGCCTCCCACCAGTTCAGGTTGTCCTCCAGCGTCTCTCCGCTCACCGTCAGCACGCGGGTATCCAGCAGGCCGGCGCGGCGCAGGTGCAGCATGGCTTCCGGCACTCCCCCGGCCAGGAACACCTGCACCGTCCCATACCCATGCGGACCGTTGGGCAGCGCATCCACCAGGCGAGGAACCTCGCGGTTGATGCTCTTCCAGTCCTCCACGGCAGGGCGTCGCAGCCCCGCGGCATGGGCGACGGCAGGCAGATGCAGCAGCAGGTTGGTGGATCCGCCAAAGGCTGCATGCAGCACCATGGCATTGCGGATGGCGGCATCGGTGAGAATCTGCTGCGTGCCCAGCCCCATCTGCGCCATGCGCAGCAGGGCTCGCGCCGAGCGGGCGGCGCACTCCAGCCAGACAGCATGGCCCGAGGGCGCAAGAGCGGCGTGGGGCAGCGCGAGGCCAAGCGCCTCCGCAATCACCTGCGAGGTGGCGGCTGTGCCAAGAAACTGGCAGCCTCCACCCGGACTGGCGCAGGCCCGGCAACCCACCTCGGCTGCATAGGGCTGGGTGATCTCGCCCCGGGCAAAGCGTGCGCCGATGGTCTGCACTTTGCCGGCGTCCTCGGCGGGATGGTCTTGCGTAGACTCCGGCAGCAAGGTGACGCCGCCCGGAACCAGCACGCTGGGGAAGGCCCCCGAACCAGCCAGAGCCATCAGCATGGCGGGAAGGCCTTTATCGCAGGTGGCGATGCCGAGTACGCCCTGGCGGGTGGGCAGCGAGCGCATCAGGCGCCCCAGCACCATCGCCGCATCATTACGGTAGGGCAGCGAATCCAGCATCCCTTCTGTGCCCTGAGTGCGGCCATCGCAGGGATCGGTGCATGCGCCTGCGAATGGAGTGGCATCCCAGCGGCGGAACTCGCGCGCAGCCTCGGCCACCAGCAAGCCTACCTCCCAGTGGCCGGTGTGGAAGCCAAGCGCAATCGGCGTTCCATCCGTGGCGCGCAGACCGCCATGCGTGCTGACGATGAGGAACTCGGGATCCAGCAGACGCTGCGGCTCCCAACCCATGCCGGCGTTCTGGGAGAGGCCGAAGAGATTCCCCGATGGCGCGCGGAGCAGCATCTCTTCAGAGATCGGCAACGCGCCTTCAGGCCCGCGCGCATGCGTGGGGACGGAGGCAAACAGAGAAGGATCCGAGTCCAGCACCTGCGCTGCGCAGATTGGTTTGCGTTCAGGCATGATGCAACTCTCTCACAGAAGAGACAGCGGAGAGACGCGGCAGCCGATACACCAGCAGCGCCGAGAGCAGCAGCGCGAGCGCCATCAGCAGGTATCCGGCCGCCTGGCTTCCGGTGAGGGCGTGCAGCAAGCCCACCAGATAGCTGCCGGCAAACCCTCCCAGCGCTCCGGAGCTGTTCACCAGGGCAAAGACCTCGCCGACGACCTTCTGCGGCGCCCGTTCGGGCACAATAGCGAAGAACGGCCCATAGGGCGCAAACATGCATCCACCGGCCAGCAACAGACAGGCAAAGGCCAGCGGAAAGCTGCGCCCGGCCAGGAAGAAAGGGCCGAGCATCGTGACGCCGGCCAGCAACAGAAAGGGCCAGACCACCTCCTGACGGCGGAGCGTGCGGTCCGAGATGCGGCCGGCAAAGATCATCAACGGCACGGCCAGGAGATAGGGCGCGGCCGAGAGCAGGCCCGTGCGGCCCATGGAAAGCTCGGCTCCGCGGCGCACAATGGTCGGCAGCCACAGGACAAAGCCATACACGCCCAGACTCCAGCAGAAATACTGCAGGCACAGTTGCAGCACATCGCGGCGCAACAGGACGGACCGGAGCGCAGCGCGCTCACCGTCCGGCGAGGCCAGATCTGGCTGCTGGGCGCGGATCTCCAGCTCCAGGCGCGCAGCTTGCTCCGGGTCCATCCAGGCAGCCTGGGTGGGATGGTCGCGCATGACGGCGATCCAGAGGAACGCCCAGAGCACGGCGGGCAATCCTTCGATGAGAAACATGCGCTGCCACCCGACGGATTGAATCAGATAGCCGGTGATGGCGGACATCCCCACAACTGTGACCGGATTGCCCAGAATCAGAAAGGTGTTGGCCCGGGATTGCTCCCCGCGCACGAACCAGTGCGTCAGCAAGAGCAGCATGGCGGGAAAGATGATGCTCTCCGCCACGCCCAGCAACAGGCGATCCAGCGCCAGCCAGGCAAAGCTCCGAATGACTCCGGTCAGCGCGGCCAGCACGCCCCATAGCAGAAGTGCGAGAAAGGCGAGCCGCGTGGCGCTCCACCTGCGCGCGAGCAGCATGCCGGGCACCTGAAAGGCGCAGTAGCCAAGGAAAAACAGGGCGGCTAGCAACGCCGAGTGGCTCTCAGTGAGGTGCAAGGTGCGAGCCATGCCCGCAGCCGCTCCAAAGCCATAGTTGGCGCGGTCCACATAGGCCAGAGCATAGGTGATGAAAAAGACCGGGAGAAGCAACGCTCTACGCATGGATGAGTCTCTTTCGCCGCCGGCCATGGAGTCGCATCAAAAAACGAACTCCGCCTGCGTCAGCCATGTTACTGCGTCACGCGGTTCTCTGGCGCGCGGAGCGAAACTCCCATGAATACGGTTTGGGCCGCCGTGCCCACCGGCTCGCGCGCACACTATAATAGCTGGGCGCTGCCGCAGGGCGGTGCGCTCTGCGTCTGGTGAAGGAGTTTTATGCGTCCGTCGATGCGTGTTCTTGCAATCTTGACTCTGCTTGGCTGCTTGCTTCCCATGAAATCCATCGCGCAGCCGGCCGGAGGAGACGCCATGAAGGTGATGCGGCTCTCGCCGGCGCTGGATGAGTTGATCGCCCCGGGCGCGGAGCCGGAGGCAGTGCATGGAGGCTATGTCTTTACCGAGGGGCCGATGTGGCGCGGCGGCCGGCTCTGGTTCTCTGACGAAGAGGGCGACCGCGTGCATGCCCTGACCCCCTCTGGCCAGGACACCGTGCTGGTGGACTTCCGCCACGGTAGATACGCCTTGCCGGATGGCCACAAGACCGGGCCCAACGCCATGGCGACCTCAAAGGATGGCGACGTGGTGATGTGTGAGCAGTATGGCCGCGCCATGGTGCGGCTGGAGGGGCCGGCGCAGCATCTGCGCGTGGTTCCCTTCTTTGACAGCTACCACGGCAAGCGCCTGAACAGCCCTAATGATCTAGTGTTTCTGCCCGACGGTTCGTTCTTTTTTACCGACCCTCCCTATGGCTTGAAGGGCGGCGACCATGACCCGGCCAAGCAACTCAAGTTTGACGGCGTCTTTCATTATCAAAATGGCACACTGACGCCAATCATCAGGGACCTTACGCTTCCCAACGGCATCGCTCTCTCGCCCGATAACAAAACGCTCTATGTGAATAACTCCGGACCCGCCATGCGCGTGATCGCTTATCCGCTGCATGCCGATGGAACCGTCGGCGCGCCGCATGACCTGATCGACTTCACCAGACAGGATGGACCGGGAGTGCCGGATGGCATGAAGATCGACAGCCACGGGAACATCTGGACCACCGTTCCGGGAGGCATACGCATCGTCACACCGCAGGGCAAGGTCCTGGGCCGGATTCTGCTGCCCGAGGTGGCCGCCAACCTGGCCTGGGGCGGCAAGGATGGCAGCACTCTGTACATTACAGCTCGCACGCACGTATATCGCCTGCAGACACGGGTGAAGGGATACTTGCCCGCGTTCAGACGCTAACCCGCAACGCCGCATTCCTCCTGGAGAAAATTATGACCCTCATCAACCGCCGTGAATTTACAAGCCTCTCGTTGCTGGCCGCTGCTTCTGCCGCGTTGCCGCTGCATGCGGACGAGCAAAAGCCGCTGCGCTTCGCCCCTGTAGGACTGGGGGTGATCTCAAACATCTTCATGCAGGCCTGCGCGCAGTCCACCAAGTGCAAGGTAACGGCGCTGGTCTCCGGGCACGCCCAACAGAAGGCTCCCAAGTATGAGGCGTTGTACGGCATCTCGCCCAAGAACGTCTACAACTACGAGAACTATGATGAGATCGCCCACAATCCTGA
This sequence comes from Granulicella sp., assembly GCA_027335345.1. Lineage (GTDB taxonomy): Bacteria > Acidobacteriota > Terriglobia > Terriglobales > Acidobacteriaceae > Granulicella. The sequence goes on along the minus strand of DAHWOF010000005.1, from coordinate 34,529 downwards.
GATTGACGCGGTCTATATCGGCCTGCCCAACAGCATGCACGCCGAGTACACCATTCGCGCGGCCAAGGCCGGCAAGCATGTGCTCTGCGAAAAGCCGATGGCGATCTCTTCAAAAGAGTGCCGGCAGATGATCGACGCCTGCCGCGAGAACAACGTGAAACTCATGATCGCCTATCGCATTCACTACGACCCCATGTGGCAACACATTCGCCACCTGGCGCGCAGCGGGGCGATTGGCGAGGTCCAGGGCTTTCAGGGCGGCTTCTACGGCAGCAAGATGAGCGGCTGGAGGCTGAATCGCAAGTTAGCGGGCGGAGGGTCGCTGCTGGACCTGGGAATCTATCCGCTGAACGCGATTCGCTGGTTCTCCGGTGAAGAGCCGGATCACTTCGCCGCGCAGGTGGCGACAAAGATTCCCGGACCGCGCTTTGCGCAGGTTGAAGAGAGCATCGAGTTCAATATGCGCTTCGCTTCGGGAATCCTGGCGTCGAGCGGTTCCTCGTATGGAGAAGATGGCGCGGCCTACCTCAGCGTGGACGGCACGCAAGGAAATCTGTGGGTCGAGCCGGCCTATGGTTATCAAGGGCTGAAGTATCACGGCAACACGATTCACGGACCCGTGAGCGACGCAAGCCCCAACAAGCTGCCCTATCAATTTGTCGCCGAAGCGGATCACTTTGCCGATTGCGTCCGCGACAACCGCACGCCGGCAACCCCGGGCGAAGAAGGACTGAAGGATCTGCTGGCGATTGAGGCCATCTACCGCGCGGCGGGCAAGCCCATCGCGTGAGGGCTGCCGTACGCCGCCATACAGCACTAGAAGACGGAAGCCGGCGAGCAAAGGCGGTCAAACGCGACCCAAAGCGACCAAAGACAAGGGCAGGCGCTGCTACCCTGTCTTCGCTCGCACCATCCATTTCGTCTGGATCTGGAGGGCGCAGCCGCGCAAGGCGCTATCGCCATGCGGTAGCGAGGGTTCCAGGCGGACCCTTCCGCCCTCGCGGCGAAGGAAGGCTGAAGACTTTCGCTCCAGGACGTGAGATCACCGCGCCGCTACATTCTGCAAAATGAACAGATTGTCATTCTGCTCCGGGCCGCCAGGTACACGCCAACGGAAGAAGATCTCGTCTTACCGTATATCCTCGGGGTTGTCTCCGGATCCTCCCCCCCTCTGCATCGGGTTCTTCCGGGCGCACAGAACGGTTGACTCCAGTATCCTGATGGAGGACGAACCCCTTATGAGCACGGCTTATCTAAATCGCATTGCCACGGCAGTCCCTGAGCACGATGTGCATGACGCCTTCGTGATCTTCGCGGAGCGTATGCTGAACGACCCACGGATGCGTGCGCTTTTCCGGCGAATGGCAAGCCGCGCCGAGATCACGCATCGCTACTCCTTCCTCGACCCGTACCACACCAAGCCCGACTTCTACTCGCACGACGCCCATGAGTTCTATCGCCTGGGCAACTTTCCCCACACCGCGCGGCGCATGGAAGTGTTTGAACAGTGCGCGCCGGTACTGATGCGCAAGGCCGTCGACCGGCTGGCGCTGAGTGAAGAAGAGCGCTCCGGCATCACCCATGTGCTGGTGACCTGCTGTACCGGGCTCTATGCGCCGGGGCTGGACTTTGAGATCGTCGACTACCTTGGTCTTTCACCCAGCGTCGAGCGCACCATGATTGGATTCATGGGATGCTATGCGGCGATCAACGCGCTCAAGCTGGCGCGGCACATTGTTCGCTCTGACCCGAACGCCGGAGTTCTGATGCTGAACCTGGAGCTGTGCTCGCTGCACCTGCAGGAGACCCAGGACCTGGAGCAGGTGCTCTCGTTCCTGGTCTTTGCCGACGGCGCCGCGGCCAGCCTGATCACCGGCCGGGAGCACGGTTTCGCCCTGGACAGCTTCCGCGCCGTGATGGTTCCGGAGACGCGCGATCTTATCACCTGGAAGATCCGCGGGCTGGGCTTCGACATGCTGCTCTCCGGGCAGGTGCCGGGCGAGCTGGGGCGCGCGCTCCATCAGAGTGGGCTGATGGCCGCAAGCCATGAGATCGATCTGTGGGCGGTGCATCCTGGCGGCCGTTCGGTTCTGGATGCGGTGGAGCGAGGGTTGGAGCTTCCCGCCAACGCGCTGGCCTCATCACGCAACGTGCTCTCCAGCTTTGGAAACATGTCCTCAGCCACCGTGATGTTTGTCCTGCAGGAGATCATGCAGCAGGCGCGGCCCGGGCAACTCGGCTGCGCGATGTCCTTTGGCCCCGGACTGACGGCGGAGACCATGCGCTTCCATGCCGTCTAGCGGGAAGATCGACTTCAGCCGTCGCGTCTCTCCCCGCGAACTGCCGGAGTGGATGGACGGCGAGTGCACCTACGAGCAGTTCCGCGACTGCCTGCGCAGCCTGGAGAAGGTCAATCGCCTGTTCCTCGGCTACCGTCCCACGCTGCGTTGGCTCGAACGGCTGCCGCGAGGAAAGCAGGACCCGGTTTCCATTGTGGATGTGGGCAGCGGCGGGGGCGATCTGCTGCGCCGCATCGCAGGCTGGGCCTCCCGACGGGGCATCCCGGTGCGGCTGACCGGAGTGGATCTGAACCCGATGGCCGCGCGCGCCGCCGCGGAGTTCACGCGCAAAGAGTTGGGCATCACCTGGGTGACCGGCGACGCTATGGCGCATCGGCCGGACCACCCCATCCACATCATCGTCAGCTCCCTGATGGCGCATCATCTGGAGGACGAGGAGATCGTCGCGCTGCTCCGCTGGATGGAGACTACGGCCACAAACGGCTGGTTCATCAACGATCTGGAGCGGGCGGAGTGGAGCAGTCGGATGTTTGGCTGGCTCCCGTGGCATCCTCTGGTGCGCCATGACGGGCCAGTGTCGTTCCGCCGCGCCTTTCGCCGCGACGATTGGCTGCGCCTGCTGGCCGCGGCGGAGATCCCGCGGGAGGCTGTGACCATCGAGCGGTGGAGGCCGGGACGGCTGTGCGTAGGGCGGTGGAAGTGAGGCCGGCCGGCCCGCAATCCGAATCGGCGCCCTGATCGTCCAATCTGGAAGAAGCGAATCATGCCCACCACCACACTCGTTGCGCCCAAGACATCCGGTTCCCGGTTCAAGGTCATCCTCTGGGTCTCGCTCGGCCTCATCACGCTCTTTGTCTTCATCACCTCAGAGCTGTTGCTGGTCACCGACTACCCCATGTATCACGCTTACCGCCTTCAGGTCATCGCCGACCGGCATTTTCTGATTCCGCATACCATCGCGGGACTGGTGGCATTGCTGGCTGGCCCCTTCCAGTTCTCCTCGCGCTTTCGGCGGCGCCACATGAGCGTCCATCGTCTGCTTGGACGCATGTACGTGATCTCCGTCTTTGTCGGTTCGTTCACTGGCATCGCCCTGGCCGAGGGCCGTCCGGGGCTACCTGGAACCTCCATGCAGGCGGCGGCCTGGATGGTGTGCACCACGGCAGCCTTCATCACCGCGCGCAACGGCCAGATCACAGCGCATCGCCAATGGATGGCGCGCTCCTATGCGGTGACGTTCACCTTTGTCTCCAGCCGCATACTCAACCTCTGGCCTCCATACTGGAGCCATCTGGGCGATGTGCTGGCCGCGGTCGGCGTCATCGCCTTCACCCTGGCCTCCTTGCTGATCGTGGACCTGGGGTTGAACTGGCATGAACTCACCACCCGCCGCAGGGCCTCAGCGGTCGGCGAGGCGCTCGAGTGAGGAGCGGCACTCTGGAAACCTACTTCGGAAAGAGCGTTCCTTCCAGATCCGAGGTGACCACCGGGCCCGCGCCCCCAAGCTGGCCCACGATCCGGACCACCGCCGGATCCGCACCCTCGCTGATCCAGACCAGCACATCCTTGGGCTGCAAGCCAAGCAGGGACGCAATCCATCCCGTGATGCCGCCCAGCTCCGGATGAATGCGGAAGACCGTCGCCTCCTGATCCACTCCGTCCAGTTGGAACCGCTGCCGGCTATCCGGAGAGATCCGCAGGTGAACCAGCCGGCCGCCCTCCACGGGCGCCACGATCTGCACCTGAAACGGCGAGGCATTGGGCGGAACGCTCAAGAGCAGCGTTCCAATAAAACCATTGGCCAGGTCGGCGGGCAGATTCAGATGCCGGCTCTCGACACGCGTCTCTCCATTCCACCCCGGGGCGCGGTCGGTCACAACGCCGGTCTTCGCATCCACCGCAAAATCAATTTGGTGGGCAAAGAACGGCCCTCTTTCCACATGACGGTCGAAGAGCAAGCGGAATACGCCCTTCTGGCTATAGGTGGTCGTCTCATCGTCAACCGATCCGTCCAGGAAGCGAAAGGTCAGGCGCATGGTGACATCATCTCCCTGAACCGACTGGGAAAACTCCACCCGCCCAAGTGTCTTTCCCGTCTGGGAGCGAGTCATCATCGTGCAATGCGCTGGACGTTGGATGTGCCGGACCGGAACTTGTTCGGCCGTGGCCGCGCTGATCCACGCCAGCGCCGGTAGAGCGCACAGGAGAGCCGGAAATGCCTTGATTCCATGGTTCATCCTTCCCTTTGGACGCAGCAGATGCGCAGGCGGATCCGGGGCGCGCAGCAGTATCCTGAACCCAAGATGACGATTCATTCAGAATCAGGTTCCAACACTCTCTCTACGGCGTCTACTTCGCATAGGCAATCTCGCTATGGGCTGGTGGGACATTCTGAGCATTGAGGAGAAGTGCTTTGCAGGACGAAGTTCTGGTCTTGGGGGGCGGGGTGGCGGGCTGCGCTACTTCGATTGCGCTGGCCCGCAGTGGGCGAGCCGTAAGGATGATCGAACGTGAACCAACGCCGCGCCACAAGGTCTGTGGGGAGTTTCTGAGCGGCGAAGCCCTGGAAGATCTGGAAATGCTGGGCATCGACGTCGTGGCTCTGGGCGCCGTTCCTATCGACTACGTGCGCCTGGCCGCCACCCGGCGCGCCGCGGAGGCGCCTCTTCCGTTTCCCGCCAAGTCGCTGACGCGCAAGACGCTGGACACCGCGCTGATCGCCGAGGCGATCGACGCTGGAGTTCGTGTCGAGCGTGGCCGCAGCGTGGCGTCGCTCACCCACAGCGCGGAAGGCAGTTGGCAGGCAAGACTCGACAACGGCGAGCTCTGCGAGGCTCCAACCGCCTTTCTGGCCACGGGAAAGCACGACCTGCGCAGCCATCGGCGTCCTGACGATCCGCAGCGCTGGGTAGCCTTCAAGATGTACTACCGGCTCACCCCCGCGCAGGCCGCCGAACTGGCAGACGCCTCCGAGCTGATGCTCTACCCAGGAGGCTACGGCGGCATCCAGCCGGTGGAGGACGGCATCGCCAACCTCTGCTGGGTGGTGCAGCAGCGCTATCTGGCGCGCGCCGACTATCGCTGGGACAGGTTCCTGCTGAAGATGCAGGAGGCATGTCCGCATCTCGCCATGCGCCTGGCCGGGGCTGAACCTTTGATGGAGAAGCCGATCTCCGTCAGCCGTATCCCTTACGGTTACATTCGGCCCACCACAGAGCCCGGGCTGTACTGCGTCGGGGATCAGGCGGCTGTGATTCCGTCGTTCACCGGCGACGGCATCTCCATCGCTCTGCACACGGCCCGTTGCGCGGTAGCCGCCTATCTTGCCAACCAGCCGGCCCCGCTCTTCCAGGCTCGTCTTCGCTCCGCGCTGCTGCCGCAGATGCGCCTGGCCGAGTTCGCCGCCGATGGCATCAACAACGCGCTGGCGCGCGCCATCCTGCCCTTTTGCCTCCACCTCTGGCCGGGAGTGATGCGAGTCACAGCCAAGCTGACACGGGTCGCTGCCGGGCAGACTGCATTGTCCCCCCAGGCAATCGCTGGGTGAGTTCATCGCCCCGCAGGCCAAGGGGCTGCGCTCGTTGGCTCGGGAAGAGCCGGCGACAGCCGACAGGCCTGACACAGACAGGCCAGGCCCTGACCGCGCTCGGGATCGCCGCTGACCGGACGCTTCCGCGTGCCGGTTGCCGGCTCGCAGGCCAGGAAGTGGCAAACAAGTCGAAGGGGCATGTGCAAATGGCTGCACACCCCGTCCCTTTTCGCAGCTACATCTCATTGATTACAAAAGAGAACAAGTTGGCAACTCAGTTGCATTTCTGAGTCGTGTTCCCGATTTGGCTCCAGGGAGATCCGTCCTTCCGTTCAATGTTCCGGGGCGAAGGGTCTCTCCGTTTCCAGGGTCTTGCGGAGTCGAGGAACTCATCAGAAAGGTACGCCTATGAAGCCCTTGTTCGACTATTTCTCTGACAACTCTCCCTTCCTCTTCGTCTGCGGCGTTGTACTCGGCATCGCCAGCAGCCTTCTCTTCTCCACAGCCGCTTACCTGCGCATCTGACAGCCGGCGGCAGAGGCAGCACGGTCTGCCTCTGCTGCTCCGCATCAAGGTTTGTTTTGGCGGTTGGCCTTGGCTTTGCGCCTGATCCGCTTGCCGGCGGTCAGACGGCAACACCGTACGATGCCGATTGCGGAATCCTGCTTGATGAAAGAATGTAAAGAATTTCAGGTGGCAAGATCCCTGCAATCACGACGGCAACGTCCTTGCCCCCGGGCAGCACGCACGGCTTGGACAAGACGCATGCCTTGAGCAAGACACACGGCCCGGGGAGGCGTCTTCCGCCCGTGGAAGAAGATGGATTCCCGGACACCGGGCGCAAGGCAGCCGGCACTGGACGCAGTAAGCCCCCATCTTGGGTTTCATTCCTTGCGCAGGTCCTGTCTGCGGGGAATCGGAGGTAGAACTCGCACCATGTCTGGCTTACTGCCTAGCCAGACCGAGGCTCTAAGCCGTCAGCGGGCGAATGTGCCGCGAAGCTCCGGGCTGGCGAAGCGACGGTGGGCCGATCCTGTGGTTGGCCTCCATATCCGGAGGCTGTTTGACCAACATCTTCGCAATCTCCTCCGCCGCCGCGGGCCGGGCAAGCAGATATCCTTGCATGCCGTCGCACCCCAGCCGGCAAAGGATCGTCTTCTGCTCTTCGTTCTCGACGCCCTCGGCCACCACTTCCATCTTCATGCTGTGCCCCACTGCAATGATGGCCTTGACGATCGGATAGCTGCTGGACGCATCGCACAGCCTGTGAACAAAGCTGCGGTCGATCTTCACCGTCGAGATAGGCAGCCGGTGCAGATGTTGCAGGGAGGAGTATCCGGTCCCGAAGTCGTCCACCGTGAACCTCACGCCCATGCTAGAGAGCTCCTTCATTTCGGGAAGGATCTCATCGACGTTCATGATCGCCCGCTCGATGATCTCCATCTCCAGACACGCCGGGTCTATCTTCCACTTCTTCAGAGACCTTGCCGTCTCCTGAGCGAACTCCTTGCGCTTCAACTGCATGGGTGAGATGTTGACGGCCACTCGCAGCGGCTTGGCCGTCGTCTTGTTCCACTGGTCTATCTGGCGGCATACCGCATCCACCACGCAGCGCCCCACAGGATAGATCATCCCGTTATCTTCGGCGCGGGCGATCAGCCGGTCGGGATGGATAAATCCGTGGCAGCGATCTTGCAGCCGCAGAAACGCCTCGGCAGCCCGCAGCCCACCCTGTGCCGAGTACTGGGGCTGATAGTGCATCAGAGGCCCGCCCGCGGCCAGCATCCTTCGCAGGGATCCATCCAGCGATTGGCTGTCATCGGCAGTACTGGACGCATCCGGACCCGCCACAGCAAAGCGGTTGCCTCCGGCGCGCTTGGCCCGGTACATGGCCGCATCCGCTGCGCGCCATACCTCGTCCATGTCCGAGCCGTGGTCCGGATAGATGGCGATGCCCAGACTGGCGCGCGGCTCCAGGGTGTAGCCGCCGATCACCGCAGGCTTGTTCAAGGCCTGCAACAGCATCTTGCCCACCAGGCTGGCCGCATCGGCGCTGCTGATCTCTCCCAGCACAACGGCGAACTCATCGCCGCCCAACCGCGCCACGGTGTCCATTCCGCGCAGCCGACTGGTGAGGAGCTCCGCAATATGCTTCAGGTATTCATCTCCAACCGCATGGCCGTACCAGTCATTCACCTTTTTGAAGTGGTCCAGATCGACGCAGATGACCGCCGTCCTATGCTTCAGCCTCTGCGCCGAACTCATGGCTTGCGCCATCCGGTCCGCCAGCAGGGTACGGTTCGGCAGCCCGGTCAAAGCGTCATGATGCGCCATTTGAACCAGTTCCGCGTTCAAATGCCAACGCTCCGTGATGTCTTCGGCGATCACCAGCTTGCATACCCGCCCAAGATGGTGAACCTCATTGGAACGCACGGCCACATTCAACTGCGTGCCGTCGCTGCGCCGATGGCGCTGCACTACATCGGCAGCATGATCCGGCTGGCCTGGGAGCGGGTGGCGCTCGCCCTCCTCGGCCTCACTCCCGGAGATCACGATGTCACTCAGCGCAAGTTGCAGAAACTCCTCACGGCTATACCCATACTGGGTCAGCGCGCTCTGGTTGGCATCCAGAAACTTCAGCGTAGCCGCGTCATAGATCCAGATCGCCAGAGGATTCCCATTGAAGAGAATGCTCACCGCTGAGATGGGAGTTTCAGGGCTCGCGGCGCCGCGCTCTTGTGGTACGTCCGATCGCATACAAAGTTCCTTCAGCTTTGAATCCGTTGAACTGAGTGCCAGTTCGATATGCGAGCAACGCCCCTTCGCATACAAACCCTTTGACTGCCGGGAACACACCCTGTCCGGATACCAGAGATCCATCCCGTGCTGGAGAGCAAATCATGCAAGAGATGCAAACAAGAAAAACCAGAGGAAGAACGCCCTGCGAACTTCGCCTCCCCGGCCCTTCCCGAAACAACACAGCGTGTGCCTAGCTTACCGCTAAAATCAATGATCCGGCGCACATCTTCCATCTTTTTTGTTGCCCAAATCCCGGCTCCCAACGCCAACAACCATTCGTAACCCCCTGCGCGCCTGGAATGTTACAGGCGAGTAAACAGAGTCCCTCCAAATGTCTTGCCCAAATCATCACGATGATATTCCTCCCCAACCCCTTCGGCACTCCGGTAGAAGAAGCGACCCCGGAATGTGACCTAAATTGGGACAACTGCCGAGTCATCGAGTTACCTTCGTACTGCCACCGGGCGCAGCTTCAACCGCGATCCGGCTCTTTCCCGGAAGAAACCCATGCGCCGTGAAGGACTGAGAACACAGAGGAAGAGACCATCCGAGTCCCTGTTCAGCGTCCGCCCTGCCACATACTGGCTCCTTGCTTCCTGGGCTGATTCCGATCCGGGCGGCAAGGGACCTCAACGAATCTCGAAGCGCTGGAAGTCACCGCTGCCGGCAAACAGGGATGGAAACTCCGAGACCTCAGGCAGCAGCGGCCGAGCGCCCTGGGAGCGATAACGCTGAATGACGTAATGTGCAACCCCCAGGGAGCGAAGTTCCTCTTTGAGCCGGTACAAATCCTCCAGAGACAGCAGATCTGGATGCCACGTGGTGCGCACCTCATATTCCACGCCGCTGGAGAGCAGGCTGCGCAGGCTCGCCAGCGCGCGCGCGCCGCTGTGCCTGACGCCGGTGACGCGGGCATAGTCCGCGAAAGGCGCCTTCACATCGAAGCCCACCCATTCGATCGAGCCCAGCAGTTGTTCCAGAGTTTCGGGATTCATGCCGGCGGTGTGCAGACCAACCAGGAAGCCGAGCCTTCGAACCTCCGCGACAGCTTCCAACAAGGCAGGCTGCAACGTGGGTTCACCGCCGGAGAAGACGACGGCGTCGAGCAGGCCACGCCGGCCGGAGAGAAACCCAAGCACTTTGGCCCAAGGGACACACCCAGGGCCCTGCGCAGGCGTCCGCGCCGGGCGCAACCCGGGATTGTGGCAGTACGCACAATCCCAGGCACAGCCCTGGCAGAATACGGTGGCGACAAGCTGGCCCGGCCAGTCGCAGGTGGAGAGGCGCGTCAGCCCTCCCACCCTCAGCTCAGTCGGTCTCTGCTTCAACAAAGCACTTCCGTTCGTGGTATTCACCCTGCTTGCCGCGGTTGAATGAGCTGACAGGGCGGAAGTAGCCCATCACCCGGGTCCAGACCTCGCAGGGCTGGCGTTCTTCGTCACGCAGTTCACAGACTGCCGGTTCGTTCATCGGGGTGGTCATCGCTGCTATGGAACCTCCTGTTTCGGATTGGAACGGTTAAGCGTGAATCGCCTGTTGTTTGCGAGCGAACAGGTCAGCGTCGCACCGGGGACAGAAGACATGCTCGCCAGAGAGATAGCCGTGCTTTGGGCAGATGGAAAACGTCGGCGTAATCGTGATGTACGGCAGGCGGAAGTTTTCCAGCGCGCGGCGAACCAGCTTCTTGCACGCCTCGGCTGATGAAACTCGCTCGCCCATGTAGAGGTGCAGCACCGTTCCGCCGGTGTACTTCTGTTGCAGCTCCTGCTGCATCTCCAGAGCCTCAAAGGGATCGTCCGTGTAACCGACCGGCAACTGGCTGGAGTTCGTGTAGTAGGGCTGATCGGGAGTTCCGGCCTGCAGAATATCGGGAAAACGCCTCCGATCTTCGCGAGCAAAGCGGTAGGTAGTGCCTTCAGCCGGCGTGGCCTCCAGGTTGTACATGTGGCCGGTCTCCTCCTGAAATCTCACGATCCGGGAGCGCACGTGATCCAGGAAGCGCAGCGCCATGGCTCGGCCGCGCTCGCTGGTGATGCCATCCGCATCCGAGCTAAAGTTGCGAATCATCTCGTGAATGCCGTTCACGCCGATGGTGGAGAAGAAGTTGCGCAGCGTGCCCAGATAGCGCTTCGTGTAGGGAAACAGGCCGTTGTCGATATGGCGCTGGATCTCCTTGCGCTTGATCTCCAGGCTGGCGCGGGCGATCTCCAACAACTCGTCCAGACGCCGCAACAGCCCCGCTTCGTCGCCACGATGCAGGTAACCGAGCCGCGCGCAGTTGAGGGTCACCACGCCCACCGAGCCCGTCTGCTCCGCAGAGCCGAACAGGCCGTTGCCGCGCTTGAGCAGTTCGCTCAGATCCAGTTGCAGACGGCAGCACATCGAGCGCACCATGTTGGGCTTCAGGTCAGAGTTGACGAAGTTCTGAAAGTAGGGCAAACCATACTTGGCCGTCATCTCAAAGAGCAGATCGGTGTTTTCACTCTCCCACGGAAAATCCGGCGTGATGTTGTAGGTCGGGATCGGGAAGGTAAAGACGCGACCCTTGGCGTCACCCGCCGTCATCACCTCGATGTAGGCGCTGTTGATCATGTCCATCTCCGGCTGCAGGTCTCCGTAGGTGAAGGGCATGGTTTCGCCGCCAAGGATGGGCTGCTGGTTACGCAACTCCTCCGGGCAGGTCCAGTCGAAGGTCAGGTTGGTGAAGGGTGTCTGCGTGCCCCAGCGCGAGGGCACGTTCAGGTTGTAGATCAGCTCCTGGATGCTCTGGCGCACCTCTGTGTAGCTCAGCCGGTCCTTGTGCACAAAAGGAGCCATGTAGGTGTCAAAGGAACTGAAAGCCTGCGCCCCCGCCCACTCGTTCTGCAGCGTGCCCAGGAAGTTGACGATCTGGCCGACGGCGCTGGAAAGATGCTTCGGAGGCCCGGCCTCCACCTTGCCCGGAACGCCGTTGAGTCCCTCCGTCAGCAGCGTGCGCAACGACCAGCCTGCGCAGTAGCCGGCCAGCATATCCAGATCATGAATATGCAGATCCCCCTCGCGGTGAGCGCGGCCGATCTCGGGCGGGTAGACGTGCGAGAGCCAGTAGTTGGCCACCACCTTGCCGGAGACATTCAGAATCAGCCCGCCCAGCGAGTAGCCCTGGTTCGCATTGGCGTTCACCCGCCAGTCAGCGCGATCCAGATACTCGTTGATCGAGGACGCCACATCCACCAGAGTGCGCTGGTCGCTGCGCAGGCGCGAGCGCTGCTCGCGGTAGACGATATAAGCACGCGCCGTGGTGAAGTGATTGGCCGAGATCAGCACCTGCTCCACCACGTCCTGAATCTGCTCGATGTGCGGCGAGCGATTATGGAAGCGGTGGGCGATGACCTTCAGCGCCTGGATCGTGAGCAGTTGCGCTTCGTCGGCGCCAAAGGCTCCGCTGGCCTTGCCGGCGCGCTCGATTGCAGAGCGAATCTTCTCCCCATCGAAAGGGACGGTTGCATTGCTGCGTTTTATGACGGAACCGGGCGGCTGAACAACCGTGTTGGACATCGATGCTCCTCAAACGGATCAGCGATGTCACTGGTAGGACGCTGTGCAAGGGAAGAGTGGCGGAGCGCCAATGAGACCTGGCAAGCGACCCGCCGGTACACCCCGCCCGTGGACGTTCAAATCGTTACGGCAGGTCTCCTGGCTCGCGAGTCGCCGCCGCCATCCAGCCTTCCCACCCCTGCGGGGCAGTGGCATCTGCAGATGACGGCTCGTCGCTTACAGTTGCGGGGGCAGCGTTGGCATCCACCAACTTCCCTCTTAGCCCCAGATATTGGGTGTCTGGGGAACCATAACGCTACCGAATGTATCCCCCTCCCACTTCCATGTCAAGAAATTCAAGCAGCCGTTTTGTGCAAGATAGGTATTTACTTGACTCCCGTGGCGACAACATATAGTGTTTGGGTCTGTGGAAGATTATCCGCGAGACCTACTGGAGTTGGAGGCGCGCTTTTCGACCGCTGCGGCTTGTCGGGAGTACCTATACCGCCTTCGTTGGCCTGACGGCTTTCGTTGCCCGCGCTGTGGCCAGAGGAAGATCTGGCCGAAGCCTGGCGGTCTGGTGCGTTGCGCCGGTTGCGACTTCCAGGTTTCTGTGACAGCCGGAACGGTGTTTCAGGACAGCCGCGTGCCGCTGACCTTGTGGTTTCGGGCGGCATGGTGGATGACCAGCCAGAAGGACGGAGTCAGCGCCATGGGCATGCAGCGTATTTTGGGTTTGAAGAGCTACAAGACGGCCTGGACCATGCTGCATAAGCTGCGTCATGCGATGGTTCGCCCGGGCCGGGATCGGCTGCAGGGTCGTGTCGAAGCCGACGAGGCATTCCTCGGTGGTGAGGAAGAGGGCGTTCGCGGCCGCCAGACGGAAAGCAAAGCCATGATTGCAGTTGCCGTAGAAGAAGATGGCGACGGGATCGGGCGGATTCGGATGCGGCGCATTCCGGACGCTTCGGCGGAAAGTCTGATGCCGTTTATCGAGGACTCCGTGGAGCCGGGCGGCGTGGTCCGCACCGACGGTTGGAGCGGTTATCAGCCGCTGGAGGGCCGAGGTTACCGGCACAAGATCACGGTTCTGAAGGGAAACAGCGAAACGGCTTCGGAGTTGATGCCGCGGGTTCATCTGGCGGTCTCCCTGCTCAAACGCTGGCTGCTGGGAACGCATCAGGGCGGAGTGAGCACGGAGCACCTGGACGCATACCTCGACGAGTTCACATTTCGATTCAACCATCGCAAATCTCGCAGCCGCGGCAAGCTGTTCTACCGCCTGCTCGAGCAGGCAGTCGCCGTCGAGCCGGTTCCCTACAAATCCCTGATCAAATGTGCCGCCAAGCCGAACTTTTGAAACCCCAACATATTGGGGTCACGGGAGTCAGATATATACCCATCTCTCTCAAAATCGGCACGTTAACCGGAAGTTCCAGCGCTTTTAATTGGGATTAGGGTGCGGAAGGCTCTGGAAACACAGGGCCTCCGGCATTTTCCGCGCTCTTTCGGGGGTGCAGAATGTAGCCATGTATTATTCTGTTTATCTTCTTGTATAAATACATTGAATTTGGCATGATGTGACCATGCATATCGATAGCGTGCCCAACCGTGCGTCGCGCCCCACCTATCTGCTCCGTGAGTCCTACCGTGAGGGCAAAATGGTTCGCAAGCGCACCCTGGCCAATCTTTCGGCGCTGTCGGAGGAGCAGATCGAGGCGATTCGTGCGGTGCTGTCCGGGCAAAAGATGCGCGCCGTCGAGCAACTCTGGCAGACGGTTCGCTCGGTTCCTCACGGCGCGGTCCAGGCGGTGCGTACAGCCATGCAGAGACTGGGCTTTGAGGCTTTGATCGCTTCCCGCCCGGGGCCTGAGCGCGAGGCGGTCTGCGCCATGGTGGCGGCGCGGATCCTGTCACCTCAGACCAAGCTGGCGACGACGCGCTGGTGGCACACGACGACCTTGCCGGAGGAGTTCGGAGTAGCCGGTAGGGATGAGGACGATCTGTATGCGGCGATGGATTGGTTGCTGGAGCGGCAGGAGGCGATCCAGAAGAAGCTTGCCGCCCGCCATCTGTCGGAGGGCGGAGTGGCGCTGTACGATCTGAGTTCGAGCTACTTGGAAGGCCACTGCTGCCCGTTGGCCAGGATCGGCTACAGTCGCGACGGCAAACGCCATACACTCCAGGTCAACTATGGCCTGTTGACCAACCGAGAGGGCTGTCCGGTGGCGATCTCCGTATACGAGGGCAACACCAGCGACGCGACGACCTTGCCGGACCAGGTCAAGCGTCTGCGCGAGGATTTTGGTCTGGAGCGTCTGGTTCTGGTGGGGGATCGGGGGATGATCTCGCATAAAGCGATCGAGGATCTGCGAGGCCTCGATGGGCTGGCTTGGATCACGGCGCTGAAGAGCGCGCAGATCCGCTCGCTGGTCGAGGGCGGCGCTGTGCAGCTAGGCCTTTTCGATGAGCGCAATCTGATCGAGTTGGTCCATCCGGAGTATCCCGGCGAGCGGCTGATGGCCTGCCGCAACGTGAATCTGGGGCGCTTGCGCGCCTACAAGCGCGAGGCGCTGCTCTCGGCCACGGAGAAGCAACTGGAGAAGGTGCGCGTCCGGGTCGAGAAGGGGTTGCTGGCCGGCCGGGACAAGATCGGCCTTTGCGTCGGTAAGGTCGTGAACAAATACAAGGTGGCGAAACTGTTCGCGCTGAGCATCGAGCAGGACAGCTTTCAGTTCCATCGGCTTACGGCGGCGATCGCGGCCGAAGCTGCGCTGGACGGCATCTACATCATCCGCACCAATGTACCGAATCGCCAGATGGACTCTGCCGAAGCTGTGCGCAGCTACAAGGCGCTCGCCGCGGTTGAACGCGCGTTTCGCTCCATGAAGACCATCGATCTGCATGTGCGCCCCATCCATCATCGGCTTGAAACCAGAGTCAGGGCGCACATCTTCCTGTGCATGCTGGCCTACTACGTCGAGTGGCACATGCGAGAGGCCTGGCGCGAGTTGCTCTTCGCCGACCAGGATCTGAAAAGCAAGCTCGGTAGCGATCCGGTGGCTGCGGCGCAGCGCTCGGAAGCCGCCCTCCACAAAGCCGCAACCCATACTCTGGACGACGGCTCACCGGCGCATAGCTTCCGCACCCTGCTGCAGGAGCTGTCCACCATCGTGCGCAATACCTGCCAACCGCTGGAAGGCCCCGCCCAACTGACCTTCCAAATGACCACCGTGCCCAATCCAACCCAGCAACGCGCTTTGCAACTGCTCCATTCCATCACCGTGTAGACACTCACCCAACACCGCAAAATGCGCTATCTCCATGAGCAGCCATCAGATCCTTACGCATCGAGACGAGGAACTTCAGTCTAAGAGATACGCAATCTGAGGGCAAGGTCACCTGATGGAGGGGTTGGATGGAGTTGCGTCTCGACGCAAGACAGCAAGACGTTCAAACGCGAACTTTGAGGCGCACGCGCGGCGCGACTCCGTCCGTTCCGACGCTGCGTCACCGTTAAGAAAGGGTTCCTTCGTCCGCTGTAACTGTGGGCACGCAGATGATGGCTGCCGGTAAGGAACGCTCCTCAGGTTCGGTGTCAAATTGGTGTCAATTGGTGCCGACTGTGCCGGTTTTGACGGTTGTACGGGCTCATAACGTCTTCGCCGTCTGTACCGTAAGTTATGGATTCTCCATGACATGGAAGAGGTCATCGGTTCGATCCCGATCAGGTCCACCAATCCTTTCAATAAGTTGCGCCGTTGGTAAAGCTGCCTGGGGGCTCTCATGAGTTCCAACAAGAGAAGCCGCTCATTCGCCGATCAGGTACAGCACGATCTCCCGGCGATGAGGGCGTACTCGGTGCTCGAAGAGATAAATGCCTTGCCAGGTCCCCAGCACAAGTCCTCCATCCATGAGCGGTATTGATAGCTGTACCTGCGTCAGCGCCGTTTTCAGATGAGCGGGCATATCGTCCGACCCTTCGCAGTCGTGATGGTAAGGTCCGTCCTCAGGCGCGAGATGGTCAAAATAGGCTTGGATATCGCTTCGCACGGTGGGATCTGCATTCTCCTGGATCAAAAGCGAAGCTGAAGTATGCCGACAAAACACCGTCAGAAGACCGGTCTGCATCTTCTGTTGCCTTACCCAGGCTTGGGCCGTCGCCGTGAACTCATAAAGCCCCTGGCCACGCGTTGAAATCTCAAGCTTGTGCACGGATTGCTTCACGCTTTACTCTTTGCTTACGAAGATGCTGCTACCCCCCAAATTGTTCCATGGGCTGGTTGGAGAGCGTCGTCTCATGACTGGTCCGCTTGCACCTGGCTATGGATGGTTTGATGCGCATGTTCAGGGCGTGGATTGCTGGACCAGCTTGAAGTTCGGTTGCGCGTCCCGAACTCCCTCGACGGGGACTGTCCAGACCCCGAATTCAGGGCTTTGAGACAACATTACTTCGAGGGGTTCCCGAGAGCGCAGAGGGCTATGATGCATCCAGAGATGGCGCGATTACGCGGTTTGAAGAGGCTTTACGCACTTCTATCCCAACGACTGCTCCATATCCTGTAGCCGCTCCGGAGCAACCTTCCTTGCAGCATTCTTGCACCGCTGGATTCCGGGTTATTGCCCGAGCCGCGCAGAAATGGGGCCGAAGCCGCCGATGCGGTTATCCGACGAAGTACGATGGCGGCCGGATGGAATGCTGCTTATCTTCACGGATGGTGGGGGTCGCGCTGTGCAGATTGAATGCAGCGTGGTTGAATGCGGCGTATCGTCCGATGCGGCTCTTTTGGCAGCTCGCAGGAAGGCTCCAAGCCTATCCGCGTTTGCCCAGCCCTGATTTGCACCAGCGGCGCTGACTGTGTCCGCTACACTTGGAGGGACGTAAAATTTGCATGGCGAAGAGATCCCATTCCAGGAATTCGGTGGAGGTGCGCGGCGACCCTGGTCCGGCGGCGCAGGCGCGTGCGCAACTGACGGCCGAGGAACGCGAGCAAGTCTATGCGCAGATCCGCGAGCGGCACTCGAAGGCGGCTTTGCAGATGGCCAAGGATCTACACAAACGCTGCGGGAGCGAGGAGTCCGAAGCGCTGCTGGCGGATGCCTATCGGGCGCGCATCGAGGATCTGTTGAAGCTGCGCATGACGGCTGAGGCCAAGACGCTGGTCGAGATTGTGCGCGGGCGGATACCACGCTCGATTGAGCGGTTGGGCGGCATCGAGCAGGAGATTGAGCTGTTGGAGGGCCGCTTCGAGGCGACTGTTGCGCCACTGGGCAAGCCGGATCTGGCGCCAGAGGAGCGGGAACGGATCGAGGCTCTTGTTCGTCAGCGTATGGAGGATCTGGGCGCGCTGGCGAAGGTGAGCACTCTCGCGGCGAACCATCCCCTGCGGGTGGCGGCAGGCGCGCTGGCGGTGGCCTTCGAGGCCGTGACGCGCGGGCCAGTGGACGCCGAGCAAATCGCGTTGCCTGAGGTTCCGCGGCGCGGTCCCCTGGCCAGTTGGAAGGGGTTGATTCGCGCCATCGATAGCTACTATCGCGGCGAATATGAGGCGTGCCGCAGGTGGCTCAGGACGATTGCCGCCGACAGCGTTCCCGCGCGGCTTGTGCCGGCGCTTGAGAAGCTGTGCGGAGCGGAGACGGGTCCGCTGACGGCGGCGGCGCAACGCCTGGTGGAGATGGTCGGCGGCCGGGAAGCCGAGCTGCGGCGAGCCGCCGAAGCGTTCGACCGGGCTGCAAGCGCAGGCAAGCCTCAGCCTATCGAACAAGCTGCGCGTAAGGTCATGGAAGCGAGCGCTTCTCTGGATACAGAGACGCGCGAGCGGCTGCGGCAGCAGATGGCGGCGAGTCTGCTGGATCTGGACTTTTCACCTTCACGCGCGGAGCGCATTTTGGGCGCGGTTCGGAAGGATGCGTATCTTCTGCGTGCAATGGCCCTCAAGATGGAGGAGATGGATCCTGGTCATGCGGTGATCGCATGGGATCGCTTTCGCGAAGATGCCATCCGCCTCAAGTGGTTTCCCGCCGGCAGTGTGGAAGACGGCGTGCTATCGCTGCACATGGCGCAACTGGTGCAAAAGCTGTCGCGTCACGAGATTGAGGATCTGATCTACGATGACGGGATGTGGCGTTCGAGCGAGCTGCGACAGATGAAAAATCTGTTTGCCTCGCCGGAGCCGCTGTTTGCGCGCGCCTGTCAGGCTGATCCCTGCGCGGAGTGCTTTGAGGCTTGGCTCAACTGGGCGAAGAAGAAGGCCAAGCCAAGGGATGCCGACGCCGCGGCCGAGCGCTGGCGCAAGGCGTTGCCGAAAGATCCGCGCCCTCTGCTCTACCTGCTGGAGTCTGCGGAAGAGCGAAAGGCGTACAAGAAGTCGCTGGGCTATCTTGAGGAGGCGGAGAAGATCGACGGGCTGAATCCGGCGGTGCGGCGGGCGCGTCTGCGTTTGCTGTCAGCAGCGGCGCTGCGCCACCTGCGGGAGTCCAAGACGCATCTGGCGCGCCACGAGATTGAAGCCATTGGCCTGCTTCCAGAGGGCACGCTGCGCGAGTGCACTCTTCTGAGCTGCGCGTTCGATTGGTTCTGCGCGGATCTTGAGAACGACCGTGATGCGGTACACGCCAAACAAGCGGCGTTGGAGCAGTTGGCAGGCGCAGCGGGTAGAGATCTCCTGCTGAAATCAATCTCTGGAGCCGCCCGAATCCATCCTCTCGCCGGGTTCCCGCACTTCGATCCGCGCTCGGCGTCGCCTGCGGATCTGCTGACGCAGGCAGCCCGCATCTGCCAGGTGGGCGAGCTTGGCGGTGTGGCGGTTGCGGTAGGCGCCCTGTGGCCGGAAGATCGGGTGGCCGAGTTTCACAAGGCCGCAAGCGGTCTGGACGTTGCGCAACTGCTGGCGTTGGGCGAGGCGGCGCTCAAGAACGATGCGCGCGAGCTGGCTTATGGGCTGTCGGCCGCAGGGATGGCCGGGAGCAGCGCCACCGCGCACTTCTTGCTTTTGCGCGCCCGCTGCCTGCCTTTTTGGGCCTACGAACAAAAACAT
Source organism: Granulicella sp. (assembly GCA_027335345.1). Lineage (GTDB taxonomy): Bacteria > Acidobacteriota > Terriglobia > Terriglobales > Acidobacteriaceae > Granulicella. The sequence continues at coordinate 15,348 of DAHWOF010000005.1, read as the reverse complement.
GGCTGCCTGGCCGCGGCGCTGGCGCTGGCGCGCAACGAACGCGATGCGGTTCTGTCCGAAAAGATTCTCGATGCAATGCAAAACCGTGCCCGGTCCGCCATGCGTTGGCGGCCCTATTTCAATCAAGATTGGATCGCGCGCCCGCTCGCCAACGATCTGCTCAACGCCATCCTCGACGAAGAGCGGAAGCGTGACGTGCTGCCGGTGGAGAGCGAATACAAGCGCCCGGGCTACGCGAAGCAGTTGGCCGCGCATCAAGAAGGCGGAACGGATGGCATGGAGGATGCATGGGACGAACCAATCGACGAAGGCGAGGACGAGGAAGAAGAGGCAATGACCATGGACGAAGCCTTTGAGGCTTTCGAGCGCAGCTTCGAAGCGATCTTTCGCCGCATTCCTCCTGAAGATCGGCCGAGCATCCTCGATGACCTGGCCGGGGGCTCTGAGGACGTTGATCAACATCGTCGCAGCGCAAACCAGACCGAGCGAAAGAAAGCACGCGCGAGCCGTTCGCCCGCACCCGGACAAAGCTCGCTCTTTGGAGAAGAATCATGAATCCAACCTCCCATCTGAGTTCCGATCCGTATGTCGTCCTGGGCATCGAGCAGAGCGCGGACGACGAGGCGATTCGCGCCGCGTATCTGGCCAGGCTCAAGCTCTATCCACCGGATCGGGCGCCCGAGGAGTTTGAGCGCGTGCGCGAGGCCTATGAGCAGTTGCGTGACCGCCGACAACGCGCGCGCCTGATGATCTTTTCCGCAGGCCGGAATCAGAGCTTAACCTCCGCTCTTTCTGCCACAATCGGCGGCGCCGGCCGGCCACGTTATGCCGGCTCGGGGGCATGGCTGGCGGTTTTACAAGGAAAATAAACTATGGAATCCACTTTGCCGGAACTTCCGGAGACTTCTCAGCCGGCCAACGCATCGCCGGAGCGCGAGCGCATCCTGGCGGCCTTAGCGCGCTGGCTTGATCGCGCTCTTGCGGAGGAACCCCAGCCCGCGCTGCCCGCGGCGCTGCTGGCCGCGCTCAAAGCCGGCGAGCCGCTGCCGGAGCTTGACCGGCCTGAGAGCGGCTGCGATCTCTACGGTTTGTGGTCGGCGATGACGGTGCTTGCGCAGGAGGTGCGCCTTCAGGGCCGCCAGTTCAAGCTGCTGAGCGAAAACCTGGAAGCGATGACGAGCCGGAGCGAAGACGGCCCGGAGAGCGAAGTAGAGCCCGTGCCGCTCCAACCGCAGATCAATCTTCTGCTCGAACTGCACGAGCGGCTGGAGCGCACGGTGACGACGGCCCGCGCCGCCGCCGAAGATCTGGCGCAATGGCGTCCCTCGCGGCTGAGCAGGCTTCTGGGCCGGGAGGATAAGACAACGGGAAAGGCGAGGGAACTGGCCGAGTCGCTGGTGGCCGGCAGCAGCCTCACGCTGGACCGGCTTGAAGAGGCTTTGCGCGAGTTTGGCGTGCGCCCTCTCCGCTGCCTCGCTCGACCTTTTGACCCGCTCACAATGAGCGCCATTGCCGTCGAGCTGACGGAGACCGTTCCGGAAGGAACCGTCGTCGAGGTCTTCCGCAATGGCTACGAGTGGAATGGAGCAGTCTATCGCCCGGCCCAGGTCAAGGTGGCGCGCGCGGGCAGAGAAGGATAAGGAGTGAGCGAAATGGAAGATGCAACGGAGGAATTCATTGTCGGCATCGATCTGGGCACCACGAACTCCGAGGTCGCGGCCTTTGTGGATGGCAAGGTCGTCGTGCTGGAGTCGGGCGGCAAAAACATTTTGCCCTCGGTGGTCGGTCTTTCGCCGACCGGAGAGTTGCTGGTAGGCGAAGCCGCGCGCAATCAGCTCGTGCTGTACCCGGAACGCACCGTGCGCAGCATCAAGCGCAAGATGGGAACGAACGAAACCGTGCGGCTGGGCGATCGCGAGTTCACGCCGCAGGAGATTTCGTCGCTGATTCTGCGCGAACTGGCAGCGTGGGCAGGTCGCCAGCTCGGGCGGCCCGTCAGCAGGGCCGTGATCACCGTGCCCGCCTATTTCTCAGACGCGCAGCGGCAGGCCACGCGCGAGGCTGCTCGTCTGGCCGGTCTAGATGCCGTGCGCATCCTCAACGAACCGACGGCCGCCAGCCTGGCCTATGGCGAGGGCCAGCGTCATACGGCGCTCGTCTACGACCTGGGCGGCGGGACATTTGATGTTTCACTGGTGGCGCTCGAAGGCGAGGTCACCGAGGTGCTGGCCAGCCACGGCGACAACCGCCTGGGTGGAGACGACTTTAACGACCTGCTGGCCGAGCATCTCTTCAGCGAGTTTCAATCGCGCCACGGCGTCGACCTGCGCCAGGGCCACCCGGCGGCGCATGCACGCCTCTGGTGGGCGGCCGAAGAGGCCAAGCGCCGTCTGAGCTTCGAGCCCGAGGTGACTGTCCGAGAAGATTCTCTGGCGGTCGTCGACGGCAAGCCGCTGCATCTGGAGGTGGAGATCACGCGCGAGCGCTACGAAGCGATGATCGGCCCGCTGGTGGAAAAGACCATGGAGCATCTCTCGAAGGTGCTCGCCGATGCGGGCAAGACGCCGGCCGATCTCGATGCGATCCTGCTCGTCGGCGGATCCACGCGCACGCCTTTGGTGGCGCGGATGATCGAGGAACGCACTCGGCTGGAGCCGCGCGGAGAGATTCATCCCGACCTCTGCGTTGCGCTCGGCGCCGGCGTGATGGCCTCACGGCTAGCCGGTCGCGAGGTGGACCGTGTGCTGGTGGATGTAACGCCCTACTCGTTCGGCATCTCCTATCTCGGCGAGCGCGGCGGCGCGTTCTATCCGCACTGCTACAAGCCCATCGTGCGCCGCAACACGCCGCTTCCGGTGACGCGCACCGAGCGGTTTTTCACCTCACATCCCTTCCAGGAGGAGGTGGACATCCACGTCTACGAGGGCGAAGATGAGGACGCGCTGCGCAACATCCTGGTGGGCAACTTTCGCGTCGAGGGCCTGACGCCCATACGCGACGGCAACGAGGTTCTCTGCCGCATGAACCTCGATCTGGACGGCATCCTGCACGTAACGGCCATCGAGAAACGCACCGGCCTTTCAAAGCACATTCGGATCGCGCGCGCCCTTGAAACGAAGACCGATGCGGAGATCGCGGAAGCCCGCAAGCGCCTGGAGTCTCTTTTTGCCGCCCGCGCCGGCGCGGACGAGGATGCAGAGGATTTTGAGAGCGACGATTTGGGAGAAGACGAAACCGCAGCGAACGGTTTCCAGGTTGTCGAGGGCAACCGGTCGGATCTTGCAAATGGGGGAGGAGCGGCGATATCCAGCGCCTCCGCCGAAGAGGCGCAGCAACTGGTCGAGCGCGCTCGCGCTCTGCTCACAAGCGTTCACGACGAAGATCGCGAAGAGATCGTGGATCTGAACCAGGCCATCGAGACCGCGCTCGAAGCCGGAGACGTGCAGGCGCTGAAGGAGTCGACCGAGAGCCTGCGCGAGCTTCTGTTCTTCGTCGAGGGCCATCCATGAGCACGAAATCGCCTTCCGCAGCAGCCTCGGAGATCTTCGCGGCGACACCAGCGGTTTCTCCAGCGCCGGAAGAGATGCCGGTCAGTCCGGCGGTAGGTCATGAAAGGGCCCCGGAAGAGCATCCAGAAAATAGTGGGACTGCCGTCCGCTTGCCTGCCACGCTCCCGGAGGCCTCCGCGCCAGTTGTATGCCCTGTCTGCCGGGCGCGTTTCCGCGGCGCGGAGATCTGTTCGCGCTGCGGCGCCGATCTCAGCCCCCTGCTTTTGCTCTCGGCGCACGCCTTCCGCTTGCGCGGACGTGCGCGAGAACTACTCGGCGAGGGCAACTTCCGCCAGGCGCTGGCCTGCGTCGAAGAGGCCGAGCGACTGCGCTCAACCCCGCACGGCGCCCTGTTGCGCATTCTTTGCGCCTGTCTCGCTCCTGCGAAGTAATGCCTGCGCGCCGACCGGCTTGGTCGCCGCCAGGCGAGTCTGGCTCCGGAAGAGATCGGCTCGCCATGAAAAGCACAAGAGAAGGTCAATTGCATCAGACTGCTCACCTGCTCTTGTTTTTTGGGGGGGGTGAAAGGATTCTGGTTTCGCTGTAGGCCGCGGATCGAGTCGATGCGGCTCTTGTTTCGCGCTGAGGCGCGGATTGGTTAAGGTGATGGAAGTGAGTGTTTCGCTTTCAATTTCTCCCCATGGGCGGTTGTTTGTTCTCGATGCAGATTCCGAGGTCGAGCGGCCGGAGGGTTCCTGGCCCGAGCGGGTTCGGCGAGCCTTCTCGGAGTCGCAGGCGCATGGGCTGCTCGGGCTGGGCTCCCGCGAACTTACGTCTCCTCTGCCGCCGGAGTTCGCCTGGGCGCGTGAGTTCGCCTGCCGTTATCTGACGGCCCTTTGTCACGCGCCAGAGATCTCTGGGGCCACCGAGCTGCCCAGGATGCCCGCGCCGGGCGCGGAAGAGTTTGCGGCCGCGGCCTTGCAGGCGCCGCCCATGCGCGGGCTGGAGTATCTGAGCCCGGAACATCTTGTGGCATGGTGGCAAGAACTGGACAGCCTGGTGCGCCAGCAGGCGAGCGCCTCTGGAGGCGGCGCCCGCGAGTTTTTGCACCAGCTCAATCCCGCCTGGCGAGCCGTGGGCCGCGTGAGCTTTCATCTGGCTGAGAACAAGCGTGACCCGGAGTTTCCATTTGCCTTTCTGGCCACCTATGCCACGCGTCTCTCCGCGCAGGGCAAAGCCCAGCATCTGCCGCTGGGCCGCGCGCTGGAGGAGTACGCAGGCGGGAAAAACCGAGCGGCGCTGCTAGCACTCCTGCAGCCGATTCAGCAGGCAGCCGAGTCCGTCGCCTGGGTGAAGGAACTGGCGGACTCGGGTGGAATCTATCAGCCGTTAGCCTGGAAGCCGCGCGAAGCCTATCACTTTTTGCAGTCCATACCGGCGCTGGAATCCAGCGGCCTGATCGTTCGCGTGCCCGACTGGTGGAAGGCCACGCAGCCGCCCCGTCCGGTGGTGAGCGTGAAGATCGGCGAGCGGCTGAAGGGAAAGCTCGGTGTGGATGCGCTGCTGAAATTTTCGGTGCGAACGGTGCTGGACGGTGAGACGCTCGACGAGCAGGAGATCGAGCAGCTCCTCAGCTCGGAGAGCGGTCTGGTTTTTTTGCGCGGCAAATGGGTTGAGATCGATCGGGAGCAACTGACGGAGGCGTTGCGGCAGTGGAAGCGAGTCGAGCGCGAGGCCCGCAACGGCGGCCTCACCTTCTTTGAAGGGATGCGTCTGCTGGCCGGCGTCGCGCTGGGGCACGATGCGGGCGAGGAGCCCTTCGCGGCGGCACGCGCGTGGACCGGGATCTCCGCCGGCGGCGACCTGGAGCAGTTGCTCGGCGAACTGCGTTCGCCGGATGCGGGACACGATGAGCTTCCGGAGGGGTTGCGCGGGGCCCTGCGCCCGTATCAGAAGACTGGAGTCCACTGGCTCAGATTTCTCACCCGGCTTGGCCTGGGTGCGTGCCTTGCCGACGACATGGGCCTGGGAAAAACCGTGCAGGTGATTGCCCTGCTGCTGCATCAGAAGCAGGAAGCGGAGGAGACGGGCAAGCCCAGTCTGCTGGTAGTTCCAGCCTCGCTCATCGCCAACTGGAAGGCGGAGATCGAGCGCTTTGCACCCTCGCTGACAACGCTGATTGCGCATCCTTCAGAGGGCGTCACCGAGGCTAGCGACGTAGCCCAAGCTTGCGATCTGATCATCACCACCTACACCATGCTCACCCGGCTGGAGTGGCTGCACAGCCGCGACTGGAGGTTTGTGATCCTTGACGAAGCGCAGGCGATCCGCAACGCGGGCACGCGCCAAAGCCGCGCGGTAAAGGAGCTCCGCGCCGAGGGCCGCATCGCGCTGACAGGCACACCGGTCGAGAATCGTCTCTCCGATCTCTGGTCGCTCTTCGATTTCCTTAATCCCGGGCTGCTGGGCAGCGCCAAGGCCTTTGGCCGCCTGGCAAAGCAGATGTCTCAAGAATCTGCCAAGCCCAACGAGCCAAGGACAGGCTCTCCGGGGAGCGCGAATCCTTATGCTCCGCTGCGCACGCTGGTGCGGCCGTATATCCTGCGCCGTCTCAAGACTGACAAGAGCGTGATCGCCGATCTGCCGGAAAAATCCGAGGTAAACGCCTGGTGCGGATTGAGCCGGAGACAGGCTGCGCTCTACGAGCAGGCGGTGCGCGAACTGGCCGCCGCCGTCGACGGGGCCGACGGCATCCAGCGACGCGGCATCGTGCTGGCCTCGCTGATGCGCCTGAAGCAAATCTGCAACCACCCGTCGCAATGGACCGGGGACAATAGTTACGCTGAAGAAGAGAGCGGAAAATTTGCGCGTCTCAAAGAGATCTGCGAGGAACTGGCGGAGCGGCAGGAAAAGGCGCTGGTCTTTACGCAGTTCCGGGAGGTGACGGCGCCGCTGGCGGATTTTCTGGCGCGAATCTTCGGGCGGCCAGGGCTGACTTTGCATGGCCAGACCGCGGTTGGCAAGCGGCGCGAGCTGGTGGAGGCGTTTCAGCGTGACCATGGACCGCCGTTCTTTGTTCTTTCGCTCAAGGCCGGCGGCACAGGGCTGAATCTGACCGCAGCCTCGCATGTGATTCACTTCGACCGCTGGTGGAATCCCGCCGTCGAGAATCAGGCCACGGACCGCGCCTTTCGCATCGGCCAAAAGCGCAATGTTCTGGTGCACAAGTTCATCTGTCGCGGCACGGTGGAGGAGAAGATCGATGCGTTGATTGCAGAGAAGACTGCCTTGGCGCGGAATCTGCTCGACGGCGGCGGCGAGGCGCTGCTGACGGAGATGAGCAACGCCGATTTGCTGCGTTTTGTGGCGCTCGATGTGAACCGTGCGACAGAGCCATAGCGTTTACCTCCATGGCTCCTGCGCCTGCGTTGTTGCAGGACGTTCGGTCCTTGAAACCCCTGTAGAACTCTGGCCATCCTGCGTGATGAAAACCCTCTGCCTTACACGGATTGACCTCCGCAGAAACCCTAGGGAGCCGAATTTCTGCCGATTTTCCTCAGGTCTGCCGAGAGCTCTGCTGTACAACGATGGTTAGCGAGGATTGCGATGGGTTGGAGAGGTGGATGGGGCTATCGTCCGTATGTTCCCGTGGCGCAGCGGCGGGCCAATGCGCAGCGCGCGGCTCAGCGGCTGGCGGCCAAGGGCAAGCAGGTATCGCCGGTCGAGATCGCCGGACGCGCCATCGCCACGACTTTTTGGGGCAAGGCCTGGTGTGACAACCTGGAATCGTACAGCGATTTTGAGAATCGGCTGCCCCGCGGCCGAACCTACGTGCGCAATGGTTCGGTGGTCGATCTGCAGATCGAGCCGGGCAAGATTACCGCCATGGTCAGCGGCTCGCATCTCTACCGGATCGTCATCCAGATTGGGCCGCTGGCCGCCGCACGCTGGAAGCAGCTCAAGCAGCAGTGCGGGGCCGGAATCGGCTCCATCGTAGAGCTTTTGCAGGGCCGGCTCTCTTCTAGCGTCATGGGAGTGGTGACCAGCCGCGAGAATGGCCTCTTTCCCGCGCCAGCCGAGATTGAGATGTCCTGCTCTTGTCCGGATTGGGCGGGGATGTGCAAGCACCTCGCCGCCACTTTGTATGGCGTGGGCAATCGTCTCGATCAACAACCCGACATTCTGTTCAAGCTACGGCAGGTGGACCATCTGGAGCTGATCGCCGAGGCGGGACGCAAAGCGCCGGAGACGCAAGCGCGCGGGAAGAAGGTCATCGCCGGCGACCAGTTGGCCGACGTCTTCGGCATCGAACTGGAGAACCCGGCCCTGGCAGCCGACGCCCGGCAGAGTACTCCGGCGCCGGCGTCGCGCAGCAAGAGCAAAAAGATCGCCGCAGCCAAACGCGAAAAGGCTGCCGCAGCCTAGCCGAAGAAGAAGACGCCGGCTCGCTCGGCCGCAAAGAGCGCGCCCCGCAAAGCACCGGCGGCCGGCGCCAAGCCAGCCGCCTTGCTGCGCAAGCTGCTCACTGCGGCAGTGAGAAGACGCGTTGCCGAGGCGCAACGGAAGCGCTGGCAGGATGCCAGGGAAAAGATGCTCTCCAAGGAGAGCGAAAAAAATCCATCTTCTTTCAAGCCCGGGAAGAAATCCCCGAAGGCAAAGCCGACGCCATCCGCAAATGGCAAACCTGCGCGCAAACGGCGCGTGGGGTGAACGCTTGGGCTGCGATTTCGCCTGTCCGCCCGCCGCTGAGCGGCCCAATCAAGGCAAGGTGGCGCAGACAAACCCTCGGTTTGCGAGATGGGGAATAGCGTGAACTCCGGTCCCCGCTGCTGCTGGAGTTCGCCTGGGCGCGCGAGTTCATCTGCCGCTATCTGAGCTCCCTTTGCCATGCACCGGAGGTCTCTGGCGCGTCCCAACGCAAGCTTTGCCGGCCCCGGCTGCTGCTCCGCCGTGCTGGGTCTGGATTTTTCGACCGCTTCTGCCGACTAACCGAATGTCCACAGCGCCCTGCGCGGCGAGTTCAAAGGAAGTGGGACTTTGCAGAACGAAGATGGACCACGAACCTTCATAGGATGTCCGTAGCCCGTGGCGCCAGATCAAAAAGAACTGCAAGACGGTGTCAACCTTCCCCTTCGCGAGCTGATCACCCCGATCGAGTAGGCTCCTCAAGGAGATCCAGAGTACAAGACACAAGGAGGCTGGGGCCCTCCAGCGAAGAGCTGATGGCGACGAAGGTGCAGCGGCGGCTCGCCTTCCATACTGTGGAGGGCCCGTTCTGGAAGACGATTCTGGCGAGTGGAGGCTGAAGGCGCTGCGATGCTCTGCCGCCGCAGCATCTTCCTAGGCCGCGAAGGGCTTACAACAGCCTTCGAGTGGCCGCTTCCGGGAGGGCTTGCTCCGGAACCGTCTCGACCAAAGTAGCTCTACTCGGTCTCGCCGGGAGTCAGGGAGGGATGGATCGGCGTCTCTGCGTGCTCGTAGGGCCGCCCCTTGGCCAGGGCAGCTTCCAGGTCTTTGTCGTAGCCGTAGAGGTCGTCAAAGAAGTGGATGGAGCCATCCTCATCGGGCAGCGCGGTGAAGTAGCCGATCACCACGGGAAGCGGTGTGCGCAGGTTTACGGTGCGATTGTTCAGCGGTCCGGTCATCGCGAGATCGATCTTTTCGGCATCCCAGCCGTTCTCCTGATCCGGATCCTTCTGGTCGCCTTGCAGCACCCACAGAGCCATCTGGCCGGCGTCCTGCAGACGGACGCAACCATGCGACCGGTCGCGGCGGGTGAGGCTGAAGAGGTTCAACTCCGGCGTGGAGTGCATGTAGACGTCATAGGCGTTAGGAAAGAGAAACTTGACCAGTCCCAGAGCGTTCTTTGGCCCGGGTAACTGGCGCACGTTGTAGCGCAGATGCTCCAGATCATGGAGCGTGAAGCGGGTGACCACCGCTCCATTGGCGCGGTACAACTGGTAGTCGTTGGCGGCAAGATACTTCAGCCCCTTCCTCTTCACATCCGGCACGAGATCCTTGCGGACGATGGAGGGAGGCAGGTTCCAGTAGGGACGGAAGACCACGTAGCGCATCAGGCGGACAAACATGGGAGTTGCATGGTGGTCTTTGGCCTCACCGGTCACCACCTTCATCTTGAAGGCCAAGGCGTTGTCCGGGTCATAGACTCGCACCATGAACTCCGGAAGGTTCACCAGCACCCGCGGCTGAAGATAGTTCTGCGGCAACCATCGCCAACGCTCCAAGGCGTCGTCTAACTGTTGCACGCGCACGCTCATGGGCGTGTTCAGGCTGGCGATGGTGGCGGGGCCGAGGCGCCCATCCGGCTGTAGACCGTGCTGCTCCTGGTAGAGCTTGACCGCCAGAGCCACTTGCAGCGTGTAGCTCCGCGGAGGGCGGTTTGGTGGCCTTGCCGCAGAGACGCCGGTCTTTGGCAATCCTGTATCGGAACCGGCTGACTCCGCGGGGCTCGATTGGGTCTGATTCTCTGGCAAGGAACCGGGCGAAGAGTCGGGCGAAGATCTCGTTAAGGAAGTGGCGGGGGAGTTGGCTTGGGCGTCGCCCAGAAACTGCAGGCGGGCCCACAGCCGCGGAAGTGCGGCGTACCATCCCCCTACGCCCACCGGCTTTGCTCCCCTAGGCAGATTCGGCAGAGGAAGTGGGGGCGCAGCGCTCTCCTCCATGGCCAGCAGGCGATAGGTGGCCAGAGCCTCTTCAGTCCGCTGGTAGAGCGGATTCTGAGGCTCCACGCGTTGGATGACCGGGAGTATGTCAGCGGCGTCGACCACGCGATCGTTGAGCAGCGTCGCGACATCAAAGGCTGCGCGCTTCTGGGGAACATCGATATCGAAGTTCAACGTCTCAGGGTTGATCCGCCCGGAGTGCAGGTCCTCCAGATAGCGCACGCTGCAGATGGTTAGGGCCAGATCAAAGTCGGCGATGGCGTTCTGGGCTGGAGCGGAGTCGTCCCTGGTCCGGACGATCCGCGCCAGCTGCCGGAGGCGATCCACCCAGCGCCCCTCGGTTCCATCGGCAGCGTCGTAGTCTTCGGGGTTCAGCCCCTTGCCGGCTGCATCTTTGAACTGCTGGAGCATCACCAGAGCCGCCGGGGTTGGCCGGCCATCGCGCGTCCAGGCCAGTTCAAGGTCGCGGTCCGCATAGAACTTCTGCACCGCAGGCTGCTCGGCAGAGTAGTCCGGCCAGCGCAACTGGGCGAGTGTGGGAGCATTCAGCAAGCGCTCGAGTTCTCCGGCGTAGTCCGTGGTGTTGGGCGGTGAAGTAGCCCGGCGCGGGTGCAGGCGCGCGGTGAATCCCTTGACGCCACCCCGGCAGCCGGAGAATGTCAGCAGCACGCAAGCCCAGAGGCCAAGCGCCGGAAGGCAGCGGGAATGACGGCAGGAGAGAACGGATGGACGAAGGTTCATAACGCGGAGTGGCCGCAGAGCCCTGTATAAAGAGCCTACATGAGCCAGATGGCGAAGATCCTCAGCTTCCGTTCCCATTCCGCGGCCGGCCAAGGATCGGGCCGTGAGGCTGCGGTGCAGAAACGGCAAGCCAAAGGCGGCTGCCAAGCAGCCACGGTTGCTATGAGTCTTTGCCCGAGCGTTTCAGCCGGACAAGGCCCCGGCCATGGAGGCCCAGCACAGCACAGCCTGGGTAATCACCACGCCCACCGTGAGTAGGAGAAACAGCCGGCGTTGCTTGCTTTCCAGAGCGTCGGCAAAGACCCCGCCGATAAAGGTGAACAGAAACGGCAGAGCCCACAGCCACGGCGCGCTCACCACCTGGGTGGTGTAGAGGGGAAAGAGGAGCAGCGCCATCAGCAGCGGCGCCGTATTGCCAAAGTACCGGCTGCGTCGGCTACGCGCGTACACCACCAGCGCAACCGCCGCGGCCACGATGATGCCTGCGTTGGCCGGCCGGGTGAGAAACCGCTGGACGGCGAAGAGTCCAAACCAGCTCCGAGCGCTGCCGCCGATAAAGACGTAGAGGAAGGCTGAGAGCTTGAAGCTGAAGCCGGCAAAGACGATCAGCATGGCGCCCATAGCGGCGTAGACCATGATCTGGGAGACATGAGAGCGCCGCCGGTCCGCGGTGTAGAAGAAGAACGCCATCCCAGCCAGGAATCCCACGATGCCGGCCAGCAGATGGGCAGCGGCAGTGAGTCCCAGAGCCAAGGTGAGCAGGATGATGCGCGGCCGCCACTTCCGGCGCGGTCCCTGCAACGCATGTCCGACGCCGATGGAGGTGTAGATGAGTCCATAGAGGCCCCACATGGCGAGGACCTCATTGTTCGGATGGGTAGCGTACCGGACGACGGCGGGGCAAAAGACATAAAGCGCCAGCGCCAGCGCTCCGCCCTCCGGGCCGAACAGTCGTTTGGCCACCCACCACAGCCCTCCTCCCAGCCATACCGCGAACAAGACGAAGGGCAGACGCAACAGATATTTGACGAAGCTCAGCTCGTGGCGCGCCTCCCAGGTGGTGCCGTTGAGGCTGCCGTTGGCGTAGAGCCGGTCGGCCGGCCTGCGAAGGTGGTCAACGCTGAGCAGCAGGATGCGTTGCGCGGTGAGGGGGAAGCCGGCCAACCGGTAGGCCAGGGCGCCGTCACCGTTCAGGTTGCCACAGGTGGTGAAGTAGCCCTGCAGGATCGATGGACGCTCCCACATCTCGCGTCCGCAGCGAGCGTAGCGGAAGTCGTTGGCGTCCAAAGGCTGGTGACCGATGGTCCAGAGGCACTGGCCGAAGAGAACCAGCAGGAGCAGCGCCGCAACTCGTTGCGGCCGCTCGATGGAGAACCCACGCAATCTCATTCTTTGAGCAAGTGTATCGGATAGCGGAGAAACGATCCTGCCGGCGGGCGCGGGTTGGCAAAATGCGCGCTCGCTTGGCTTTGCGCCCGGCAGCGTGGATGGCAACGCGGCAGGCCACATGGCGGGCGGCAGAGCCGGCCAGGCACGGGAGACAAGGATCCGGCCGGCCGGGTGGGCGTTCTTGCGCCAGCCGCGCTTCCCTTCCGGACCGATCCGCTACACTTTGTAGGAATGGACTCACTCACTTTCACCGCCGGCTGCGCTTTTTTCCGCTCCGACTCGCCGCGCGCTCCATGGACGGCCATCTTTGAGGACGAGGGACCGGCAGGCTATCTGTACGCCTGTGATCGCTCCCGGCAACCGCGCGAGCAAGGAGTTCAGCGGACGGGCGGGCAGGAGGTTCCGGAACAGAGCGTGCTGGATGCAATGCTGATCTACAACCGCTCCTTCCTTCCGGAACCGGAGAAGCCGCGCCTAGCCAGCATCCAGTGGTCGCGCTCGGGAGAGCAGTGCGTGCTCTACATTGACGGCGCCGCTCAGGCGTTTGTAGACTTCGCCGCCCGGCTCAGCTTCTGCCGCAGCAACTTCCCCAACTACCTTCAGGAGCAGGGCGAGGGCTGGCGAAGGCACTCTCACCAATGGGACGAGGCGGTGATCGAGGAGTTCGAGGCGGCGATCTACGCCTGAGCTGAGGAGCCGGCTCAGCTTGAGCCGGGATCCAATTCTCAGCGCCGCGGTGGATCGCCCCGGCTGGTCACTGCGATATCCTCGACGGGAGCATGTCTACCCGGCGCCCACGGCTGCTGTTGATCTTCGGCACACTGATTCCCGCTATCCTGGCCGTTGCCGCAGGCCTGTGGTGGCTGCGTTGGAGCGGGGATTTCAACCTTCCAAAGATTCCGGTTCCCGCCTGGCCGCTGCGCGCCGGCGATGTTCTTCGTCTCCCTCCCGGGAACGCCAACATTGCCAAGTGGGCGCAAAATCCCCTCTCAACAGGGTTCGTGGTGCGCCAGATCCAGTCCTTTGGGCATCCGCTAAATGGGGTGAGGACCTGCGCCTTCGAACCCGATTACATGGCCGACGCCCAGCAGCCTGGGGGCAAGATTACGGTTCTGTCCCGGCAGCCTGGCCCTGGCGGGGATTGGCAGGTACGCTGGCAGGGTGGTGACACAACGCCTCCCTTCCTGAAGAGACGAGGCTCCTTTGCCGCCAACTGCGGCAAGGATGCCGTGGTGCTGATGAGCCCAGCGCAACTGCACAGCCTGCGGGACATTCTAGCGGGCGTGGCCGACTCTGCTCCGGCTTCCGGCCCCGCGCCCGCTTCCAACTTCGCTCCGTCTTCGCCGCCGGCCCGGTAAGCAGCAGAGCCGTTGCAGGGCTGGCGCTAGAGCCGTTGCAGGACTGGCGCAGGAGCCGCCACTGCAATCTGGTGATTTGCGATCTAGAATGGCGTGGTTGACGATGGGTCTTCCAAGATTGTCGGCAGCGGCCGCTTCCGCCGCTGACCACCGGGGAGCGTCTGATCGAAAGTCGCCAAGGAGATGGGGATGGGGATGAAGAGTTATGCCAGTTCAGATATCCGCAACATTGCGCTCGTCGGGCACTCGCACTGCGGCAAGACCGCTCTGATCACAGCGATGCTCAAGACCGCCCGCACGCCCACCGACAATGGTGGAGCGGTGACCGCGTACGACGAAGAGGAGATCGCCCGCGGCATTACCATGTCCAACGCAGTGGCGTTTGCGGAGTGGCACGGAACGCGCATCAACCTGATCGATACTCCGGGCTTCCATCTGTTCGTCTATGAAGCTCGCGCGGCCATGGTTCCCGCCGAGGCCGCCGTAGTGGTGATCAACGCCCAGAGCGGGGTTGAGAGCGTCACGAGCACGGTATGGAAGTACGCAGAGGAGATGAACCTGCCGCGCGTGCTGGTGATCAACCAGGCGGATCACGCCAGGACGGCCTCCGAGGCCGAGCGCACTCTGTTGGTGGAAGGCCTGCGCGAGCGCTTTGGCCGCCAGGTGATCCCGGTGCAACTTCCCATCGTGGACCAGCAGGGCTTCCATGGCGTTGTCGACCTGGTGACCATGGAAGCCTTCCTGTATACCCCGCTCAGCGACGGCATCGGCGCCCGCGGCCCCATCCCCGCTGAACTCGAAGCCCAGGCCAAGGCAGCGCATGAGGCCCTGGTGGAGTTGGTGGCGGAGGGCAAGGATGAGCTGATGGAGGAGTTCTTCGCCGTGGGTACGATTCCTCAAGAGCATCTGGTGCAGGCGATCCATGAGGCCATCCGCGAGGACCGCATCTTCCCCATCCTGTACACCAGCGCCCTGTCCAACGTAGCCACGGATCACCTGCTGGACTTCATTGAGGTGTATGTGCCCTCTCCACAGGAGCGTCCGCCGATCGCAGCGCACGCCCTGCGCGGGACGCTGTTGCGCGCCAACGGCAAGGCCGGAGGAAACGGCGCCTCGGCGGAGACGGCGGAGGCCCAAACTGGAAGCGAAGTTGGAAGCGAGAGCGACGGCGACGCCATCCTCTGTCCCGTCGACGACGCTCAGCCCGCCACTCTTTATGTCTACAAGACGCTGGTGGACCCCTTTGCCGGGCGCATCTCCTTCTTCAAGGTGATCAGCGGCTGCATTCGCAATGAGATCTCGCTGGAGAACTACAACCGAACCGACGCTGAGCGCCTGACCCATATCGGCGTGATGCAGGGGCGGAAGCTGATGGAGGTTGCAGAGTTGCATGCCGGCGATCTGGGCGTGGTGGCCAAGCTACGCGTCACGCAAACGGGTGACACGCTGGGGGTGAAGGGCCACGATCTGCGCATCGACGCCGTACCTGTGCCGGAGCCGGCGATGACCTATGCGATCGAGCCCAAATCGCGCGCTGATGAGGACAAGCTGGCGCCCGCTTTGCACAAACTGATGGAAGAGGATCTGCTGCTGCGCTTTTACCGCGATCCCCAGACCAACGACTTTCTGCTGGCCGGCGCCGGCCAGATGCACATTGAGGCGGTGGTCTCCAAGCTGCGCCGACGTTAC
>DAHWOF010000030.1 GCA_027335345.1 Granulicella sp. | reverse complement strand
ACGAAAAGGCGGAATCAAAGCCAGACGAATCATCGCCGCCACCAGCGACAACTACCGCGCCCATCTACTCGGACTGGGATAATCGCAAGGCTCCCTCATGCTCTTTCTACCTTCGCCTTCTCTTCATGCGATCACCCTGGCTTCAGGAGCCAGCACACAACCAAAGCAAGCCGGAAACTGCTATCCTTACCCTCGGTTCCTTTGATTTTCCAGCCAGTACAGGAGTCTTCAGCATGATCGATATGAAGGGCAAAGTGGCCGTGGTCTTCGGCCTCGCCAACAAGCGGAGCATTGCCTATGCCATTGCCGAAAAGCTCTCCGATGCGGGCGCAACTCTGGTGCTGTGCTACCAGAATGAGCGGCTGCGGGCGGAGGCCGAGGAGTTGATCGAATCTCTTGGCCAGAAGAGCGCGGCGCTCGCCATTCAGTGCGATCTCTCCATTGACTCGGAGATCGATGCGGCCTTTGCCAGGATCGCGGAGATCTTCCCTGTCATTCACACCGTAGTGCATTCGGTGGCCTTTGCCCCGCAAGATGCTCTCAAAAATGACTTTTTATTGACCAAGCGCGAGGATTTCCGGATCGCCCACGACGTCAGCGTCTATTCTTTGATCGCGGTCTCGCGCGCCGCCGCGCCTCTGATGACCGAGGGCGGATCCATCATGACCATGACTTACTACGGCAGCCAGAAGGTCTTCCCGAACTACAACGTCATGGGTGTCGCCAAGGCGGCGCTGGAGGCCACCGTGCGTTATCTCGCCGCCTCCCTGGGCAGCAAGGGGATTCGCGTCAATGCCATCTCGGCGGGGCCCATTCGGACGCTCGCCGCCCGCGGCGTGGGCGACTTCTCCGTGCTTCTCGATGCTGTGACCGCGCGCTCCCCTCTGCACCGGAACATCGAGCAGCCGGAGGTCGGCAAGGTGGCGCTTTTTCTAGCCAGCGACCTCTCCAGCGGCATGACCGGCGGAGTTACCTATGTGGACTGCGGATTTAACGTTACTGGAATCTAGCATCCTGCGTGACGACCAGGAATTGGCGACATAAATTCTCTTGCGGAGGAATTCGAAGATGTCCATCGCTGCATCGCTCCTCGAAGACTTTGATATTGAGATCTCCAACACCCGCCGCACTCTGGAGCGGGTACCCAACGACAAGCCGGACTGGGCGCCCCATAGCCGCTCCATGCCCATGGGCAAACTGGCCATGCACTGCGCCACACTGCCTTTGTTTGGCTTCTACATCATGGAGGACGACGGCATGGACATGGCCAACCCCAAACGGGAACATCCCTCGCTGGTCTTCCAATCGCGGGATCTGTGCCTGACGCGCCTGGATGAGTCCGCCGCAAAGTGCAGAGCAGCGCTGGCGGCAGCCGGCGATGAACACCTCGCCAGGCTCTGGCCGTTCTCCTTTGGCGAGCAAAAGATCCTGAACGAGCCACGCTCGAAGACCTACAAGCTGCTCTTCTTCAACCACCTGATCCACCACACCGCGCAACTGGGCGTCTACCTGCGGATCAACGATATCCCAGTGCCCGCGCTGTATGGCCCGTCGGCAGACGAGCAATGGGCCATGCCCAAATAGCCTGGGCAAAATCCGAATACCCATCCGGATCTACCGATTTTGTAGAACCTCACGCCTCCGGCCTCTGCCAGGAACAGGGGTACGGACTCTTCTTCTGTCATCCGCTCTCCCGCCGTCCGGTCAAATTCCCTCCTACCCCTGCTCCGCTGAGATCCGCGGAGCCGTAGCCGTCATGGCGCAAAGGAAGAGGTTGCGTCTCTCCTCACGAACAGCTCTTCTCCCTAAAGATGCATCCCTGAAAGCTGGTTCGGGGTATCCTTTTTGCACCATGAAGATCCTGATCCTTACCGCCGCTTTCGCAGGCTTTGCACTCTCTCTTGCCGCTCAACAGCCCTCGGGCCCCTCCGTGGCGCCGCAGGGCAAACCCAGCGTGGTGGTGCTGCACGCCGCTCGCATCCTGGATGTTGCTGCGGGCAAGGTTCTATCGCCGGGCGAGGTGCTCGTGGAAGGTGACCGAATCGCAGCGGCAGGCATCTCCGTTGTTCATCCACAGGGAGCGGTCCTGCTCGACCTGGGCGACACCACTCTGATGCCCGGACTCATCGACGCGCATACTCACCTCTTCCTCCATCCCGGCAATGAGGGTCTGCAAACCGTGGAAGAGTCTATTCCCCAGCGTACCCTGCAGGCGGCCGCTGCGGCCAAAGCCGACGTGATGGCCGGGTTCACGGCCGAGCGCGACATGGGTACCGAGGGAGCAAAGTGCGCCGACGTCGCGGTGCGCCATGCGATCAACACCGGGCTCATCCCCGGACCGCGCATGCGCGTCTCCTGCAACGCCATCGACATCCTTGGGGGCCACGAAGACGCCATCGGCTTCAATCCTGAACAGCACGTGCTCTCCAATGCCGACTACGCCAACACGGCTCACCAGATCGTCGCGGTTATGCGCGAACAGCGCAAGGAGGGAGCGGACTTTACCAAGATCTATGAGACAGGACGCGATCATCTGGAGGGTGACACCTTCACCACACCCTACCAGTACAGTGAGTCACAGCTTGCTGCCGCGGTCACCGAGGCCAACCGCACCGGCTCCTTTGTCGCCGTGCACTGTACCGGCGAGCCGGCCGCATCCTACGCAGCCCAGGCCGGGGTCGCCAGCATCGAACACGCCTACCATCTCTCCGCCGAGACCATGCGCATGATGCGCAGCAAGCAGATCTACGCCGTGCCCACCTTCACCATCATGGAGTACTTCGCCAACCATCCACCCAGCGGCGACGGATCCGTCTTTCGCCGCGAACTCGCCTATCACGTCCAGCAGTTCCACAAGCAAATGGCCGCGGGCGTTCCCTTCGTGGTGGGATCTGACGTCGGTCCTTTCCCCCACGGCACGCAGGCACGGGAGTTTGTGCTGATGGTGAAGTACGGCATGAGTCCTGCCGATGTACTGCGGGCCGATCTGATCAACGGAGCCCGTCTGCTCCGCTGGTCAGATCAAATCGGGCAACTCAAGCCCGGGTTCTTTGCCGACATCATCGCCGTTCCCGGGGATCCACTGCAAGACATCAGTGGCCTCATGCACCCGGTCTTTGTGATGAAGAACGGCCAGATTCTGCGCGGGGCCAAAGAGTAGGCAGAGCAGACAGCCCACCAGAAACCCGATCGACGTATGCATGCGTCCGGCTCGAAAGATGCTTCAACCAGCCTTTTCACTCAGCTCTGCCCAGCGCTGATAGATCGCGTCATGCTCGGCCTGAGCCGTTTCCAACTCCGCGAGAGCCTCGGTAAGCAACGCAGGGTTGGTGGCCACCACGGGGTCTTCCAGCCGGCCACGAGCTGCGGAGAGACGTTCATCCGCCCTGTCAATGCGCTCTTCGATACCATCGAACTCACGCTGCTCCAGGTAGGAGAGCTTCTTCCGCCCCGCTCCGGAGGTGGAGGCCGAAGGCGCCACTGCCTTCAAGGGCTGCGCTTCAGCCCGTGGCGCATCCCCACTGGCTGCGTTATCAACCCCACCCTGTTTCCACTGTTCCCACTGCGTGTAGTCGGCAAAGATCCGTGCCTGACCGCGTCCATCCAACCCCAGCACAAGGTTGCACACCCGGTCCAGCAGGTAACGGTCATGCGTCACCAGCAAAAGAGCCCCCTGGAACTCCAGCAGGGCCTCCTCCAGGATCTCCAGCGTGGGAATATCCAGATCGTTGGTCGGTTCGTCCAGCATCAGTACGTCGGCTGGCTCCAGCATCAGCCGCGCAATCAGCACTCGGCCGCGTTCGCCTCCGCTCAGCCGCTTCACTGGCTGATTCAGTTGGTCGCCCGTAAACAGGAATCTGGCCGCGTAGCTGACAACATGAATGACACGCCCCTGATACACCACCGCGTCGGAGTCCGGAGCCAGAGCCCGCCGCAGCGTCAGCGAGGTATCGATTTCGCGCATCTGTGACAGGAACACGATGCGCAGATTTTGGGCTCGCTTCACCTCCCCACTGGCAATCGGCAGTTCACCGGCAATGGCGCGCAGGATGGTTGTCTTGCCACTCCCGTTGGGCCCTGCCAGGCCGAGCTTCATACCGTTTGTCACGCCAAAGCTGAGCCCCCGAACAATCTCCCGGCCACCCAACTCAACGCTTGCCTCTTCAAACGAGATCAGTTTCCGGGTCTGCCGGTCGCTGGCCGCGAACTCGATTCCAGCCGTTGCGGTGCGAGTACGGCCATCCACCTCAGCAAGCTTCGCGATGAGATCCTGCGCATTGTCGATGCGGGCCTTGGCCTTGGTAGCCCGCGCCTTCGGTCCACGCCGCAGCCACTCGATCTCGGTCCGCACGCGATTGCGCAGGCTCTCCTGCATCCTGCTCTGCGCCTCCAGGTACTGCTCCCGCCCCTCCAGAAACTTCGAGTAGCTGCCGCGCACCCGCAAGACGCCCTCGGCATAGAGGCGGCTTAACTCCACCACCTCGCTGGCTACGTTTTCCAGAAAATAGCGGTCATGGGATACCACGACGCAGGCAAACCGGGCACTCCGCAGGACACCTTCGAGCCATTCAATTCCCTCCATGTCCAGATGATTGGTGGGTTCGTCCAGCAACAGAACATCCGGCTCGGTCACCATCGCCTCGGCGATGGCCAGGCGTTTTCGCCAGCCGCCCGAGAGGCTGCACGCCTCAGAGTCCATCCGGTTGGGAGTAGCTGCTCCCGCATCGGCAAAGCCCGCTCGTCCCAGCGTCTCGCGTATCCGTCTCTCCTTCTCCTCTTCCCGGAAATGGAGCTGCGAGCTACCTTCGGCGCCCTGCAGCGCCTCCTCAACCACCCGTCGAACCGTCAGCCCGGCGGCAAACTCTGAGATCTGGCGGACGTAGCCAACCCGAGCTCGCCGACGCACCGAGATCTCCCCGCAGTCTGGCTCGATCTCTCCGGCCAGCACGGCCAGCAGCGTGGACTTGCCGGCTCCGTTCGGACCGATAAGTCCAATACGGTCGCCTTCGTTTACGACAAAGTGGATCTGTTCAAACAGGGGCGTCGCCCCAAAGCGTTTCGAGACGCCTTGAGCACTCAGAATCGGCGGCATGTCTCCAGTCTACTGGTTTCATCGGGATGACTTTGCCCGCAACAGCTCTCTGTGGGTGACAGCCATCCCCTCACGCGTTGGTTGATGAACCAAGGCGAGAGCGACTCCCAGCCAAGACGCCGCCGAAACCCATCTCGGGAGCGCTGGAAGGGAGATCTCAATCCAGGTCAAAGTCGCGCAGGGGCTTGCCGCTCAGCGGAGACTCTTTAGCCTTTTTGACCGCCTCGGCAAACTTCTTGGCCATCACGTCTTCCTTGTTCTTCTCCGCTTGCACCGACTGGGCAAAGATCGACTCCCGGCGCGCATCTTGCTCCTTCAGCGCTCGAGCCGCAGCGCTTAAATCTTCAAAGGTCTTCTTGCGCGGCGCTGGGGTGTGCGCGATCACCGTGCGGGTGATCGGGTCAATCTTTATCATTGCTCCGCAATCCGGGCACATCACTTCAAATGGCTGATCGCTCAATCCCATCACGGACAACCTCAGCTAACGATTGTACGGCGGCGGAACCTACCTGTACGCAAACCGTGGGGTATCTCGCAGCGCCCAGAGAAGCGCAACCACCCAGCCGACCAGGGTCCAGCCAAAGAACAGATTTACCAGAAAGATCCACCAGAAGTTCTTCGCCTGGCGGGAACCTGCGACGAAGGTGGGCAAGAAGTGAAGCAAGATCACCAGAGCGCCAATCAGGATCAGCAGGAGAAGGGGTAATCCCAAAATATAGGCCATACCTCGCAGTATGCCTCCAGGCGCGCTCTGTGTATATCGAAATCAAAGATAAAGAACCTTATGTTCCGCATGCTCGCCGGCTGCATGATGGATCAGCAGTGAGACCAGATCCTCCTGGTGGCGGGCCAAAAACCAGACCCCTCCCAGCACTCTTTCCTGCAGATGTCCTTCCGGGAACAGGTTCAGCATAATGGCCACCGCATGCCTATTCAGTGAAGACTCTTTCTGTACCTCAAAGTTTGCCGCCAAACGGCGAAGACGGTTCATCTGGTAGCGCATCTTGCTGGCCGAGACCCCTGCGGCGCGTCCAAGCTCCGCGCTCAGCGAAGCCATGTATGCGGTAAGCGCTGCGAGTTCAGATTCCAGGGCGTTCCCAACCGCCGCAATCTTCCGCTTGCCCTCGATCGGCATAGCGCGGGCGCCCATCTGTTGCGCTAAAGCCGCAGCCGTCTTCGCCTCCAGCACATTGGAAAACCGCAACTCGTGGGCGGCCAGCGTGTTCGCAATGGCAGGTTCAACCAGCGTCGCCATCAATCTCGGCAGCACCGGCGTCACCCGACCTAGAATCTTGCGGTATAACACCTCGGACTGAGCAAAGTAAGCCACCTCCGCCGGTCCTGCAACATAGGCCGCCGTAGGCAGAATCGCATCCTGGAACACTGGCCGGAGGAGTGCAT
The DNA here is from genome assembly GCA_027335345.1 of Granulicella sp. GTDB lineage: Bacteria > Acidobacteriota > Terriglobia > Terriglobales > Acidobacteriaceae > Granulicella. The sequence goes on along the minus strand of DAHWOF010000030.1, from coordinate 2,546 downwards.
TGGGGCTCAACCGCTCCGGCTCCTCCGCCAGAACTTCAAGCAGATCGGTCGTCGTATATACCTTCGCTCCCGCCTTCCACCCACCCTGGGCAAGACGGAGCAGAGGCCGCCGGGCGCCGTTTTCGTGATCTACAAGAAACAACAGCGAATGGTCCTGGGTGACCAGCACCTGGGCATGATATCCGCCTTCCTCCAGCTCCTGCGACCTCTGTAAGAGCGCCTCCTTCATCTCATCAGGGCGCTCCAGGGCCGCCCGGAGGACGCTTGCGCCCATGGCATGGAAGGTGCGTGAGCTGGCGTCCATCACCACCAGGCCGTGGGCAGTAAAGATCCTGCTCAGCAGCTTGCCGAAGGCGGACGCCATGGTCGCTCCCGGCGCATAGCACTCGCGCAAGAGATCGCAGATGGGCGCCCAGCCCAGCAGCGCGCAAGCGCGGTCCAGTGTCGCCTCAAGGCTCTCTCCGCCCGCTCCGCCTTCATCCTCCAACCGCAGCCCCCCTACTGGAAGCGGACGGCTGACCTGGAGACCCAGGCGTAAGGTCTCCACCGCCGGCTGCCCACCGGCCTTGGAAAGCAGAGCCACCTGATCGGCCTCGGCCAAGTCATGATCCTCGCTGGCCATCCAGAAAATGGGCACATGCTTTCGACCGCTGGCCGCAGTGGCATCCTGCGCCTTGCGGATGGCCGTGGCAGCCTTCAGCAACGTCAACAACGGCCCGCCAAAGAGCGACACTTGCTGGCCAGTTACCACGGCAGCCGCGCCCTCGCGCAGACTCTTGATGTTCGCCAGCGTCGCCGGTCCCGCAGCAAACTGCTTCGCCTGCTCCGCTAGCGCATTGGCCAGAGTTGCCCTCTGCTCTGCGTCCAGCGCGGGGGATACTCCCGCCCACGCCGGGGAGAACGGATCAGTTGGATACCAGCGTCGCACTCCTGTCCGTTCCAAGGAACCAGCCATCTCCGTAAAGTCGCGAAATAGCGCTGTTGTTCCGGGTAGCGTCGAAAGGGGGTAGCTCTCTATATCCATGCGGGCTCTGTTCTGTCTCTCATCCTGAGACTCTTTGGATGTAGCCGCCGGTCGACCGATGCAATGAATCTCAGATCCGGGGCCTCTAATAGAGTAAAAGGCCCTTGGTTCGGCGATGTGGAAGACAACTCTGGTTCCGGTCTCCTCCTTGCGATTCGGGCTCGCGTGCGGCTTTTGCTGCAACCGCTCTTCAACGGTGGTGTACCTTACCCTTATGGCACGCAAAACGACCGAATCATCTCCCCGTCAGCATCCTTCCGCCGCCAGCCGCGCCGCCTCACCCCGTTCGACAAAGAAAAGCAATCCAACCGCCTCCTCGAAGACAGTCAAGCTCACTGGCCGGGGACGGACCCTCTCCTCCAGGACAGCCTTCGCCGGCAGAACCTTCTGGGTAACTCAGGATGAGGTGATCGAGCCGGGCGGGATCCGGGCTACCCGCGAGGTCATTCGCCACAACGGCTCTGTGGTCGTGTTGGCCGTAGACCGCGAGACCAATCCCAAGGACCCTGGCATCCTGCTGATCCGGCAGTATCGGCACGCCGCCGACAAGTTCCTTCTTGAGCTGCCCGCCGGACGCATCGAACCCGGCGAAAAACTGATCCCCGCAGGAAAGCGAGAGCTTATCGAGGAAACTGGCTACCGTGCCCGGAGCTGGTCCCGCCACGCAAATTACTATGCCAGCCCCGGCTTTCTCACCGAGACCATGACCATCCTGCTTGCCGAGGGCTTAACGCAAGGGAACGCCGAACCGGAGGAGGATGAAAAGATCGAGGTCCGAATGACGCCTCTCTCCGAGGTGATGCACCTGATTCACTCGGGCAAGATCGAGGATGGAAAGACCTTGATCGGCGTTCTGCTCTTCGTGTCCCTCCATGGCGCCAGACTTCCGACCAGAGTCAAAAAATCCCGCTCTTCAGCAAGCCGCTGACTGGGTCTCTTCGAATTGCGGTAAAGATCTCTTTCCAAGATACTTACCTGTTTTTGCCTGTTTGCCTCTCCGTTCACACCTGGGGTTCCGTACACAGAAATTCTCAATTCGTGCAGAATTCAGACCGCCTAATGGCTCCCGGATGCGTCTTAGTAGATAACTTCCGCCCAAGCGGTAAGGATATTTCGAGCATGGCAAGGGAACCCATGGCACAGTACAAAGGCACGGTTAAGTGGTTCAATAACGCAAAGGGCTACGGATTTCTGGGGCGCGAGGACGGCCCCGATGTCTTCGTACACTACAGTTCCATCAAGTTGGATGGGTATAAGACACTAAAGGAAGGCGATGAAGTGGAGTTCGATGTGATTCAGGGAACAAAGGGACCGCAGGCTGACCAGGTGGTTCGCACCAAAGCCGGATGACTAGCTCGTGGCTTCCGCGGAAGCGGATGAATGTGGTGAAGGCGAATCGTCTCAAGAAGAAAGCCGTAGCGATTCCGCACACTCCCTCCGCTCTCTCCCTCATCTTCACTCGATAAGCTCCTTCGAACATGGGTTCGCGCCTTAGGACAGGCTCTTCCTTCCAAAACCACGA
>DAHWOF010000001.1 GCA_027335345.1 Granulicella sp. | reverse complement strand
TCGATCTCCTCAATGGCATCACCCTGGCGGCCTAGCCCGGAGTGGCCGCGGAAACGTGGAGAACCGGTCGGCGGATCGTGCGGATAGGAGTACGCAACATAGAGAAAGAACGGAGATGACGTGGATTCATCAATGAACTTTACCGCCTCTTCCGTATAAAGCGGCGTCAGCATCTCACGATCGGCGTTTGCCTCCACCACTGTCGTGTCCTTCAGCAGCGGCAACGGAGCCATATCCACACTCCACGGAACACCGTAGTACGAATCGAACCCCCGGTTGGTCGGCAGGTACGGCGGAGGGTAACCCAAATGCCATTTGCCGATCGCCTTGGACTTGTATCCATCCGGCTTGAGAATATCCGCAAGCGTCTTCTCATCCAGGTCCATGCCCTCCTTGGAGCTGGGTCCATACGCTCCCTGGGTATGGGAACGGCTGGAGTATCTGCCCGTCAACAGGGCAGCCCGAGATGCCGAGCATATCGGATGCGCAGTGTTGAAGCGCGTAAAGCGCACACCGTCCCTGGCCATCTGATCAAGATTTGGAGTCTTGAGCGTCGAGCCATAGCAGTGGAGATCGCCGGAACCCAGATCATCACAGATCATGAGGATGACGTTGGGCTGGCGACGTTTCGCTGCCGGCTCGCCGGTCTGCCCCGGAGCGGATAGCGATAGGACCGCCGACGCTGCCGCGGCTTTGACAAACGTTCTACGATCGATTCCGCCCGTGCCTTTCGAACTCATGCTTCATCTCCCCGTGGAAACCATCCTGTTGCGTGTCATAGTCCGCGCCCTGCCGGTCAGTCCGAAAGTGCGCACCGGAAGCTGGTGTTGGAAGTGGAACTGTCTGGAGTGTTGGAGCTGCGCGCTGCAACGCGATAGCGGTTGCAGTACGACTTGTGGCAGAGAAACGATCCGCCCCTGGTGACACGGGAAGATCCTTCGGGCGGACCAGTCGGGTTATCCAGGTTCGCTGTTCTGTGAAAGATTGGGCTGAACCAGTCGGCGCACCACTCCCAGGTGTTTCCGGTCATGGAGAAAAGCCCGTACCCATTGGGAGGAAAGGCCTGCACAGGACACGTGCCGGCATAGCCGTCGTCGCCTCTATCATGATTCGGGAAATCACCCTGCCATATCATATGTTGCACATATGCTTTCCATTAGGCCGGAGCTTGTCACCCCAGGGATAAGTCTTTTGCTCCAACCCGCCCCGCGCCGCATACTCCCACTCGGCTTCCGTGGGTAGCCGCTGTCCGGACCACCGCGCGTATGCTGCCGCGTCGTTCCAGGAGACATGCACCACAGGATGGTCCTCCCGGCGAAGCAGATTCGATCCCGGCCCCTCAGGCGCATCCCATCGGGCTCCGCGCACCTTGCACCACCAGGGCGCGGCCTGCACCGTGTCTTCCACAAGTTCCTTGAACCTCGCCTTGGGAAGATGCAGCCAGAAGACAAACGACCAGCCAAAGCGCTCCGCCTCCGTGCGATAGCCAGTGGCTGCAACAAACTGCCGAAAAAGACGATTGGTAACGGTGGTGGAGTCGATCCAGAACGGTCGCAACGTCACCTCTCTCACCGGACCCTCGCCGTCCTGTGGGAACCCCTCATTGCTGTCGGTTCCCATCAGGAACCTTCCTCCCGGGAGCCGCACCATCCGTGCTCGCGTCTCGGAGGAGACCGCTCTGCTCGACGCGGAGTCTTCCCTCGCATTGCCGGAGCACGCTCTCTGGCCGGCAGAGGGTGTGCAACATCCATGCGACTTTTGCTCATGTTCTTCTGTCTTGGCTATGTCCATTGCTCCGTCTCCGAAGAAGATTCTATCGCCACATCTTTCGCAGCCGACGGGTGTTCCAAGTCCAGCTTATCGCCAAGCTGCGCCTGAAACTCCTTTAGCCGCCGCATCATTTTGTCTTTGATTCCGGCCGCAGAAGAATACGTGGATCAATCAATACTCGAAATGCTATAAGACAAAGCTGGGAGTTGCATCCCCATAAAACCTTCACTGCTATGAAAGGCCAGATCCTTTTTAATGTCGAAACGAAGTCACTACTCCCGGCGCACAGTCCTTAAAGCAATGGCGGTCGGCGCTTCGGCAAATGCGCTGAGCAAAAACCTGCCGGGATTGCTTGCGCAATCTTCTCCTAACGCAGCCAGCCAATTCCTATGGCCGGAGAACGGCACGCTGCTGCCGGACGAGGGCTGGCGCTTGTGGGTGGACACAAAGGCGCTCTGGGAGTCCGACAAGATCTTTCTGCCGGAAGATATCGCATGGATCAATGGAAGGCTATGCGGCAAGGGCACGCCTCTGCCGGTGAATCCACCCACGGGAGGATGGAACGTTTTGGGAACGCAGGCAGGCAAGCAGGTGATTCTTCCGACGAGCGTGGAGCAACACTTCTGGGGCATGTACGGCGCCGGCAAGGACGGCAAACCGCGCCCCTACACTCCTCAGGAGTATCGCTACGCCAAGGCGCCCAGCGGAGCCCCAGCCGATGATGACGTCCCGCAGAACGGCGCCTACTTCGGCGTGAGCTGGTTCTATCGCTCCATTGACATCCCCGCGTCGATGCGCGGCAAGCGCATCTTCCTGCATGTACGCGCGGCTCATCTCCGCGCCGAGGTGTACCTCAATGGACAGCTCTGTGGCTACTCCATCATGGAGGAGCTGCCCTTCGACGCCGATCTGACGCAAGCCGCCAGGCCCGGAGGCGAAAACCGGCTCACCATTCGCATCACCAATCCCTTCGGCCGCTTCGATTGGGTGGATGGATTGAACGCTGCCTGGGGCGCCGTCAGCCTCTATCGCTCCCACGGCTTTGGCGCTCTCGACCGCGGAATGACCCTCAGTGCGCACCCAGCGGCGATTCGCATATCCGATGCGTGGGCTCTCAACACCTCCGATCCGAGGACATTGGTTGCCTATGCACGCGTTGAAGCGTCAAACACCTCCGCGCACGTGAGATTTGAACTCATCGATCCGTCCTCTGGGAAAGTCCTCGTCACAACCGACGGAGTTTATGACGACAAGACCAGCCTGATCCGTGCCACCATCACCCACGGTGACGCCCGGCTGTGGGACATCAGCAAGCCTCATCTGTACTATCTGCGCATCACAGCCGCTGCTCCAAACAGCGACCTCGACGCCCGAACCATTCCCGTGGCCTTCCGCGCCTATGGACCCACGGGAATCGGAACGAACGCGATGTTCCGCCTCAACGGCCGCCGGATTCGTCTTTATAGCGCCATCTCCTGGGGGTACTGGGGACTCAACGGAATGTTTCCCGTACCCGAGCTGGCAGAGAAAGAGGTCCGAGCTGCCCAGGAGCTCGGGCTCAACTGCCTCAACTTTCACCGCAACCTTGCCAAGGAAGATGTGCTGCGCAAGCATGATGAGCTCGGCGTGCTGCGTTATCTGGAGCCCGGCGCGGGCAAAATGGCCATCGGCCGGCTGCCCCAT
>DAHWOF010000232.1 GCA_027335345.1 Granulicella sp. | reverse complement strand
GCAAGACCGCTTCGGAATGGATGCCCCGCGTTCATCTGGCGGTCGCCTTGCTCAAACGCTGGCTGCTGGGAACCCACCAAGGCGGGGTGAGTCTGGAACATTTGGATGCTTACCTCGACGAGTTCACATTTCGCTTCAACCGGTGCAAGTCACGCAGCCGTGGCAAGCTCTTCTGCCGGCTACTGGAGCAGGCCGTCGCTGTCGAGCCGGTTCCCTACAAATCTCTGGTCAAATGCGCGGTTGAGCCGCCTTTCTCAAACCACAAGATCTAGTGGTCACCTGAGTCAGATAGATACCCATCTGGGGATTTTTGCACCAGCCGTGACAGGCTGGGGAGGATGGTTCCGGCTTGGTAGCGTTTGGGGCGGATGGGTATACTGCCCTTGCCGAGATCCGCGACGGTGGGTGTTCGGCTCTGGAGCGCAACAAGCCCGTTGGGGGGGTGGTTGCGCCCTGGCCGTAGAACAAGCCTTGTCGAACCCTGCCGGGTGACCGTGGGAGCCAATGAAGTATCCGCAGATCATCAACTCGCGCATCGAACGACTTCGCATCAAACTCGAAGGCGTATCCAAACTCTTGCGGGGACCCGTCTGGTTTCCCCATGTTCCTCTGGCCCTGATGCTGTGGCTGGCGGGCTTCTGGGTCCTCCAGGGAGACTGGGGCAACCACTGGTATTCCGGGCTGCGCTCGCTGGCGGAGGGAGATTTTTATTTCCATCTCCAAATGCACAAGCTGCCGTCCTTGTTCATCGGCAGCGGCATGCTCATCATGGGGCTGGCATTGCTGTGGCGCTCCCGGCTGGCCTGGCTGGTGGCCGTGCTGCTTGTGATAACCGCAGCCACGAACACCGTGCTGGGCAGACACGCCCACGCGGGGCCGTTGACGGCCTACTACCTGCTGATTGCAGTGGTTCTTCTGCTTGCCTGGCGCAGCTTTGACCGGTCAAGCGTGGCGGCAAGCACGCTCTTCGCCGTCACCTCCGGCTTGATGCTGCTGCTGTACGCCACCTTCGGCACATACTATCTGGGCGGGGAGTTCACGCCGCCGATCAACAATCTGGTGACCGCGCTCTACTATGCCATGGTCACCATGAGCACGGTGGGGTATGGGGACATTGTCCCGAGAACTGATGAGGCGCGGCTGTTTACGGTCTCGGTGATCATTCTGGGTGTGGCCGTCTTTGCCACGTCCCTGACGGCAGTGGTTGCTCCTTTGGTGAGCCGGAGCCTGCTGCGTATCGTTAACCGGAGGAGTCCCAAGATGAAACGGCATCACCACTTTGTTGTCGCGGGTAACACGTCTCTGGCCACCAATACCGCGCAGGAACTGGGGAAGCGCGGCCTGACAGTGGTGCGTATCGTGAGGGATGCGGCGGAAGCGGCAGATGCTAAGGGAGCGGAGACCGTGGTGGGTGATCCCAGCACGGCCGAGACGCTGCGCGAGGCTGACGCCGAGCAGGCTACCGCTGTGCTGGCCATGCTGCCCGATGATGCGGAGAATGCGTTTGTGATTCTTGCCATGAGAGAGCTTGCCCCCGGCGTTCGTACGGTTGCCGCTGTCAATGATGCCCGTCAGTTGAATAAGGTTAAGCTTGCCCAGCCGGATGTGGTGATTGCGCCCGAGGTGCTGGGAGGGGAACTCACGGCGATGTTGCTGGCCGGTGAGACGATCACCTCCGACTTTGTGATGCAGCATGTCTTCCAGAATCTCAAGGCGGGGTCGTCGACCGGCGCCTGATGTGGTGGTGTTTCTGGATGCGGAGACGGAGGCGCCGTTCTGCTTGAATCCGGCCGATGGGAATCGGTGGGCCGGATCGGGATCCTGCGAACCTACATCTCAAAAAACTGAGATGTGGGGCGCCCGAGCTCAAATCGTATGGGAGACGAGATGGGGGTACGCATAAAGTCCTGCCGAAGAGTTGGCGGGGCGCTACTCGTAGAGCAGGTAGCGGCTGCGGGTGGCGAGGTAGGTGTGGAGCACGGGCTGCCAGGATTGTGCGATGCTGCGGGGATCTTCGCCGCGTTTGATGGCGGTCAGCGTGCTCTGGCTGCCCAGCAGGCGTAGCGTCTTCTGGATCTGGAACTGCTGCGGATAGAGACGATGCAAAACGCTCAGGATCTCTACGCCCATCTCCGGGGAGTTCAAGGCGCGGCGGTCGGTGAGAGTGATCCGCACGGCCGGGATCGTCTGGCCATGAAACGGATAGTGATTGGCGGACTCGGCTACCGTCGTGGTGCTGGCCGTGAAGGTCACGCCCGGAATCTGTCGCCGGTTCAGTGCCTGGGCGACATCCGCTGCATTCATCCAGGAGGCTCCGAAGAGGGAGAAGGACGAATCCGTGCCGCGCCCGGCCGAGACGCCCGTGAAGTCCAGAAGGCCAAGGCCAGGGTAGAGTGTTGCCGCTGTCACCGAGGGCAGATTGGGGCTGGGATTGACCCAGGGCAGGCCAGTCTGGTCGAAGTACTCCCTGCGTGACCAGTGCTGCAGCGGGATAACCGTGAGATCCGCGTCGAGATGTTTGACGCCGACGATGTACTCGGCCAGCTCTCCCAGGGTCAGGCCGTTGCGGACGGGCAGCGGCATGAAGTCGATGTAGTCGCCCGGCCCGGTGGTGAAGGCGGCGTCCGAGACCGGCCCCTGCACCTGCGAGCCGTCGATGAGGGCCGGGCGGTCGAGCACGATGATCTTCAGGTCATGGTGATAGACGGTCATCTCCTGCGCGGCGGCTTCGAGGAAGTATCCGGTGACCGTCTCGTAGGTGTAAAAGCGAACGCCGACGTCCTGCAGGTCGATCACGACGGCGTCGAGGTTCTTCAACTGCTCGTGGGAGGGGCGTTTGTCCGCCTCGGTGGGGCCGTAGAGACTCGTGACGGGCAGGCCGGTGATGGGCTCGACCTCAGCGCGGAGGTGAGTGGTGTCCTGCTTGCCGAAGATGCCATGCTCGGGAGAGAAGATGGTGGCCAGCTTCGCTCCGGGAACTCCCTTGGGCAGGTCATTGGCAAGGATGGCGATGGTCGAGCGGCGGTTGCTGTCAATGCCGGTCTGATTGGTGAGCACGCCCAGCACCGGGGGATGGCCGAGATCTTTGGCCAGGTTGAGGAAGGGAGCGAAGTGCTGCTGCTGGACGACGTCGATTCCGGTGAGGGTGTCGCCGGTGGCTGCGGCCTGCCGGCCTGCGCCGGAAGCGGGCGCGCAGAAGAGGTTGGGGTCGCCGCACTCGGCCGGCGAGCTGGAGTCAGGCGGATGGTAGAGCCCCAGGGCCTCTGCGGTAGCGGTGGCCACCTGGCCGCGCAGGTTGGAGATGGGAGGGTTGCCGCGGGGATGAATCGCGTTGGCCAGCAGAACGATGTAGGTGTCTGAGCCGGGATCGATCCACAGCGTGGTGCCGGTGTAACCGGTATGGCCGAAGCTGCCGACGGGGAAGACCACGCCGCGGGGCTTGGAGAAGCCGCTGTCGATGTCCCAGCCAAAGCCGCGCAGGTTCTGATGTTGGACGGAGGGATAGTGCGGCGCCAGACCGGGCGCGGCTGGCGCTTCGCCTGCGGCGATGGCCGCGCGCTGGGCCTGATTGGCCTCCGCGAGCTGGTCTGGCGTGTGGCCGGGCTGCTGGGGCGCGATCATCAGCTCCAGCGTGGAGCGCTTGAGGGGAAAGCGGCTGGGCCGGCCGGCGAGGCGATCGAGCAGCGCCTGGGCGAAGAGGGCGACGTCCTGAGCGGTGGAGAAGACGCCGGCGTGGCCGGCGACGCCGCCCATGCGGCGGGTGGAGGGATCATCGACCGAGCCCCACAGCAGGCGGTTGTAGTCCGGGTTGGTCTGCGCGCTGCCCTCGTCATCGTGAGCGGTGGGCGCGATCTGGCGCAGCAGGGAGACGTTCCAGTCTCCGGGCTTGCAGGCGTGGGAGGGATTGGCGCCAGGGGCGAGTCCGATGGCCGCGCCATAGATCTGGTACGCTCCGCAGGCCCGGGCCAGGGGGAGATAGCGGGTGTGGGTCATGCCGAGCCGCGTGAAGATGTGCTGCTGGGCGTAGACCTCCAGCGGCTCTCCGCTGAGCCGCTGCACCATGTACCCGAGCAGGATGAAGTTGACGTCCGAGTAGCGAAAGACGGCGCCGGGTGCGGAGATCAGCGGCGTGGTGAAGGCCCGGTGGAGGCCCGCGGCGAAGTCGGGCGCGGCCAGCCCCCAGGGGGATCTCATGGTGACGTCGCCGGGCTCGCCGGAGGTGTGAGTGAGGAGCATGCGGATGGTGACCTGGGCGCGCACCGGGTCGTGCCGGGGGTTGAACTCGGGAAGATACTTCTCTACCGGGTCGTCAAAGCGCAGCTTGCCCTGCTCATAGAGCTGCATGATGGCGGTGGCGGTGCTGAGGCACTTGCTGAGCGAGGCCATGTCAAAGATGGTGTCCATGGTCATGGGCAGCGCTGGCGAAGGCTGGCCGTCCAGCCCTGGCTCTCCGGCCAGCTTGCGGTCTCCGTAGGCATGCTGAAAGACCACGTGTCCGTTGTGCCCGATGACCAGCGCAACTCCCGGCGGCTGGTGGGTGACGACGGCATCGTTGATGAGACGCGAGACGAGGCTGAAGTCTGGGGCGTGGGAGTGGGCGGCGGCGTTGGCCGGCGGGGTCTGGGCGTGGCAGGGGCCCGCGCTCAGCAGGGGCAGGGCGAGCAGCGCGGCGGTGAGGGCGATGGAGCTGGCGATGGAACTGGAGACGGAGTGGGCCGTCTTGCGGCGGAAGGGTGAGTTGCCCGTGAGGAGGCTGACCAGCGCCCCGACGAAGAAGGTTGCGGCAGCGCCGACGAGCACATACCAGGTCCAGGCGACGGGCGGTACGGTGATGGGACCGAGATGCATGGGGAAGACTCCTTGCCAAAGCCAGAGGTTGAGAAGCAAGCCGAAGATCATGCCTGTGATTGCGCCGGTCTGGGTAGCGAAGCGGGTGAGCGTTCCGAGCAGAAAGACGCCGAGCAGAGAGCCGTAGGCCACGGAGGCGATGGAGAGGCCGATGACGACCACGTGTCCTTTGCCGCCTACCAGAGCTGCATAGGCTGCGATGGCGTAGAGCACCAGCGCCCAGAAGACGGTGGAGGACTTGCTGACGAGGGCGCGCTCGCGATGATCTGCGTTGGGCCGCAGGGGGACGTAGAAGTCCACGACGGTGGTGGAGGAGAGGCCGTTGAGGGCGGCGGAGAGGTTGGACATGGCCGCGGCGAGGATGGCTGCGACCAGCAGGCCGGCGATGCCGGGGGGCATCTCCCGGACGATGAAGGTGGGGAAGATATGGTCGGCGCTGGAGAAGACCGCCTGATGTTGTGCGTAGAAGACGTAGAGCCCCGCGCCGATGAGCAGGAAGAGAGCGAATTGCAAGAAGATCACCACGCCGGAGCTAAGCAGAGCGAGTTGGGACTCGCGCAGGTTGCGCGCTGCCAGCATCCGCTGCACCATCAACTGATCGGTGCCGTGGGAGGCCATGGTGAGGAAGGCTCCGCCCAGCAGCCCAGCCCAGAAGGTGTAGGCGGTGGTGAGGTTGAAGGTGAAGTTGAGCATGTGAAAGCGGCCGGCGGCGGAGGCTACGGTGTGGATGGTGGCCCAGCCGCCTTGGACGTGGGAGCCGAGTGTGAGCAGCGCGACCAGGGTGCCGCCGAAGTAGATGGCCATCTGCACGACGTCGGTCCAGATGACGGCGGCCATTCCGCCTTCAAAGGTGTAGAGCAGGGTGAGGGCGGAGATGATGCCGATGGAGAGCAGGTCGCGGGTTCCGATGGCGATGGCGACGACGATGGCGATGGCGAAGACGCGCACCCCTTCAGCAGCCGCACGCATGACCAGAAACAGGCCGGCGGTGACTTTGTAGAGCGCCGGTCCAAAACGCTGGCCGATGAGCTGGTAGGCGGTGAGCATCCGGCCGGCGAAGTAGCGGGGCAGAAAGAAAATGGCAACGACGATACGGCCGATCATGTAGCCGATGACGACCTGGAGGAAGCCGAAGTTGCCGGCAAAGGCGACGCCGGGGATGGAGATGATGGTGAGTGTGGAGGTCTCTGCGGAGACGATGGAGAGTGAGATGGCCCACCAGGGGATGGTGTTGTTGGCCAGGAAGTAGCTGCGCAGGGAGCGGTCCGCGGGAGCTCCGGTCGCGGAGAGCTTGCGGAAGCGCAGGCCGAAGAGGGTGATTCCCACCAGGTAGATGGCGACGAGGGCGACGTCAAAGGCTCCCAGGCGATGCGGGCCGGCAGGTTGCAGAAGGGCTGCGGCCAGGGATGCAACGTGGATACCGGACAAGGGAATCTCCTGCTAGCGGGTTGGCGCGGTGGCTTGGGCGGCCGGTGTCTGGGCCGGACTTGGAGGCAGACTCGGAGGCGGAGTTGGGGATGGAGTTGGCGCGGGAGACTGCGTTGGAGCGGGCTGGGGCTGCGGCGGTGGTGGAATGCCCAGGTCGGCTGCTGGAGGCAGCGTTCGGGAGTGACTCCACTGGCGTTGAGCGCTGCGCACCTTGTCGACGCGAGCGTACCACTGGCCGATGGTGTAGTCGTAGTGCTCCAGCACGGGCCGGAGTCCATCCGGCTGGTACGTCTTGTTCCACTGTTCGGCGTACATGTCGCGCAGCCGGGAGTAGATGTCGATGATGTCCTGGAGGCGTCCGTTGACGCCGTTGATATCGGAGAGCAGAGCCGGAACGGAGGGCCTGGGCCGGGGAGCGCTGGGGTTGGTCTGCAAGGTTTGAAGCGTGGCCTGCGCCTGGGCGTACTCGGAGGCCATCTCATCGGCGAGCTGGAATTTAAGGCCGAGAAAGTCGATCCGCCGGGCGCCGAACTCCATCGCCGAGATGGCATCCGGCTGGCGCAGGTTGGGTTCCTGCGCTTTGGCTTGGGCGATGAGGGTGAGCGCGTGCTCAGCGTATAGCCGCAGCGCAGAGTTGATGGGCCGCATCCTTGCGGCGACCACCTGCCCATCGCTGGACCAAGGATCGAGCCAGAACAGGCCGTCGGAGCCCTCGGTGGCGGCGATCACCTTGTTGTCATGCAGCAGCGTCATGGCGTTGGTCAGCTCATCCTGCGCCTGGTTCAGCAGCCCCAGGGGGTCTCCCAGGAAGACTTGAGCGAAGCTGTCCTGAAACGTGGTGATGGAAGATCTGCCGTGCTGCCAGGCAGCGGCTGCGCCAAAGAGGATTCCATACCAGTTCATGTTGGCCAGCGATTCGCCGTCGTCGTTCCATAGGGTGTTGAGCTGTCCGGTGGCTCCGTAGCGCTGGCCGTCGCGGGTGAACTCCTGGATGTCTTCGAGCGCCAACTGCTGGTTGGGCCACACCTGGCGGTAGTTGTTGATGGCGGGCGCAACCCAGACCGGAATCCCGGCTTCGGTGTAGGGTCGGAGCACGCGTAGGAATCCGTGCGGGTTGGGAGAGTATCCCCAGGCTACGGCGATGAGCTGACGCTTGATCTGCGGAGGAAGAGCCTTCAACAGCTCGGGATCGCTTTGGGCGATGTCGCCCCAGAAGAGAATCTTGCGATGCAATGGCTCCAGGCTGGTGACAATCTGCTTGAGGTAATCGATGTAGACGGCGCCCAGGCCCTGTGCGTCCACCTGAGCGCGGGTGCGTCCGATGCCCAGGTCGTAGGTCTCGTCGCCGCCGATATGCAGGAAAGGGCCGGGGTAGAGCTGAGCGAGTTCCTGGAAGATCTGATCGATCAGCGGAATCGATCCGGGCTGGCCAGGGGCGAGCACCGCTCCATGGGGCGTCTCCGCGACGTCCGCATAAGTCTCCCAGAGGAGCAGGTTGTTCAGGTGCCCGATGGCTTCCTGCTCCGGGATCACGGTGATGTGGTACTTCTGCGCGTAGGCCACTAACTGACGGGCATCCGCGGCGGAGATGCTCCCCTGCGGAGGCGCAGGCAAGGGGTTGGAGGCGTACTGCTGGGTATCTTCAAAGTACGGTGAGTAGACGTTGATCTTGTAGGCCGCCAGGGTGCGGATCAACTTCATCTGAAACGCCAGCGTATCCACTGGACCGCGCGAAAGGTCGTCGTGCAGGCCACGGTAGCGCATCGCAGGCCAGTCGTGGATGTCCGCAGCGTGCAGCACCACGCCGGAGGGCAGGCGCTCGAACATCTGCTTGGTGGTCTGCGCGGCATAGAACAGGCCGGCGCTGGTTGCGCCGGTCAAGGTCAGCGTGCGGTGCGCGTAGCGGATGGTATAGCCTTCGGCGCGCATCTCTGCCGTGAAGCTGGAATCAGGGTAGTGAGAGAGCCGATGGAGGACGATGCGCAAGCCCCGACCAGTTGGGACTCCGCGGTCTTTGAGTGTCTGAGTCAGGTCGCCGGCGGTGAAAGCGTCCTGGGAAGAACAGGCGGCGCAGAGGACCGTGACCGAGTTGACCGGTATCACCTGGACGTTGGCAATCTGCCGCGGCATCGGGATCAGGTGAAGGGTGGATTGAGCAGAGGCTATGGGAGCCAAGGGAGCCAAGAGAGCCGAGAGAAGCGCCGCGCAGAGTGCGGGCATGGCTGGAGCAGGAGATGGCATAGAGTTACGGTACATCACCGGACCGGGGCGCGATGGGGCTGGAAGCCCGCTGGACCGCCCGGGACGCTTTCATCTTCCCGGGGCCAGGGCGCAGGGAGGGTTCGGTGAGAGGTTGCGATTCTGCGGTAGAGCATTTCTCCTGTTGGTGTAGCTGGGGTCTCGACACCGATGGGCGTTTTCCACCAAAGAAAACGCCACCGCGCGCCCGTTCCGGGATACCCAACAATAGGAGAAATGCTCTAGACTCCAGGCAGAGACAGTGTTCGGGAGGGTTCTGAACCATGGCGAACGAGCAGGATGGGCAAGCGGGCCGGGCTGGTTTGACGATCGATGCTCATCATCATCTCTGGCGCTACCGTGCGCCGGAGTATGGCTGGATCAATGACGCCATGGCGGCGCTGCGGCGGGATTTTCTTCCTGCCGAGCTGGAGCAGGAGATTAGAGGAGCGGGGGTCCAGGGAACGGTTGCCGTGCAGGCCAGAGAGACGGTGGAGGAGACGAACTGGCTGCTGGAGTGTGCGCGGTCCTCGCCGATGATACGGGGAGTGGTGGGGTGGGCGCCGCTGGCTGCGGACGATCTCACTGCGGTGCTGGACGGCTGGAGCGAGGAGCGGCGGCTGGTGGGTTTTCGTGAGATCGCTCAGGGCAAGCCGGCCGGGTTTCTGGACGATGAGCGCTTCAACCGCGGCGTGCGGCAGCTTGCGGAACGAAACCTGACCTACGACGTGCTGATCTATGAGAACCAGTTGCAGGAGGCCATCCGGTTTGTGGATGCGCATCCCCGGCAGCGATTTGTGCTGGACCATGCGGCCAAGCCGCGGATCGCCGCCGCTGAGCTGGAACCATGGGGAACCCATCTGCGCGAGTTGGCCAAGCGCGAGAATGTGGTCTGCAAGGTCTCCGGCTTCGTGACGGAGGCCGACTGGGAGCGCTGGACGCCGGGGGATCTGCGCCCCTTCATGGATGTCTGTGTGGAGGCCTTTGGGGTGGAACGGCTCCTGGCAGGATCAGACTGGCCCGTGTGTCTGACGGCTGCGAGCTACTCCCGGTGGTGGGCGGTGCTGCGGCAGTACTTTGCGGCATTTCGTCCGGAGGAGAAGCAGAGGATCTTTGGCGGCAATGCCATGGAGTTCTACGCGCTGCCATGAATCAGATTTGGTTCAGTTATCCACTGAATTTATGAAATCCACATGGAAAAGCCTTGATAGAAGCAGGGGCGCGACGGATACTCGCCGTAGGGCATGCCACAACCCGTGGTAGCTATTGACGCCGAGTACTTGAGATGAGCGCCGTGAGCCAATACTGCCGTAAAGATGTACTGCGTATTCTCAGAGTTCCTGCCCGCAAGCTTGCCTCCTGGGAGAGGGCAGGGCTGATCGCCTCCTCGGAAAACTACTCCTTTGATGAGCTGGTGCAGCTAAGGAAGTTGCGCGATCTGGCCGCGACGCGGATCTCGGTGCGCAGCATCCGGCAGTCAGTGGATGCCATGCAGAAGGTTTCAGGCATGAGGAATCCGCTGCTGGAGTCGGTTGCGGTCCTGCATGGTTCCCGAGTGGCTTTCCGTCAATGGGGCGCTCTGGTGGACCCCATGACCCGGCAGATGGCCTTTGATTTTGAGTTGGCCCCACGCAGCGGCATGGTCGTGGTGCGCAGAAACACCGGGGAGCAGGGCTCTTACTGCTCCGATCTCCAGGAGATGTTCCTGCGCGCGGTCCGTCTGGAGGAGATTCCCGGCCGGATGGATGAGGCGAAGAATGTCTATGAGACGATCCTCGAGATCCAGCCGGATCACGCCGCCTCTGCGATCAACCTTGGGACCATCCTTTACAACGAGAGGGAGTTTGCCGAGGCGGAGCGAAGGTATCGCCAAGCGGTTCAGGCGGATCCCGAGTATGCCTTGGCGCACTTTGACCTGGGCAATGTGCTGGATGAGCAGCATCGCATGGCCGAGGCGATCGAGGCCTATCAGCGCGCTCTGGCTCTGGTTCCACAGTATGCGGATGCGCACTATAACTTGGCGCTGGCTTATGAGCGCATCCACGAACCACGCAAGGCGCTGAAGCACTGGACGACCTACTCGCGGCTGGATCCGGCGGGCCCATGGTTCAGCCATGCGCGCAGCCAAGTGCGTCGGATTCTGGGCGATGAGCGTCTGGCGATCGTGGCGCGCCATGGACGCACGATGCGCATCGCCGGATAGAGCCTGAAGCCTGGTTTGAAGTCTCTCCTAAAGCGAGTTGCAAAGATGAGGCATCGGTCCACCCGATCGCTTCGGGCTCGCTGATTTGCTGACCGTCGGGTAGACTGACGCAGTGCCATCTTTTCTGAAGGGTTTGCTTGCGGCGCCGTTGAGCTTGCTGCGGCGAACTGCTCTGGGCGCCGTTTCGGGAGCCATCTGGGAGCCATTTTGGGGACCGTTCTGGGAGGATGGGCGCCGGGGATGGCCGTACTTGTGACCATCCGCAGGAGACCCGCCTGATGCCTGAATCAAAGATCTTTCGCCCCTTTGTTCCAGCCAGTGAAGACCGAAGGGAGTTGTCGCTGCGGGCGCTGCTGCTGGGCTCGATCTTTGGAGTGATCTTCGGAGCCGTCACTGTTTATCTGGGACTGCGCGCCGGTCTGACGGTGGCAGCGAGCATCCCCATCTCGGTGCTATCGATCTCCATCCTCAGGGCCTTTGGCCGGGCGTCGATTCTGGAGAACAACATTGTGCAGACGACCGGCAACGCCGGCCAGTCGATCGCCTCTGGAGTGATCTTTACGCTGCCCGCCCTGATCTTTCTGGGATTTGACCTGGAGAGCTCGCGGATCTTTGCGCTAGCCTTGTTTGGCGGCTGGCTGGGCGTGCTGTTCATGATTCCGCTGCGGCGGCAGCTGATCGTGGAGGAGCACGGAGTTCTGACCTATCCGGAGGGGACGGCCTGCGCGGACGTTCTGCAGGCAGGGGAGCGCGGGGGCTCGTTTGCCAGCCGGGTGTTTCTAGGGCTGGGATTGGGAGGGCTGTATACGCTCTTCCAGAATGAAAATCTGCTTCGGCTGTTTCCTGCGACGCCAAATTGGTCGCCGGACTTTGATCCGCGCGGGGCGCAGATTCTGAAGGGTGCGGCGATTCGGGCGGATGTGACGCCGGAGTATCTGGGGGTGGGATACATCATCGGGGCGCGCGTGGCGGCGGTGATGCTGGCCGGAGGCGTATTTAGCTGGCTGGTGCTGATGCCCGCCATCATGTTTTTTGGCAAGCATCTGCCGGCGCCGCTGTACCCCGGGGTAACGCCCATCGCGCAGATGAGTCCCAGCGATCTGTGGGCGACCTATGTGCGGCCGATGGGAGCCGGAGCGGTGGCGGCCAGCGGGCTCATCACCCTGCTGCGGACGATGCCGACCATCCTGAATGCTCTGAGCTCCGGGTTCGCCAAGATGGGCTTCGGTAAGGGAGCAGAGAGAAGCCGGTTGCTGCGAACGGAGAACGACATCCCGATGACGATGGTGGTGGGCGGCAGCCTGGTGCTGATTCTGCTGATGTTCCTGTTTCTGGATCTCAAGCCGATTCCAGGCGCGCAGGTGGGTTGGCTGGCCAACCTTGCGGCTGCGCTGCTGGTGGTGGTCTTCGGATTTCTGTTTGTCACCGTCTCCTCGCGGATTGTGGGCATCATGGGATCCAGCGCCAACCCGGTGAGCGGCATGACGATTGCAACCCTGATGGCGGTGGCGGCGATCTTCCTGGTGAAGGGATGGACCGCGCCGGCCTTTGGCGCCCTGGCCATCACCGTTGGAGGCATGGTGTGCATCGCCTCAGCCAACGCCGGGGATAGCAGCCAGGATCTGAAGACCGGGTTTCTGATCGGGGCGACGCCGTGGAAGCAGCAGGTGGCGGTGATGGTGGGAGTCATCGTGTCCGTCTTCTCGATTGGGGCTACGCTGAACGCCATGAACAAGGGCCTGGAGAGCTTCAAGGAACTCCCGGTGGCGCGGGCGATCTCGTTGGCGTCGCTGCCGGAGGGAGTGACGAACCAGGGGACGTTCAAGCGGAATCGGGTGACGGTAATGCTGCCGCCGCGTGCGGGTGCGGCGGAGGCGCGGGAGGAGCTGACCGATGCCAATCGTTATGTGGTGCTGAATGCCATTGGGTCGGCGACCCTGGAGGACGGAAAGTATCTTTACAATCCTGCAACAGGAAAGATTGAAGTGCAGTGGATTCAGGGGATCGGCAGCGAGAAGGCGGCTGCGCCGCAGGGCCGGTTGATGGCGACCGTGATCAACGGAATCCTGAGCCGGCGGCTGCCCTGGAGCCTGGTTCTGCTGGGGGTGGCGCTGGTGATCGGCATAGAGCTGCTGGGAGTGCGCTCGCTGACCTTTGCCGTAGGCGCGTACCTGTCCATTGGGACCACGCTGGCGATCTTCTGCGGCGGCGTGGTGCGGTGGCTGGTGGATCGGGCTGCGGCTCGAGGCGGCGAGACGGCGGGCTCCGGAGCGGAGACTGAGATCTCTTCCGGAAGTCTTTACGCTTCGGGACTGATTGCGGCCGGTGGAATCATGGGGCTGCTGGGAGTGTGTCTGAATCTATACGAGGCGGCTACAGGCAAGACAGCGCCGCAGTTTCCCGTCACCAATCCGTTCTACAAGGACTGGGTGAGTGTGATCAGCTTCCTGGCGCTGGCGTTCAGTTTGTATCATTTTGCTAGAAGGCCTCTGGATTCAGAGAAGATGATGGAAGAGATTGAAAGAGAGGAATAGATTGATGAAGCGATGGATGGCAAGGCTGACGGTGACGCTGATGGTGGTGCTGGTGGTGGCGCCGGGGAAGGCGCGCGCCGACGAAGCCTCCAAGGAAGCCAAGGTGAAGGAACTTTTTGCCGTGATGCACATGGAACGCAACCTGGATGAGATGATGCAATCGATGCGCATTCAGGTGAAGATGTTTGCGGAGAATGGGGAAGGCTCCCAGCCGATGACACCGGCGAAGAAGACGATCGAACAGAACTTTATCAACAACGCCTTGCAGGTGGTGAACCAGTCGTTTTCCTGGCCGGTGCTGGAGCCGGCCTACATCAAGCTGTATATGGGGACCTATACCGAGTCAGAGCTGGACGGCATGCTGGCGTTTTACAAGTCGCCGGCCGGGCAGGCGATGCTGAACAACGATACCCACCTGAAGGCCGGCGTGATGCAGATCGTGCATAGCCACATGGGGGAGTTTGAATCGAAGATGCAGGCGCTCCAGGCGCAGTACAAGCAAAAGATGGGGCATTGATCGCCGGGCGGGGTCAGGGGAGACAGGGAGCAGCGGAGGGATGTCGGGCTCCGCTGTTCTTGCGTTAAGGCTCGGCCTGTCTGAGAGTTCTCAGGTGTTCGCGAGGGCTTTGGTTGGACGAGGGCTTCCCGGAGGGTGGGGACTTAGCCGCGATGGCGGAGCAGGCGAGGGGATCTTCTGCTGACAGGATTTGCAGGCTAGTTCAAAGGGATTGATACCGGTCGTTGGGCTGGGGAGCATGAAAAACAGCACAGGCGAACATAGGGCGAAGAGTTCAATAGGGCCTCTGGCGAAAGACGCCGAGCGTATCGTCCTTTGTATTTCTTGTATATTTTTATATTATACGAGTAGTGTACAATTTATAAGAATTAGGGAGGGGTAATGTTCGAGGAGACCTCTGGACCAGGCATTCTCGATAAGCTTTCGACTGATGAACTTGTCGAGGAGTTGCGACGCCGCATCGCAAAGATGGATGAGGCAAAGGCGGCTCTCGCGGTCCTGACAAGGCAGTCCACGGGGGGGCCTCGCCCAAAGAACCCCAACGTGAGCAGGGCAAAAGCGGCCTACTGGCGCAGGCAGCGTGAGTGGCTAGCGGCAAACCCCGGCAAGACTGTTGAGGATTTCTACAGGGAGAACAGACGCGTCCTCATCTTCGATACGAGTGTTCACAATCAGCTCGTCAAGATTGGAGCATCTTCAACTTCGATCTATGCGGCAATCAAGTCGCAATATTTCTTCCGACTTGCCGGGCTGAGTTTTGAGGAAATGATGTCGACTCCCCGAACCGAAGATCGGATCGCGCTTTTGGATGGGTGCAGGAAGCTCACAACAGGACGAGCCGGGCGTTCGTGGGACTGCCTCAATCCACCATACGAGATGCTGAGAATTCTCATCGCTGCGCACACCAAAGACCCCGCGAACTTTCAGTGGCTTGCCGTTGATGTCAGGTCTGGCGGCTTAGCGTACGAGATTCGTACGGGCGATCTCACGGCCGACGATGCACTCGCAAACTTGCAGAAGACGGAGCAGCACGCCTCCATCAAGGCCTATAAAGCGATGTGGGCTGAGTTGCGCGACAAGCTCAACCCAATTTTTGCAGCAAAGAACATACCGCGCCCGAAATCTTTCGATGAAGCGTTCAGGCTTGGAAGCTCTGAATTGTTTCCGGGAATTGGCAAGGGTTTCTATGATGCTGGGCTCCGCTTCGACTCGGAGCTGCGGGACGAAAGGTTCGTGCCGGACACGGACATTGCCGTCGTGAAGCACTTCATCGACAATTGCCCTCCGTTCCGAGCCTTGCTGTGCGTATGGCTGATGTCTTGGTACAACGGCTCTTTACGAGATGGAAATGGGAGCCAGAAGTTCGCTGCTGGGCGGAATGACCTGCTTATGGCCGTATACCTTCCCTATTGCGATGTCTTTGTCACAAGGGATCGGGAGCAGGAGTCATGCCTGCGTGAGCTGACAAGGTGGATAGGCATCGATACGGAAGTCCTGGCTTTCGATGTATTCGCTGGTGAGTTGTAGGGAGAAAATAAATCGGTTCTCCGACGGACCAGTCTCTGGCTGCGCTACTTGTTTGCGATGCGATTGAAAGAGGACCTCTGCGAGCGGGTGCCTATGGCGAAAAAGCGCGTATTTCTCGACGAATGTTGCAGTGAAGACGACCTTAAAGATTGCTTCCCCTCGAAGGCGCATGTGTACACGGCGAGCGATCTTGGCGTGAGCGGTAGCGAGGACCCAACCGTCATTGACCACGCCGTCAGGCGCCACTGTCTCATCATCACTGTGAACAAGGATTTCGTCGATTACTATCGGAACCACGCGTCCCGTAAGGGGAGGGATGGCACTTTTTTCTACGGCCTCATCTTCTTGAAGCCCAGCAAAATCATGAGCCGTCATGCTCAATTGAAATCCGCCCTAAAAGCAATCGCCTGGACAGAAACTCGGCAACATGATGACCTGATTGTTGTCTCCGCAGAGGGTAGGACTAGGCACGAACGCCTTTGCCATCCTGACTGCGCCGCTGAGTTTCCTCCAGATCAAACCGAATGGTCTTAGCTACAGCTCCAGAATGATGGGCATGATGAGCGGACGGCGGTTGGCGTTCTTTTGCAGAAAGCGCTTCAGGTCTCCGCGGATCTTGTCCTTCATCACGCCATAGTCGCGGCGTTCCTCATCGCTGGACAGCTCCAGGGTGCGGGCGACGACGTCGCGGGCGTTCCTAAGGAGTTCGGGATCGTCAGCGGCGAAGCCGCGGGTGGTGATCTCAGGCGCGCCCTCGACCTGGCCGGAGCGCTTGTTGATCGCGATGATAGGCAGGAAAACGCCGTCCTCTCCCAGATGCTTGCGGTCGCGGATGATGGTGTCCTCCACCACATCCGCCGTGGAGTTGTTGTCGATGCAGATGCGCCCGGTGGTGACCTTGCCGGTCTTCTCCGCACGCTCGTCATCCAGGCTGAGCACGTCGCCATCTTCCAGCAGGATCACCTGTTTCGGAATGCCGGTCTGGGTGGCCAGTTCAGCGTGGCGCTTGAGGTGCCTGTAGTCGCCGTGGATGGGCACGAAGAAGCGAGGGCGCACCAGGTTGATCATCAGCCGGAGCTCCTCCTGGGAACCGTGGCCAGAGACGTGGATGAGGCCGTTGGATCCGTCGTCGTAGATCACGCGGGCATCGCGGCGCTCCAGATGGTCGATGACCCGATAGATGCCCTTCTCGTTGCCGGGGATGATGCGGGAGCTGAGCAGAACGGTGTCGCCCGGCTCGATCTTGGCAAAGCGGTGGTTATCCACCGCGGCCCGGGAGAGGGCGCTCATCGGTTCACCTTGCGTGCCGGAGATCAGAACGCAGATCTTATCGGCAGCCGTATCCTTGATCTGGTTGGGATGGATCACGAGTCCGGGAGGCGGGTTGATGTAGCCAAGATCCTGGGCAATCTCAGTCGAGTTGTCGATGGAGCGGCCAACCAGCGCGACCTTGCGGCCGTGCTTGTGCGCCAGATCCATGGCGATGCGGATGCGATGGATCGAAGAGGAGAAGCAGGAGAAGAAGAGCCGCCTTTTGGCAGCTCCGAAGATGTCATCCAGCGGCGAGATCACGGCCTTTTCGCCCGGCGTGAAGCCGCTGCGATCCACGTTGGTGGAGTCTTGCAGCAGGCACAGCACATTCTGCTTGCCCAGATCCGCAAAGGCCTGAAGATCGAAGGGATGGCCGTCCGGGGAGGCGAGATCGATCTTGAAGTCACCGGTGTGGAGAACGATGCCGACTGGTGTATGGATCGCCAGAGAGACGCAATCGACCAGGGAGTGGGTGACGCGAATGGGCAGAATGGTGAAGACGCCGAGGTGGAAGCGCCGGCCGGGAAGGATCTCGATGAGTTCAGCGTCGTCCAGTAGACGATGCTCTTCCAGCTTGTCTTCCACGTAGGCCAGGGTGAACTCTGTGCCGTAGACGGGAACGTTGAGCTCGGAGAGGATCCAGGGAAGGCCGCCGATGTGATCTTCATGGCCGTGGGTGAGAACGATGCCGCGGACCTTGCTGCGATTTTCGATGAGGTAGCTGATGTCCGGGACGACGATATCGACCCCCAGCAGTTCCTCTTCCGGGAACATCAGACCGGCATCGATGACCAGGATGTCGTCCCCGAAGTGGAGAGCAAGACAGTTCATGCCGAACTCGCCGAGGCCGCCGAGCGGGACTACTTGCAGTTTTTCATTCACCATGGACCTTCAGTTTAGCGCACGGAACCGGAGGAAGACGCGGTGGATGGGAGCGATGGGTTCGATAGGCGATCTGCCGTACGGCGAGGATGGCCTGCGGCGTGGTTCGTTGCCGGGAGCACTGCGAGGCTGGCGCGTTAGCTTCCTACAGGGCTCGCAAGACGCGCGCTGGAAGGGAGAAGAGAGCGGCGATCAACTCGAAGACTCCACCCACCACCACGCCAATCAGACGGAAGGGCAGCAGCAGAAGCCACACCAGCGGGTAGAGGAGCAGGGCCAGCAGCGCCGCCGGCCAGCAGACGACGAGCAGGAGGAGGAAGAGGAAGAGCTTCATGAACTTGGCAGCCTTTCTGTCTGCAATATACGCGCAGCCAAGCAGGCTTGTTCCTGGTTTGGGGCGGGAGGTGCCGGGCCGATGCAGGGAACGCGCCGGAGCCGGCGGGAGGCGGATTCCGGCCTCAAGGGGAGTCTTACCCAAGCAAAGCGCAAGGTCTGGCTCTCTGGTAGGCCATCGGCGCTAAGATTCAGCTTGTGGAATCAACTTGCAGTATGGCGTCTGTTCTGAAAGGTCGCGGCAGAAAACGCCGCCGGGCGGAGTTCTTTCCTCCGGAAGCAGGGAGAGAGGGTAAAGGGGCGGGCAGGTATGCGAATGGCGGGACGGAGCGGGAAGGTGCGGACACCGCTCGATGAGGCGGGATTGCTGGAGTATGCGGTGCGGTCGCTCAGCTCGAAGATGAAGAGCGAGCGGGATCTGCGGCGCAAGATGATCGAGCGCGCCGAGCCGGGTGAGACGGGTGTGGCGGCTGTCGAGGCTGTTCTGCAGCGGTTGAAGGAGCTGGGCTATCTGAGCGATGAGCGGTTTGCAGCCGATTACGCGCGGCTGCGCAAGGAGAACGAGAGATTTGGGCGGCGGAGGGTAGCTCAGGGGCTGATGCGGCAGGGAATTCCACAGGGCCTCGCCGGCGCGGCGCTGGAGACGGCC
The DNA here is from genome assembly GCA_027335345.1 of Granulicella sp. Taxonomy (GTDB): domain Bacteria; phylum Acidobacteriota; class Terriglobia; order Terriglobales; family Acidobacteriaceae; genus Granulicella. The sequence goes on along the minus strand of DAHWOF010000232.1, from coordinate 14,413 downwards.
TACGGCGAGGTGGATGAGGTGGCGCTGGCCCAGGAGTACATTGCTCGCAAGCGGATGAAGAGGCCGGAGGACGAAAAGGAGACGGCGCGCGCCGTCCGGCGGCTTTTGGGAGCGGGGTTCGCCTCGCAGACCATTTGGAAGGTGCTGCGGGAGTGGGGAGCCGAGGTGGAGGAGTTGGATGTGGAGGAGCCAGAGGGCAGAGAGGGAAGCGGCGAAGCTTGACGATCCCTAGCGATGCGCTTGTATCCGGCGGGGCTTCTGGCCTTTGGTTTTCCAGGCCCTATTGGGTTTCCAGTCTGTTGGTCCACGGCTCTTCCGGTGCGATGGTCTACGGCGCCCAGGTCCATCCCTCGATGGCATGGAGCGGATCCTGGGGCTGGGGCAGGCGGGGAAAGTCCTGGCGACGTTCCGCCATCACCATGGTGGTCACCAGGGCGTCGAAGGCATCCTCGCTGGCCAGCGCCGCGTGGATGACCGCCCGTGGTAGACGGGCATAGTCGGCGCTGGTCTTGCGCAGGGCGCGCAGGTAGGCTGCCCGCGCCAGGGGGTTGGATTTGCGCACCGCGCCGGTGTTAAGGCGGGTATAGATCTCCACGGCCAGAGGATGAGGCTCCGCTGCTGAAAGCGCTGGGCGGTCGAAGGGCCAGATCCGGAAGCCGGCCGAGCGCAGTTCCAGCAGAACTTCAAACCCGCGCAGCGAGGCCGTTCCCACGCTGCCGGCGCCTCCCACTTGAAAGACGCTCTTGGGGGCGATTCCCCTCACCCTGGCCTGCCGCTCCGCCTCGGGAATCTTGGCGGAGATTTTGCAGTCGATATCGGTGGCCCGCAGCATGCGATAGAGGTTCTCTCCGGAGAACTCCGGGGGACGCTTGCCGCTGCGCCCGGCGCGGGCTCTTCCCCAGAAGCGGGGATCGGAGCAGTCGCGAGCCAGCCAACGCTCCACCCAGCCCTGATCAATGACGCGCCTCCAGAAGCTGGGAGCATTTATGGCCCCGTGCTCGTCGCGTACGAACCAGGCGGGAAAGCTGAAGCAGAAGTCGAATCCCACCACCATCCTTGGGGTCTCCTGCGCCAGCTTGACGAGCCACTCTGCGACCTCGGTTCGTGTTTTTCCGGCTTGCAGTTGAACCGTAGGCCCTTTGTGAGGGTCTTCGGTCCATACTCCTGCCCAGATGTGCTGCCGCTGCCCGGCCACGTCCACTCTCCCGGACCAGTCGATTCCGACCACGCGCTGGACGGGATGGTTCTCTGGGGCGTTCTTGTTCTTTCTGGTCAAGTCAGGCTCCCGAAGACCGCGCACCGCGAACGCGCTGCCAGTGTAGCGAACGGCAAGGAGATTTATGCGGCTCCCTCGACCATCCGCAAGGTCAGGGGTGGAAGCAAGTCGATGCCCGCGGCCAGGGAGCGGAAGAGTTCGATGGCGCGGAGGCAATCCGGGTCCAGGGTGTAGTGAATGTTGTGGCTGAGATAGGTGCGGATGGTCTGCGGGGATACGGCCAGACGAGGAGTCCACTCCTGGACCAGACGCTCGATGTTCGCCTGGCCAGCGTCGCGGCTGGCGGTGAGGTCGGCGATGAGTTGCTGGGGGGAGAGGCCTGCCGGAGCAAGAGCCTCTGGACGCAGCGCCCAGACGGCGGCGACCCAAGGTAGGCCAGTGAGATCGCGCCAGAGATGGGCCAGGTCAAGCCAGAGCAGAGGTGAGCCGGCAGCGGCATCCAGGTTGGCGCGCCGTTCGCGGGCCAGCAGTGCGGGGTCGCCGATGAGCAGGGCGGCATCGGCTGCCGCGAGCATAGCCGTGGGGTCGGCGGGCAGATGCAGAAAGTTGGGACGGGTGTGGTGAAAGTGCTGAAAGAGAATCTGCGTATAGGCTGCGGAGCTTCGGCTGGCGGTGTCGGCGGCGACGGTCCGGACCCGTTGCAGGGCCTCCGGAACCGACAGCCCGGATGGGTTCTTCACCAGCAGCAGGATGCTGCGAACTTCATCGCGGGAGGCGATGGTGCAGCCGGGTACGACAACCAGCGAGGAAGTGAGGGCGGCAATGGGGATCAGACCGAGGTCGGCGGCGCCGGAGTGAAGCTCCGAGGCGCAGATAGCCGGTGAGGTGTAGTGGACCTCGTAGTGTTCCCGGAGCCGTTCGGCCGCCGGTTCGTGTTCAAAGTCGTAGAGCAGTGGAGCGGGGTTCAGAAAGGCGATGGTCGAGACGCGTAAGGGCACAGATTCATTGTAGATGGCCGGAGGAGACTGTACGCCTGACGCTGGCGAGGGGCAGCCTGGCACTGCGATCTTCGCCCGAAGTAAGATAGGATGCCATCACGGCGCAGCAGAGAGGGATGCGGAATGACCGAGGGGATGGGCGAAGAGGAGCAGGGGGTTGAGGGTCGGGTAGGGCGGTCGCATACGGACGAAGCGAGACTGGCTTGGCTGGCCCTGGCTCTGGCGCCGGGTATGGGGCCGACCCGATCCGTGCGAGCGGTGCGACGGCTGGGGTCGGCGGAGCGTTTGTTCGCTGCTTCGTTGACTGAACTGGAGGGTTTGGGCATGCCGGCTGAGGCGGCCCAGTTCTGCTTTGATGGGCGAGCTCGGGCCGCAGCGATCGAAGAGTCCGAACGGGCTGCCCTGCAGCAGGCCAGGTGGGTGACGCTGGATGATGAAGAGTACCCCGCTGGGTTGCTGGAGATCTACGACCCTCCCACGGTGCTGTGGGTGCGCGGTGAGGTGAAGTTGTTGAACCAGCCTGGGATTGCCGTGGTGGGGACGCGGCAGCCGTCTCCCTACGGGGTAGGGATGGCGGAGATGTTGAGCCGCGACCTGGCCCGGCGTGGATTGGTCGTGCTGAGCGGCATGGCGCGGGGCGTGGACACCTGCGCCCACAAGGGAGCGCTGGAGGGCGGAGGAGCCACGGTGGCCGTTTGGGGAACGGGGATCGATGTGATTTATCCCAAGGAGAACAAGAGGTTGGCCGAGGAGATTGTGGCCAGGGGTGGAGCCATTGTCAGCGAGTTCCCCTTGGGGACGTTTCCCGCTCCGCAGAACTTTCCCATCCGCAACCGGACGCTGAGCGGGATGAGCGTTGGCGTGCTGGTGGTGGAGGCGGGTGAGTACTCCGGCACCAGAATCACGGCGCGCTGCGCTCTGGACCAGGGAAGGGATGTCTATGCCGTGCCCGGCAATGTGACCAGCAAGAACGCTTGGGGGCCGAATACGCTGATCAAGCAGGGCGCGAAGCTAACCGCAACATGGGAGGATGTTTGGGAGGACCTGCCCAGCCAGGTGAGGCTGCAACTGGAAGATCGGATGCAGGCCAGGGCGGGCGGAGGTGAATCCAACCTGGGTGCTGGAGCATCTTTGTTCAACGAGACGCCGGGCGCTGTTCCGATGAGTGAGCACGAACGCGCCGTCTTCGAGCAGTTGCGCCAGGATGAACCGTTGCAACTGGATGAGCTGATGGAGCGGCTGGAGACGAGGCTGGTCTCCGGAGAGGTCTTTACGGCGCTCTTTGAGCTGGAGTTGAGCGGACGCATCCGGCAGCTGCCCGGCAAGAACTACGTAAGGTGCTTCTAGGAGTTTGCCGCCAGACAAGGCTTCGGCCCAAGGATGATTCGGTTCACCGCGCGTCGCTGCTGCCGCGCTGCGCCGGCGGCACGCAAAGCGTTTTCAACAGCATCTCAGAGCGGGTGTCCTGGTGTAGGGTGGATAGATCGGACATGGATGGGGAAGGTTGGGCGGCGAGAGAGCAATCTCTGTGGGCCAAAGGGAATGCTGGCGCGTCCAAACAGACGAGTTGGTTTTATCCCGAGTTAGTTTTATCGCAAGCCGATAGATCGCCGATCGATTTCGGCGAGAAGTTTGACTTGAACTTGGCGAAACGTGATAGGTTGCATAGGAGTCGGAAGCAGAGTTGGGGCTAAGGGCCCGTGTCTCTGGATGGGTGTCAGGGGATGGCAAAGAATCTGGTGATCGTAGAGTCGCCGGCGAAGGCGAAGACGATCGGGAAGTATCTGGGCAGTGACTACGTGGTAGAGGCCTCTGTGGGCCACATCATGGATCTGCCCAAGAACGAGATCGGGGTGGAGCTGAAGCATCGGACCTTTGAGCCGACGCTGATCGTGTCTCCTGGAAAAGAGAAGGTGGTGGAGCGGCTGAAGAAGCTGGCGGCGAAGAGCGACTCTGTATTTTTGGCGGCCGATCCGGATCGGGAGGGGGAGGCGATCGCCGCTCATCTGAAGATGCAGCTATTGCCGGCGATGAAGGACAAGAAGAAGCTGCGCCGGGTGACGTTCAACGAGATTACCAAGAAGGCGGTGAAGTCGGCCTTTGAGCACACGCGCGATGTTGACAAGAACCTGGTGGACGCGCAGCAGACGCGGCGTGTGCTGGACCGGCTAGTGGGCTATCAGATCTCACCGCTGCTGTGGGACAAGGTGAGGCGCGGCCTGAGCGCGGGTCGAGTGCAGACCGTGGCGTTGCGGCTGATCGTCGAGCGTGAGCACGAGATCAATGCGTTTCAGACGGTGGAATATTGGAACATCGATGCGGTGCTCAAGCCGGAGAAAGGGGGGCAGGAGTTCACTGCGCGGATGGTGGGCGTGCAGGGGCTGCCGATTCGCGTGTCCAACGGGACGGATGCGGACGGCAAGGAGAGTTTCCTTGCCAACGCCTTGCCGGACAAGGGCGCTGTGGATGAGGTGATGGGGCAACTGGAGCGCGCCACCTGGAGGGTGCGGTCCATCGAGAAGAAGGAGCGGCGGCAAAATCCGCGGGCTCCGTTCACTACCAGCCAGTTGCAGCAGCAGGCGGCGGGACGTCTTGGCTTCAATGTCCGGCGCACCATGGGTGTGGCGCAGCGGCTGTATGAGGGCGTGGAACTGGGCAGCGAAGGCACGGTCGGCTTGATTACCTATATGAGAACCGACTCGACCAACATGAGCGCCGACGCGGTGAAGGAGATCCGGGAGTGGGTGGGGAAGAAGTTCGGGGAGAAATATCTGCCCGAGAAGCCGAATGTCTACAAGAGCAAGAAGGATGCGCAGGAGGCGCATGAGGCGATCCGTCCCACCAATGTGGGATTTGTTCCTGATGAGGTGCGGCGATTTCTCTCTGACGAGCAGTACCGGCTGTACAAGCTGATCTGGGAGCGCGCGGTGACCAGCCAGATGACCGCCGCGGTCTTTGACCAGACGACGGTGGAGATTACGGCCAAGGCCGAATCCTCATTCGATTTTCGGACTACGGGAAGTGTGCTGAAGTTCGACGGCTGGTTGCGCTTTGACGAGGAGGCCAAGCGAGCCAGGGCGGCGCGGGCAGCCGCCGAGGCGGAGGCCTCTGCCGATGCCGAGTCGGCGGAGAACTCCAAGGACGCAACCTCGGAGGAGAATTCTGTGGACCGGCGGTTGCCGGTATTGAAGGATGGAGAGAGCCTGCAGCGAGTTCGGCTGGATCCGCAGCAGAAGTTTACTCAGCCGCCCCCGCGGTTCAATGAAGCCAGCCTGGTGAAGACGCTGGAGGAGAAGGGGATTGGGCGTCCTTCCACCTACGCCTCGATCATCAACACCATTCAGGAACGGGACTACGTAAAGAAAATTGCGCAGCGGCTGGTGCCAACCGAGATCGGCATTGTGGTCACCGAGTTGCTCGTAAAGAACTTTCCCTACATCTTCGAGACCGGCTATACGGCACAGTTGGAGAGTGAGCTGGATGCGGTCGAGGAGGGTACGGAGCGGTGGACGGATCTGCTGAAGGGCTTTTATGCGCACTTTGAAGACGAGTTGAAGGTTGCCGAGTCTGAGATGGAAGATATCAAGGCCTGGGAGAAGCCCACCGAGGAGAGATGCGAGAAGTGTGGCGCTCCGCTCATCCTTAAGTGGGGCAAGTTTGGTAGCTTTTACTCCTGCTCGAACTTTACCAAGGCCAAGCCGATCACCGTGGCCCAGGGGACGCTGAAGAAGGACCCCAAGGCGGCAGTGAAGAAGGTGCTCGCCGCGTTTGCCTTTCCGATGTTGGTCAAGGCGATGAATGAGGATGTGGCCGAGTCAAGCGTCACTGTCAAGAACCGGGCGGAGCTGCTTGAGGCTCTTCAGGCAGCCGCTGGCCAAGGGAAAAAGCTGGTGGTGGAACCGGTGAGCTGTGACTTTACCAAGGAAAATTTTGCGGCCAAGCCCGACCTGAACTCTCCTGGAGCGCAGGAGGCGGAACAGGAAGAGGAGTTTTGCGATAACTGTGGGCGAACCATGGTGCTGCGCAACGGACCCTGGGGACCGTTCATGGCCTGCCCGGGATACAACGAGGATCCGCCCTGCAAGACGATCCGGAAGCTGACCCAGAAGGTTCAGACCAAGCCGCCAGTGGTGTTGGAAGAGGCCTGTCCGAAGTGCGGCAAGCCGCTTTTGCAGCGGGACGGACAGTACGGTGAGTTCATCGCCTGTTCCGGCTATCCGAAGTGCAAATATGTGAAACAGGATCTGTTGGATGTGCCCTGTCCGAAGTGTGGTGGAGAGATTGCGGTGCGCAAGAACCGGCGCGGGGACACGTTCTATGGCTGCACGCGCTATCCAAAGTGCGACTTTACCAGCAATCAGAAGCTGGTGAAGCAGGCATGTCCAAAGTGCGGAGCGCCCTATCTGGTGGAGTATGCCAACAGTGAAGGCGCCTACCTGATCTGCCCGAACAATCGCGAGGCTCTACCCAAGCGGCGGCTGCGCAAGGGTGAGGAGGAAGCGGCTGTTGAAGGGAAGAAGTGCAGCTACGAGAAGAAGATAGGACCTCCGAAGCCGAAGTCTCCGAAGGCCGGGGAAGAGCCAGGCGAGCGTCGCCGGCCCGACCCGGAGAAGACCCGCGCAGTAGTGGAGGCGGTGGCGTAACGCCTTTCCTGGACCAAGCCGCCGGGGAGCTCGAACAGCAGCCAAAGAAAGCTCAAGAGAAACCAAAATCCTATGATGTTTTGTAGGAATCGATTTCAGGACTTCCTGTTTCCAGTAAGTTAATGGTATAAATAGAAGGAGCCTTAGGCTCCAACTGCGGTCCAGGCTATCTTCTGGGTTCTTCACTGCCAGGACGTCTGGCCGCTCCAACTGATTGAAACAATTGGGAAGGGCATATATGGCAAAAGCGGTTTGGAACGGACAGACGCTGGCAGAAAGCGACAAGGTTGAGACCATTGAAGGAAACATCTACTTTCCCGAAGAGACAGTAAACCGAGCCTTTCTTCGGCCCAGCTCGACCAGCTCCAACTGCCCATGGAAGGGTATGGCGCGGTACTACACGGTTCTGGTAGATGGCCAGGAAAACCCGGATGCGGCGTGGTATTACCCGAACCCGAAGCTGGCGGCCAAGACGGTGAAGCACCATGTCGCCTTCTGGCGCGGCGTGGAGATTATCAATAGTTGAGGCTATAGCGCAGAGTTTGCAAGGCCGGTTTGTTCGATGAGTGTACTCCGGACTGGATGCAAAAGATCGCCTCTGAGAAGGGGCGATCTTTTTTATAGCCAAAAGCAGTCCCTACGGCATTTTCAGTGCAGATGAAGAGGGACGCCTCGACCTCGATGGGCGTCTTCTCCAAGGTCCGGGGTGGAATGAAAACGCCATTTCAAGCTTCTTCAGAGTACCCATCAACACTGCAGATGCTATAAGTCGTTGGTTATCGATCCAGCGGAAGTGAAAGGCTCGACGCGGCGCGGATCGTGGTGGGGCCGCAGGGTTCGCGCTGGAGCTCAGGAGAAGCCAGTCCCTCCACGGTCAGGAAGCTGGCCCAGCCATGTGCAAGCTCACTTCCTTCCGCATCCATGATGGCAGCCTCGGTTTTGATGAGCCGCTTGCTCTGGCCGGTGATCCAGCCACGGACTTGAACCTGGCGCTGGGGCGGCACATGATGGCGCAGGCGCACCCGGAGTTCTGCGGTCAGCGCGCGCAGCCCAGCGGCCGCCACCGCCTTCGACATCGCCTCGTCTAGAACGGTGCTGACGATCCCTCCATGCACGATGCCCCGGAATCCTTCCATAAAGGAAGTGGGAGTCCACTCTGCAGCCGACTCGCCGGCTTGCGCCGTGCAAAAGTGAAGGCGCAGCCCGTGGGGGTTCTCCTGGCCGCAGGCAAAGCAGATGCTCTGTGTCGATGCCTGTATCGGAATGAGGTTGCCGTTGGTCTGTGGTCTCTCTTTCATGAGTCTTTTCTGCTTCTTTCTCCTCTGCGTGAGATCAAGCTGCCAAGTGGAGGTTGGCGCGGCGTGGCAGGGGCGGCGGCAATTCAGTGATCGGAGGTCAATCCCGAAGCGGTCTCCCGCGACTGCGTTTGAGCGTTGCCTGCGGCGGCGGGTAGCAGACGTAACGCCTCCCAGACTTGGCGGATATCTTCGGAGAGCTCGTCGGCGGCATACTCGACGATGGTCTTCCCTGCGATCTGAGCCCGCGTTGCGGAGCGGCTGTAGCGCACTCTTCCTGCCAGGCTCATGCCCCGTTGCAGCGCTTGGGCTTCGATGTGATCGGTCAGGGCCGGGTTGAGATCCCACTTGTTGACGCAGATGGCCGCCGGCAGGTTGAAGTGCGCGACCAGCGCGGCCACACGCTCCATGTCGTGCAGTCCGCTGGGAGTGGGTTCGGTGACGATCAGGGCCAAGCTGGCGCCGGTGACCGAGGCGATGACGGGGCAGCCCACGCCGGGCGAGCCATCGATCAGCACCAGGCCCAGTCCACGCTCCAGGGCGATCTGCTTGGCTGTTGTCCGCACCAGGCTGACGAGTTTGCCGGAGTTTTCCTGCGCCGCGCCGAGCCGGGCGTGCGCCATGGGGCCAAAGCGAGTTTCGGAGAGGAACCATTCGCCGTTGACTGTCGGGTTCATCTGAATGGCGGCAGCAGGGCAGAACCAGGCGCAGACGCTGCAGCCTTCGCAGGAGAGAGGATCGGCGCGGCGGGGCGCGGCCCAAGCCAGATCGGCGGGGGCGTCTGGATGAATCGCCTGAAAGCGGCAAAGGTCTTCGCACAGGCCGCAGCCGGTGCAGAGGCTTGGGTCGATCACGGCCTGTTTTCCGCCAAGAAACGGTTCGCGGTGGACGATGCGGGGTGCGGCCAGCAGATGCAGATCGGCGGCATCGACGTCGCAGTCTGCGAGCACGGCGTTCGCGGCCAAGGCGGCGAAGGAGGCCACCAGCGAGGTCTTGCCTGTGCCGCCCTTGCCACTGAGAACGGCCAGTTCCTTCACGGGTTGCGTGGGGTGGCCGTGCGTTACGCCTTCAGAACGAATTTGTATGAACGAATTCATCGGCTTGTCGCCTCACTCAGTGGCAGGGATGCGTTGAGGCCGGTCTGCCCCAGCCGGTTGAGAATCACTTCGATGGCCTGATGAAAGGCTGGAGCCTCATCGAAGGCCAGTTCGCCGCGTGCGTAGGCTTCGGCGACACGGCGCTCGTCCGGGATGCCGGCCCATACGGGAATGCCCCGCGAGCCACAAAAGGCTCGCGTCTCCTGCTCCTCCTCTCCCTCTCCGATGCGGTTGATGACGACGGCCATCGGCAGACCGACCGCTTGCAGCGTCTCGACGGCCAGGCGCAGATCATTCAGCCCGAAGGGCGTGGGCTCGGTGACCAGCAGCACCAGGTTGGCGCCACGTACGCTCTCAATCACCGGACAGGAGGCGCCGGGAGGGCAGTCGAAGATGGCAAGATCAGGGCCGTCGTGGTTCTGGTTGCCAGGGTTCTCCTCTTTGAGTTGCCGAATCAGCGGCGTGCTCATGGCCTCACCGATTCGGAGCGATCCCTGGACAAAGCGGATGGAGAGAGCAGCGCCGGCTTTGTCTGCGCCGGCATGGGCCATGCCGGTCTCAATGGCGCCGATGGGCTGCTCAACTTCAGTGATGGCGTCCGCTGGGCAGACCAGGGCGCAGCCTCCGCAGGCGTGGCAAAGCTCGGGGTAGACGAGCACCTTCTGGCCGACGCAGACAATGGCGCTGAACTGACAGATGGAGCCGCACTGGCCGCAGTGCGTACACAGGCTCTCCTGGACGCGCGGATGCAGGCGGATCGCTGATCGCGATGTGGTGATTCTGGGTTTCAGAAAGAGATGGCCGTTGGGCTCTTCCACATCGCAGTCGAGGTAGGTGACCCGCAGACCGCGGCGCGCGGCGGCAAGGGCCAGATTGGTGGCGACGGTGGTCTTTCCGGTTCCACCCTTCCCGCTGGCGATGGCGATCTTCATAGTGAGTGAATGGTCCTTCTCGATTCACGCCTTGGGGGGAGGCTGGGCCAGCCTGCTTCAGGCAAAGTTGCTGGTGATGGTTGAATGGCTTCCGAACGGCAGAGCCCTAACAAGGCTCTGCCGTTCGGCTTGAGAATGCGCTCGGTCAGGCGTTCCGCTCTGCGCTGTGTTCGGCGTTTCGGGGTGCCGATTGGATCTCATCCAGACGCTGCCGAAGTTGGTTGACGCTCGTCAGCAGGCTGTCCAGACCGGCTTTCAGTTCCACAACCTCCTGCTGTGCATCGGCGGGCGCAACCGTGGCCGGCGTGGCGCTGGGATTGCCTCCCCGGTTACGGAGCCGCTTTCCCTGACCTCGACTGCCGCGGCCCAGGCCGAGGCCTGGCGCAGGATCGAAACGTCCGGGTCTTCCAAACCCTCCACAGTAACCCCGTGCCCGGCCCGTCTTCGGGCCTTCTCCCAATGGGCCCTTCTTATCTCCAAATGGCATCTTTCTATCTCCTTATTTTTTGTTGTCTGTCGCATGTGTTGGTCTTCGTTGTTTCCGGGTCCGCCGGTTGCCCTGCGGACTCAGGGCGATGAGCGATTGGGTCTCAAATCGGTCCGGCCGGATCCGGCCACTGGGAACGGCGTGGCTGGGTTCTGCCCTTGCCTTGCCTGCGCCGCGAAGCCAGACCGCAGCCAGAGGGAACGGCGGACTCGGATCGGGTCGAAGACGCATGAACAGTCTCCTCGGGCCACCCATCGTCGCCACCCCTCCAGCGCCAGCGGCGGCAGCCTGGCATAGCCAGACGAGAGTCAGAGAGCGTCCCGTTCAGGCAGGCGGAGAGCACCTCGTCTACCGTTCCGCAAAGAAAGGCAACGACGCGAATCCCGGCTTGAGCGATGCGAAGCTGCAACCGCGCAGAGATCGCTCCGCAGATCAGCAGTTCCACGCCGCAGGCGACCAGTTCGCTCACCCGGGCGGTCGGCTCGTGCCTGATCAGCGCTTTCTCCTGGCGATGCGCCACGCGCCCTCCTTCCAGGTCGGCCAGCAGCAGATGCCCGGCGACATCGAAGACCGGTGCAATGCGCCCTTGCCAGTGTGGAATAGCGATCCTCATCGCAAAAAGGGTAAGCATCTGACAGGCCAAAACCTGCAAACACCATGGAGACAGAAGGTTACGCGGTTGTAGAGACGGTGTGCCATTGCAAATTGCAATTCTTGTGCGCTCCATCACGGCAAAATGCAACACGGCGCGCTAATCTGTTGTCGATGGCAGATGAGCGCAACAATCCGAACCAGCATTTGCCCGGTGACGCGCCGGCTGGTCCGTCGCACGATCCGATCCTCGACTCGATCAATGAGGGCGTCTTTACCGTCGATCATCAGTGGCGCATCACGGCCTTCAATCGCGCCGCCGAGCGAATCACAGGCGTGCGCCGCCAGGACGCGCTGGGCCGGCGATGTTCGGACGTCTTCCGAGCCAACATCTGCGAAGAGCGATGCGCACTGCGCCGTACGCTGGCCAGCGGCAAGCCGGTGATGGGGGCGACGGCCAGCATCGTCGCCGTCGATGGCAGCCAGATTCCCATCCGCATCTCCACGGCGCTGCTGCGCGCGCCGGATGGCGAGGTTACGGGCGGCGTGGAGACCTTTCAAGACCTCAGCCGCGTGGAGCAACTGCGCAAGGAACTTGAGGCGCGCTACACCTTTGAGGACATCGTCGGTCGCAGCAAGGCGTTGCGCAGTCTCTTCGAGATTCTGCCGCAGATCGCCGCCAGCGCGAGCACGGTGCTGATTGAAGGCGAGAGCGGCACTGGCAAGGAGCTCTTTGCCCGGGCCATTCACCAGCTCTCTCCTCGCTCCAGGAAGCGGTTTGTCGCCGTCAACTGCGCGGCTTTGCCGGACGCGCTGCTGGAGTCTGAACTCTTTGGGTACAAGGCCGGGGCCTTTACTGACGCGAAGAAAGACAAGCCAGGCCGCTTTGCGCTGGCCGACGGCGGCACGATCTTTCTCGATGAGATCGGCGACATCTCGGCAGCGATGCAGGTGCGTCTGCTGCGCGTGCTGCAGGAGCGGGTGGTGGAACCTCTGGGCGCGATCGAGCCGATCAAGGTGAACGTCCGGGTGGTTGCGGCCACCAACAAAGATCTTGCGCAACTGGTCCAGGAGGGCAAATTCCGAGAGGATCTCTTCTACCGGATTCGCGTGGTTCACCTGCGCATTCCGCCGCTGCGGGAGCGGCGGGAGGATTTGCCGCTGCTGATCGATCATCTGGTGAACCGGTTCAATCGCCTGCAGGAGCGGGAGATCGCTGGTGTTTCGCCGGAGGTCATGGTTCGTCTGATGGAGCATAACTACCCCGGCAACGTCCGCGAACTGGAGAACATTGTGGAGCAGGCCTTTGTGCTCTGCCGCGGAGCGATCATCGAAGTGGAGCATCTGCCGGTGGAGCTCCGGCGTATCGATTCGAGCATCTCCACACCGACGCCCGGCACGAATCTGCGCGCCATTCAGCGCCAGATGATCGAGTCGGCGCTGCAGCGCCATCAGGGCAATCGTCGCCAGGCGGCCCGTGAGCTGGGCATTGATCCGAGCACGCTCTATCGACGGCTCAAGGCAGCCTCCGAAGAGACGCTGGACGATCCCCAAGCCAGGCCGTCAACCGTAACTCCACCCAAGGCACGGCGCCGCTAGCGTTGCAGAGTGCAACACCTCTGCGCTGATGAAGTTCCCTGTTCCGCCTTCGCGGGGAGATCGATCCCCATAAGTCATTGAAAACACCTCTTGCTTGGCTGCATGACGACAGTGGCACGCTGCTTGCTCTCTGTCTCTGCGGAGAGCAGAGTCATGAAAGTTGCCATTACCTCGGTTGGCAAGGGTCTCGATGCGGCCGTGGATCCGCACTTCGGTCGGGCGCAGGCCTTTGTCGTCATCGATCTCGAAACCAATGCCATTCAGTCGGTCCCCAACTCGGTCAACCTGAACTCTGCGCAAGGGGCGGGCATCCAGGCGGCGAAAGCTGTCGCTGAGTTGGGCGTCCATGCGCTGCTGACCGGCCACGCCGGTCCCAAGGCCTTTGCGGTCTTGTGGGCCGCCGGCGTCACTGTTTATCCCATTGCAGGCGGCACTGTGGGCGAGGCGATTGAGCAGTTCCGGGCGGGAACCCTACCTTCGATGACACAAGCCGACGTGGAGGGCCAATGGTGACGCGGAGCGTGGCTTCTACCTAGAAGATCCCCTGGGTTCAAGGCCAACCGAGAACCGCCTGAGCACGGCGCTGAGGAGCATGGAGATGAAGGCCTACGAAGAGATGCAATCGCTGCTGATGCATGAGCTGCATCTTTATCACTTTCCCATTGCCGTCCGTTTCTTCTTCGATGCGGCGGAGTTGGAAGTCTTCAAGAGGAACTGCGGTGAGATTGAGTCGCCGCTGAAGCCGCTCACCTTCTGTCAGTGGGAGGTGGCTGCCCGTATGCAGGGAAAGATCATCTACGGCGAAAAGCGCGATCTGAGTTGTCACAGCGCTCGTTACTGCTTCGGATGGAAAGAGTTCGACGAGACGGAGATCGCCGGTCAGATCAAGTACGCCGGGAACCGCGAGCAGGCCGAGCGTTTTGTCCGTTCCAAGCCATGCCTGCCCGAAGGGCTGCTGGGCGTGGCGGTGGCGCCGCTGGCCAAGGCGAAGGTCTTTGGCCACCCGGACACGGTGCATTTTTACTGTGATCCGATGCAGGCCTACTCGCTGGCGGTGGACTACATGGCGGCGGTTGGCGTCCACCCGCTGCAAACCACCATCATGACCAACTCGTCAGCCTGCGGCGGCAACGTATGGACGTATCTGACGGGCCGGTTCAACTTGCTGCCGGCCTGTTCAGGAAGCTATGCGGCGGGTAAGACGGAACGCAACGAGGTGAACGTCATCGTTCCTGGCGAACGGATCGGCGAGGTCTGCCGGCGATTGATGGAGCGCATTGAAGAGTCGGGAGGTAGTTCGTTTGCTCGCCCTGGTGACGGATTTCCGGGCGCGGATATCTGCAAGAACTGTCCGCTGATCTCATTTCGCAGGTTGGACGCATGAGGAGGGAGGCGCGGATGGAGTGGAAGCAGATCGGGATCATTCGCACTCCTTACAGGGAGCCAGTCGGAACGCCGATCCAGCCGGCAGCCGGCGCGGGAGTGAGGGGCTGGGTAGAGGTCTTTGACGAGTTTGTTCCGGGGCTGAGGGATCTGAGCGGATTCGAGCGGGTGT